>JBFHXJ010000184.1:0-1591 GCA_041598995.1 Woeseiaceae bacterium | reverse complement strand
TTGAACCCTGCCGAGAAAGGTGCCGAAGATCGATGCCCTGACCCGATTGCCGGCAGCCGTGGTCGCCGTATGCGTACCGTGGCCGTCCACGTCGCGTGGTGAGAATATTTCGCCCGCATCGATAGGTCCGGTGGCGCGTGCGCCGTCGACGAAAAAGCGTGCGCCGATGAGTTTGTTGTTGCAGTCGGTTTCGACAAACCGTGGTCCGATCTGGCAGATACCGTTCCAATTCTCGGGAGGATCGAAGATCAGTATGTCGTCCATTCGGTTAAAACGGCCGCACAGCCACCTGCCGAGCAGCGAGACCTCGGCCCAGTTGCTCTCGCAGATTCGCGGGCGATCCGCCGCGCGCGTATCCTGCACCGCCGGGTGTTGCGGCGCGATACCGCTGTCGATGATGCCGATAATGACGCCGTCGCCGGTCAGCCCGAGCGGGCCGCGCAGACCGTCGGGCGAATCGAACAGACCCAGGAAGTCGGCACTGAAGTTGGTCGTCAGAGGGCGAACCTCGTCTTCCCAGACGCGCAGCACTTCCTGCATGTGTTCGACCTTGACGGCTTGTGCCGGCGTCAGACGCGCGGCAAATCCGTTTAACGCATAGCGATAGCTGTAAATCGGCTCGATGTTGCCGCCGATTCTCGACATAACGTTCGCTTGTTCCGCTGCCAGTCGCTGTACGTGCGACTCGACGAACGCGCTTGTCTTGTCGAAGCGAGGCGCCGACAGCAAACGGCCGGGTGACGGCTTGCCGGCAACACTCAGGGAAGAAGCAACGTGCTGCTCGCTGGCGGACGGTGTGCGAAGCTGAACGATGTACACCCTGGACTCGCTGAACGCGTCATCGGCCCCGGCGAGGCGAATGCCGATCGGCGGACCGCCCTCGCGCAGCCGCGATTCACTATCCGCGATCGCCTCTCCGGGCAAGAAGAGTGCGATAAGGATTGTATAGGTGAACCCCTTCACGAAGTTGCCATCGCCCGTTTTCGATTGCGCCCCAACCCGGCGTAATCTCTTGATTGTAGATGAAAAACCGGCTGTAAATCCCGGTTTTACAAGGAACTTACCACTACTCGTCGAGCCAGTCACGCGGGCGCAGGTAATTCTCGTAGAGATCCGCTTCCGGTGAGCCCGGTTCCGGTTTCCAGTCGTATTCCCAGCGCACACGCGGCGGCAGGGACATCAGGATCGATTCGGTTCGGCCGCCGGATTGCAGGCCGAACAACGTGCCGCGATCGTAGATGAGATTGAATTCGACGTATCGCCCGCGCCGGTACAACTGAAATTCGCGCTGCCGTTCGCCGTATTTGTGTGCCTTGCGTGACCTGACGATGGGCAGGTACGCCGGCAGGAATTGATCGCCGATCGACTTCGTCAGCTCGAAAGATTTCTCGAAGCCCAGCTCGTTCAGGTCATCGAAAAACAGACCGCCGACGCCGCGTGTCTCACCGCGATGTTTCAGAAAGAAATACTCGTCACACCATGCTTTGAACCTGGGATAGATATCTTCGCCGAAAGGCTCACAAGCCTCCTTCGCCTTGTGATGCCAGTGCACGACGTCGTCGTGGAATGGATAGTAAGGCGTCAGATCGAA
>JBFHXJ010000183.1:0-1676 GCA_041598995.1 Woeseiaceae bacterium | reverse complement strand
GTTTCGACCGGCCGCCCGGCCGGCACGCTGTTTGGGTGAGATTGGCTGGTCACGGTTTGCGGGGCAGCATACCCAAAAAAGCGTTGCTCCGCCGCCCGATTCCAGGCGACACGTGAGCCGCCGGATGCATATTCAGATGGTTGCGCTCTTGATGACCGACTCGGCCGACGCGATGTGCTTGTCGTAGTAATAAGGCGTCGCAGCGAGAAAATACGCGAGATAGAGTTTCTCGTTGGCGATGAATGCGCCGACCAGGCCCCTGTACCCGGGGCTGTCGGTGACGGTAGCCGTCAGGTCGAACAGCACACCGCGATGGTCACCGAAGCGGTGTGGCCGCAGGTTCGCCGTGTTGACGACGGCCTGGCCTTCGCCGAACAGCTTGACGATCGTGGACTCGACGAGCTCCTCGATCTCGTTCGGCAGCATGTCCGCCCTGAATATCGGCAATGCCGCGGTCTTTTGTTGCGTCACGAGGAGCGGTTCGCCGTCAGGCACCCCGGGAATGATGACGAGGCGATCCAGCAACGGGCCGTCCTTGGTCCAATACACCGAGCCGTACCCGGCACTCTGCATCGCAAACGGCGGCGCGCTGTTCCAGCCACTGTCCGCCTGCAGCTTGAGGTCCTGAACCGCGACGACGCCCGGCGTGACCAGCGTAAAGGTGGTCGAGACACACGCACCGAGCGACGTCATCGCTATCAGCAGCGCCAGGATTCTGTTCGTCATTGCGGCTCTTCCTCCAGGTAGAACTCGATCATCGCGCGATCCGAGGCGTCCGGATCAGCATCGAGGTACAGGCGGAAATTTTCCTGCGCGCGCTCAAGGTTTTTCGTCTTCAGATACAAATAGCCCAGATTCTTGTAAGCGGCCGCGGGTACCGTCTCTTGCTCGATCGACAAGCGGTAGGCGTCCATCGCGAGCTGTACGTCGCCCGGATGATTGCGCTGCCGAAACATCTCGCCATGGAAGAAATGCAGAATACCGGGCTCGACGCCGATGGCCGCGTGCCGCTTCAGGATTTCCTCGGTGCGGCCGAAACGATTGGTGTCGATCTGGTCTTCCATCAACAACGCGTAGTGATTGTTCAGGATTCCCAGCAGTGCCGGGTCCGCGGTGCCCGTCGCATATCGAGGTCCGTAACGGTCGTCGACGAACCGCATCAGGTAGGCCGCGCGATCGGCGGAATTCGGATGCGTCTGCGAGAACAGCCCGGGCTTGTCCCGCTTGACCTCGGCCGCCTCTTCCTCGGCGAGCAGTTTGTGCCACACGTCGTAGGCCGCATGCGGATCGTAGCCGGCCTCGGCGATCATGCGCGTGCCGAGGATATCCGCCTCCGTCTCCTGCTCCCGGCTGAACGAAAGGATGCTCAGGATCGCGGCTGCCTGGCCGACGGGCGCCGACACACCTATCAGCACGGCGATTCCGAGATCGAAAAAGCTCGCGGCCGCCAGTTTCGATTTCAGCTCGCGAAACCGTTGCAGCGAGTGCAGCCGGGTGTAATGCGCGATCTCGTGCCCGACTACTGCGGCGATCTCGTCGGTGGTCGTCGACCTGACGATGAGACCGGTCCAGATCTGCATCATGCCGGTCGCCGTCATGGACGCATTGAAGCCGGGATTTCGCACGAGGTAGACACGAAAGTCGTCGCAGTAATCGCCGGCAACCTTGCAGACGAT
>JBFHXJ010000182.1:0-1699 GCA_041598995.1 Woeseiaceae bacterium | reverse complement strand
TAGTGACGTGATCGCTGCCTGGCGGAGGATGCGGCACGAGCGCTTTTTCCCTCGAGGCCGCCTGTATCAGCTCGTGAGGGGCCTCGGTATGGCAAAGCTCGCGCACAATCCAGTTCAGTACCGCCTGTCGCGACACGATCGCCACCGCCGTTGCCATGATCAGCTTGAGATCGAGCCGCAATGACTGATGGTCGATATAGTGCAATGAAAGTCGGCTCTTCCACGGACGGATGAGCTGGTTGTACGCAAGGTCCGGATCCTGGTGACCCTCCAGGATATCGCCCTCGTCTGCGAAAACGACAGAGGCAAAATCCGTTATACCGGGACGAACGGATAACAGCTTTCTTTCCACCGTCGTGTACAGGTCCGTTTCGCGTTTGACGTTCGGTCTCGGACCGACGAGGCTCATGTCGCCGATGAGTACGTTCCAGAGCTGCATGAGTTCGTCCAGCTTGAATCGTCTGATTAATGCGCCGACCGGTGTGATGCGCCTGTCGCCCTTGGCGGTCGAATCCACCTTGCTTGCCGCAGCGTCGACGATCATGGACCGCAACTTGACCATTTGAAATACCTTCTCGTCCTTGCCTACTCGCGGGGCGATGTACAGGGGCGAATGGCGGTCCTGCAACCAGACGGCAAAGGCGACGACCAAAAGTATCGGACTCGCGATGATGAGTCCCGTGAGTGACACGAGGAAGTCGAACAATCGTTTCATCGTTCGGCACCGAGCATGCGCATGGCTCGCTCAACGATGTCCAAGGGTTTCGTGTAGTAAATGTCTTCGAGTGGTCCGCTGGTCGGCGCCGGGCTGTCCGTCAGCGTCACGCGGGCCGGGGCCGCCTTGAATTTCTTCCAATCTATGCGTTCGGAAACTGCCGCGATCGTCTCCGCGGCCATGCCGCAACTGGTCCAGCCGCCGTCGACGGCGAGCAGGTGACCGGTTTTCTCGACGGAGGAAACGACCTTGTCCCAGTTAACGGGGTTCAACACGCGCAGGTCGATGACCTCGGCGGCAACATGTTTTCCCTGCATGGCCTGCGCCGCCTCGGTCGCCTGCAGCACGCTGTAGCCGGAAGCGACCAACGTGATGTCCTTGCCGTTGACGCGTATCTCCGGCTCGATATCTTCGAGCGGCGATTCCTCGACCTTGCCGAGTTCGTCTTCCTGCTCGTACAGCCAGCGATCATCGATGAACAGGACCGGACTGTCGCTTCGCACGCTGGCGATGAGCAGGTCCCGCGCGTCCTTCGGCGTGGCCGGCATGACCACGCGCAGCCCGGGCACGTGGGCAAACCAGGAATGCAGCGCCTGCGAGTGCTGCGCGCCCTGCTCCCCGCCGCGATTGATGATGCCGCGGATGGTGACGGCCGGCGAGGCACTGCCGCCGAGCATGTGATGCCATTTGGCGGCCTGATTGACGATCTGGTCGATCGCCAGGATCATGAAATCCATGCGCGGGTGCACGACGATCGGTTTGTAGCCGGCAAGCGAGGCGCCGATTGCCGCGCCCGTGCACGCCATTTCGGACACGGGCGTGTCGATGACCCGGTGCTTGCCGAAGTTCTTCTCCAGATCGGTCATGGAACTGCCGACGTACCAGGGACTCCACAGTCCCTGGCCGATGACGAAAACGTCCGGGTAGGTCGACAGCAGGTACTCGAAGCCCTGCAGCAGCGCCTGGCCGTAATTGACCTTAGCG
>JBFHXJ010000181.1:0-2134 GCA_041598995.1 Woeseiaceae bacterium | reverse complement strand
CTTCGCGAGAATCATTCAGATACGACACCGATCGTGCGCCGTATCAAGAATCTGCTCAAACTGGAGTATGGCATCGATCACTCGACCATCGAGGTCGAATGCGAAGACTGCGCCGACAACTGATCGCTATGTCACCACGCGTTACGACGGGGTCGGACCTCGGCAAGCTTGTAAAATCAATCGGAAAATGTCTGAAATCACCGTGCAATTCGAGGCACGAAAATGGCTGATTAAGACTGAACTCGGGCAAACATATTAGTTAAACGGCATGTAATTCAAGAAATTGCGGAGGTCCGACCCCATAGATTCATTGATCGCTGACGACTGATAGTTATTTACCCGGTTTCACCACGCCTATATAGGGAAGCGATCGATCCTGCTCCGCATAGTCGAGACCGTAGCCAACGACCCATTCGTCGCCGATCGTGAACCCGAGGTAGTCAACTTTGACGTCAACCGTTGCCCTGCCTTCCTTGTAGACCAGTGCACAGGTTTTTATCGATGCGGGGTTGCGCGACTTCAGCATGTTGATCAGGTAATGCAAAGTATGGCCGGTATCGACGATGTCTTCGACGACCAGGACATGCCGGCCCTCGATGCTCGCTCGAACGTCCATGACCAGGCGCACCGCACCGCTCGGCAAGTGTCCGTGTTGGTAACTGGACACGGCGATGAACTCGATCAGCCGTGGAATCGTCAACCGTCGTGACAGGTCGGCAAGAAAAATGAAAGCGCCCTTGAGCACGCCGACCAGGACGAGTTCGCCCTTGTCTGCGTAGTCTGCCGAGATCTGCGCGGCCAGTTCGTCGACCCGGGCGTCGATCTCTTGCGCACTGATCAGTACTCGGGGTTCAGGCATCGTTCGTCTCCACTATGTCGTTCTTGCGTCGTATCAACGGCCACAAGAGCCAGGCGAATAGCAGGCCGATGACCATCAGGCTCCATACGATGACCGCGCCGGCCGGCAGGTCGCCAGTGACCGAAAGCATCAGCCCGGCGAGACAGCCGACGACGCCCACGCCGTAACCGCAGACGACGCGCATGCCGCTGCGACCGATGTGTCGCGTCGCGATTGCAGGGATGATGAGACAGGCGAACACGAGATACACGCCGACCAGCTGCACTGAGGCGGTGACCGCGAATGCAAACAGCGCATAGAATCCGAAGCCTCGCAGACGATCACGCATCCAGTACCAGGCGGAGAGGACCAGGACGCTGACGATCGTCACCGGCAGCAGCTGGTCGTAGGTGACCCAGAGTATTTGCCCGACCAGCAGCTCTTTGAGGTGTTCGCCGCCATGCGGGTTCTCGGCCAGTACCAGGATGCCGGCGGTTGCGGCAAGGACAAAACAGACGCCGATCAGGGCTTCCTGGATCTCGGGCCAGCGCTTGTCCGTCCAGTGCAGGATGTATGCCGCCAGCAGCGCGGCGGATACCGCAGCGATCTGTACCATGAAGCCTTTCGCTTCCCAACCCATCGTATCCGCGGCGATAACGCCGAGCCCGGCAACCTGCGCGACGGCCAGATCGATAAAGATAATGCCTCGGCGCAATACTTCCGTACCGAGCGGCACATGGGTGCTGAGTACCAGCAGGCTCGCGAGGAGCGCAGGCACGATGATGCTGAATTCGTATTCGTTCAACGGTTGTGCTCCTCGAGGATACGGATCGTCTCATCATAGAGTGAAAAGAGATCGACCGAGTCCGTGGTTCCGCCGATCGTATAAGGAAGAATGATCTCCGGGATCTTCAGGCGCTCCGACAGCCACTTGGCCGGTTTCTCGTTCGCATACGGCGTGAGAATCACGCCCGCCGGCGGTTTCGGTGTCAGCTGTTGCAGCAGCGCGGCCAATTGCGCGCCGCTCGGCGGAATCCCCGGTTTCGGTTCCAGTGTCGCGACGACGTCCAGGTCGAGCCATTCGGCCAGATAACTGAAACTCTTGTGATGCGAGGCGAGACGCATGCCCTCAAGTGGCAGTGCGCGTTCTTCCCAGCGGACGGTAGCTTCGTCCCAGCGATCCAGGAAAACTTGGAGCCGGGACTGATAATGCGCGGCGTTCGCGGTATCGATTCCGACGAGTCGTTCGGCCAGGGCCTCGGCGACCCGCTCGATATTGCGCGGGTGCAGGTGAAT
>JBFHXJ010000180.1:0-2141 GCA_041598995.1 Woeseiaceae bacterium | reverse complement strand
TCCAGAGTTTCGCGGAATACGAACGGCACGTGAACATCATGGTCCGGGCCGGATTAGTCGAGGACTCGACCAAGATCTGGTGGGACCTTCGTCCGAGCGGGCGCTTTCCGACCCTCGAGACCCGCATCATGGACGTGTGCACGCGCATCGACGATAGCATCGCCCTGACGGCGTTGCTTGTCTGTCTGATTCGCATGCTGTTCCGGTTGCGCCTGGCCAACCAGCGTTGGCGCATCTATACCGCGATGTTGATCAGTGAGAATCGCTGGCGGGCGATGCGCTACAGCTTCGACGAGGGCCTGATCGATTTCGCCAAGGGAAAAATCGTGCCATTCGAGGAGCTGCTCGAGGAAATGCTCGAGCTGACCGCCGAGGACGCCGAGGCGCTCGACTGCAAGGCCGAAGTCGCCGCGGTCCGCGACATCCTGAGCCGCGGCACCAGCGCGCACCGCCAGCTCAGGGTTTACGAGCTGTCAATGGCGGCGGGCAAGAGTTCCCAGGAGGCGCTCAATGCGGTCGTCGACACGCTGATCGAGGACACCGCCGAAGGCCTGTAGGAACGAACAGCCGCGAACGCTCAAGCGGGCGAAGGAATCGCGGAAAAATCAGGCACACCCACGCATTTCTGCGCAAGGGTGGGTGTCCTGGATTGGCGCTGAAGCGGTTCGGACAACAGTGGCTGTCCGCCATTGACCGGGTGCTTCGACGGCGTTTGCGGGACGGCTGAGACGCCCGTCGCGAGCGGCTTTCGGCGCGATTCCTTTGCACCCGGTCCTTACGGGGAATGCGGCACAGGTCGCAGTTTCGACCATGGAACGCCGATACGATTTCGGCATGATGTTGACCAGCTCCTCTGATCCCGCGGAGGCCCGGCGGTGATCGACGCCGTGCACCTCATCCTGCCGACGATGTTCGGTTTCGCGGCGGTACTCTACCTTTGGCTGTCGGTCCGCGTGTCACGCGCGTCGAGCGATTCGTCAAACAACGTCATCAGCTATTTCCTGTTCCTGATGGGCATGATGGTGGCCGGCAGCGCGTTCTCCTACGGGACCACGGACGAGCATATCTACGGCATCGGCAGGACGCTGTCCTTTTTCAGCGGCAGTTTCATCCCCGTTGCGATGTTCGCGATCTACCGGGAATTCACCGCCAGCCGACCGCCTGCGCCATTGCTCGCCGCCGTCTCGATCATCCCGTTCATCACGACCGTTCTGGCGATCACGAATCCGTTGCACGGCATGATCTGGACCACGGTCGAGATCGACGGCGTGCTGCGCTTCACCGATGCGAACGAACACGGCTGGTTCAACCGCGTGCACGCACCGTTCGCCTACGGCTTGTTCGCGTATTCCGTGATCGCGCTGGCGGGACGCCTGCCGACCATTGCCCGCGCGCATCGCCGCAAGGTCAAACTGCTGCTTGCCTGCGCCGCGTTACCGTTCGCGGTCAGCGTCAGCAATACCTTGCTCGGGATCGGTCCGCCGGATTTCCCGTTCACCTCGCTGACGTTGACGCTGATGCTGCCGCTGTTCTGGTGGGCCTCGCTCGCGCTGAGGGTCTACGATTTCAGCCCGCTCGCGTATCAGACGTTGTTCGATCACGTGCGCGATCCGATCATCGTCCTCGACAGATCGCAGAAGATCATCAGTGCCAACAAGCCGGCACAACAGCTGCTCGAATCACCGGAACACCGGTTGGTCGGCCAGCCTCTGTGGCACGACCTGCCCGAGGCCCAGGCGGTACTCGACCACGCCCGCAATCGAAACCTCACGCAGACGATTCGCATGCAGTCGGACCGCTACTACGAGCTGAACAGCGCGCCGCTGGTCGGGCCGTCCGGTCAGCCCCAGGGCACGGTCGTCGTGTGCCGCGATGTGACCGAGCGCAAGCAGGCGCTCGCCGCGCTCGCCGACTCCGAGCACCTGATTCGCACGCTGGTGGAGCATTCGTCGAACGGTATCCTGCGCTTTGCGCGGGATTCCCGTGACGAGTCCGGCAAGTTTCGCTGCTCCTTCGCCAATCGCGCGGCGGAACAGTACCTGACCGGCGGCAACAGCACGCTCGTCGGCATGCCGCTCGACAAGTTGCAGCTGCTGCAGCCGGAACGGCTGCGAGAAACCTTCGACAGCAGAGACAACACG
>JBFHXJ010000179.1:0-2343 GCA_041598995.1 Woeseiaceae bacterium | reverse complement strand
CACTACAATCGCCCCCACCCGGGAATCGCATCAGACCGTTATTGCACATCGACCAAAACATCGCCAAGCAACGGATTTCTCAAGGAATTGAGTATGATGACGCAATGTCCAGTCAGGCGTGATCGAGGTCACAAAAATCATCCCGGCGTTAACATAAAGTGACGTGCGTCACAGCAATTAGTGCCATCCAGGCCCGACGCCGCTCGTAAAGCAGTCCAGATGACCGAATTTGACCCTCAAGCAAAAACCGGCGTCGGTAGCTTTTTCTTCGGCATCTACGCCTGGCTGGCGTTCGTGCTGTGTGTCATTTCCGGAATTCTGTTCGCGCTGATCCTGCCCGGGCTCGAGCGGCGGCGTCGCTGGGTCACCGCATCGGCTCGCACGACCTTCAAGCTGACACGTATCCCGGTGGTTGTCTGCGGCGTCGAAAACCTGCCCGAGGGTCACTGCGTCATCGTCGCGAATCACGCGAGCTACGTTGACGGCGTGCTGCTCTTCGGCTACCTGCCGCCACGATTCGCCTTTGTCATCAAGGGCGAGATGAAAAAATTTCCGCTCGTCAATTTCCTGTTGCAGCGTATCGGCGCCAAGTTCGTCGAACGATTCGATACCTCGGGGAGCGCCCGCGATGCCCGCCATCTGCTTCGCGCTGCCTCCTCGGGCGAATCGCTCGCCGTCTTCCCCGAGGGCACATTCGAACCGCACCCCGGGCTCGATCGTTTTCGCGCCGGCGCCTTTGCCGCTGCGATCAATGCAAGTGTACCCGTGGTACCGGCCGTCATCTCGGGATCGCGGCATGTCCTGCCGGGCGACCACATCCTGCCGCGGCACGGCCGCTTGCGCATCGACATTCTGCAAGCCATCGAACCCACGCACCCGGCGTTCGTCGATTCCGCGAAACTCGCGGAACTGTCGCGTCAACGTATCCTCGACGTCCTCGACGAGCCCGACCTGCTGGCCGAATAATACCGATCGCCGGTGACGTGGAAAACCCGGGTTGCGCGCGAGCTCCGAATACGGGAAAGTGCCGTCGTTTGAATCACGAGAACTGCAACAGCGATCCATGAATCAAGACCCCATCGTCATCGTCGCCGCCAAGCGCACGCCATTGGGTTCGTTCCAGGGCGTGCTGAGTCCGGTCGCCGCGACCGATCTGTCGGCGACAGCGACGCGCGCAGCAATCGAGGCATCGGGACTGGAACCCAAAGACGTTGACGAAGTGATCCTCGGTTGCGTGCTGCCAGCCGGGCTAGGTCAGGCGCCGGCGCGCCAGGCGGCATTGGACGCCGGACTGCCGATCGGCGTGCCCTGCACCACTGTCAACAAGGTGTGCGGCTCGGGCATGAAGACCACCATGTTGGGGCACGATCTGATACTGGCCGGCAGCGCCAACATCGTCGTCACGGGCGGCATGGAATCCATGAGCAACGCGCCTTATCTAATGCCAAAAGCGCGCCAAGGCCTGCGCATGGGTCACCACGAAATCATCGACCACATGTTTTTCGACGGCCTGCAGAACCCCGCAGACGGCAACATGATGGGACATTTCGCCGAGGTCACGGCAGAGAAATACGGCTTCTCCCGCAAGGCCCAGGATGAGTTCGCGATCGCCTCGGTCATGCGGGCACGGGCGGCCATCGCCGAAGGCAAGTTCAAAAACGAAATTGCACCGGTCACCGTCGGCACGCGGCAAGGCGACGTTGTCGTATCCGAGGACGAAGGGCCGCAAAAGGCCGACGTCGACAAGATCCCGACACTAAAACCGGCATTCACGAAGGACGGCACCGTTACAGCGGCGAGCTCGTCATCGATATCCGATGGTGCCGCAACCCTGATCCTGATGCGCGAGAGCGAAGCGAAATCTCGCGGCGAAAAAATACTCGCCACGATTGCCGGGCATTCGGGTTTCGCGCATGAACCCGAGTGGTTCACGACCGCACCCGTATTCGCGATCAAGGCATTGCACGAGAAACTCGGCTGGGATACCGACTCGGTCGATCTCTACGAGATCAACGAAGCGTTCGCCTGCGTCACGATGGCGGCGATGAAGGATGTCGGCATCGATCACGCAAAAGTCAACGTGCATGGCGGCGCCTGCGCACTCGGACATCCGATCGGCGCTTCCGGCGCGAGAATCATCGTGACGCTCCTGCACGCGTTGCACGCGACCGGCGGCAAACGGGGCATCGCCTCGCTTTGCATCGGCGGCGGGGAAGCCACAGCGATCGGCATCGAAGTGTAATAGCAAAACAACAAGCGGAGAAACCAATGCAATTCGCATCAGCAAAAGCCGTCGTCTCCGGCGGCGCTTCCGGTCTCGGCTTTGCGACCGCAAAACGCGTG
>JBFHXJ010000178.1:0-2507 GCA_041598995.1 Woeseiaceae bacterium | reverse complement strand
GTCTCCAGCGCTCTATGCAGCCAGGCCGCCCATTTCTCGTCCTTGTGGCTGTAGCTGATGAACGCGCGGTATTTGTATTCTGTCGACACGATGGCGCTCGTTCCGTAAATTTCGTCGAATTATAAAAGATTGCACAAGGGCAATATTCGGGAATTTTTCTTTGTATTTCAGAACATTGTAAGGGATTTCGACACACGACGGCGGGAACTCACAGTGCGCGATAGAATCCAATGTAACCGTCTAACGCAATCCGTCTGCGAGATCTTCTTATGAAGGTTGCCGTCATCGCATCGATCGCCAGTTTCATTGTCGCGTTTGCGACTGCAAGCTGGATCTATTCGGTGCAGACGGAAGCGGAATCGTCTTCGTCGTCGGCGTCGGAAGGATCATCGTTCGACGCGGACTTGCCCGTCGCGGATCGCATCGCGGCGCTCGAACGTGCCGTGAGTGACGAGCGTCTTGCGCGCCAGTTGCTCCAGGAAGAAGTCTTTTACCTGACGTCGGAACTGGAGCGAATTTCTTATGAGCGCGAGTTCGGGCGAGGGGGCGAAGCGGGTGATGAGGGTTCCGAAGACGAAGCGACATCGACGTCACGCGAATCCCGCCGCGCGGCCTATATCCGCAGGAATTCACCGGAATATCTCAGGGAACGACTGATCGAGGCAGGGTTCCTGCCGAGCCAGGCGAGCATGATCGCGCGCCGCGAAGCGGAACTGCGGATGGAAGAGATCGAGGCACGATTCGAGGCCGAGCGCAGCGGCGATCTGAGTGCTTACTGGCTTAACCGCTACGATATGGACGATACGCTTCGCGCAGAGCTCGGCGACGAGAATTACGAGCGCTACCTCAGCGCCCGCGGTCAACAGACTAGCGTGCAGGTGACGAGTGTCATCGAGTCTTCTCCGGCGCAGGCGGCCGGTCTGGAAACGGGCGACGAGATCGTGCGTTATGACGGCGAGAGGGTTTTCAGCATGTCGGATGTGAGTCGCCGGGCCGCAGCGGGCCAACCCGGCGAAAACATCGTCGTCGATATCGTGCGCAACGGTACGCCAATGCAGATCGTATTGCCGCGAGGGCCACTCGGGATTACGGGCGGAAGCTGGCGCTGACGGCACTGGCGGAATATTCCGCCGCCATGCAGAATGATGACCGGGGCGCACAATAAAAAGAGTCCGGTACCCAGGTGATCAAGCTTCGATACACCATTCCGAACAGCTTCACGGCGCTGAGCCTGCTGCTCGGCGTGGGCTCGATCGTGACCGGCCAGCTCGGCGACCTGGAGCTTGCGGGCTGGATGATCGTCTGGTGCGGGCTCCTCGACGTGTTCGACGGACTCGCGGCACGGTTGCTCAAAGCGACATCGGATTTCGGAGCGGAATTCGATTCGATGGCAGACCTGGTGGCGTTCGGCGTGGCGCCGAGCATGCTGGTGCTCAAAGCCGGTATGGACATCGGCGGCGTGGAGACGGAATCCGGCGCCTTCTGGGTGCTGCTCGTCTCGGTCGGCGTGTTCGTGCTCGCCGGCGCGATGCGGCTCGCGCGGTTCAACCTGACGACGGACCAGCCCAGAGGTGCCTGGTTCGCCGGAATACCGATCACGGGCGCCGGCGGCGGCCTCGTGTCGACCGGCGTGATCCTGCTCGTTCGCTATCCCGACATCGCCGCTATCATGCCGTTGCATCTCTACCTGCCGATCGCCATGTTCGTGCTCTCGCTCGGCATGATCTCGCGGATCCGGTTTCCGAAGATCGCGAAACGTGAGAGCCATCTCATCAACGGTTTTCAGATCGTCAACGCCGTGTTCTCGATCTATTGCGGCGTGACCCGCAGCTTTCCCGAATACCTGTTCTTCATGGGCATCTTCCTGCTGATCGCCGGCATCATTGCCGGCCGCATCACCAAACCCGAAGAGCTGCAAACCACCTGAAGCCTAGTGCCGCGAGTAACCGCATTTGAGCGCTGACCTGTCCGCACTGATCGAGCGGCGCCGGATCGTGCTCGGGCCGGCGTACCGTCTGTTTTACGAGAAACCCGTGCACATCGTGCGCGGCGAAGGCGTGTGGCTCTATGATGCGGAGGGAAAAAAATACCTCGACCTGTACAACAACGTGCCGCACGTCGGGCACTGCCACCCCCATGTCGTCGATGCCATCTGCAAGCAACTCTCGATACTGAACACCCATACGCGTTACCTGCACGAGAACGTCATCGAGCTGGCCGAGCGGCTGACGGCGAAGTTTCCTGATGAGCTCGATAACGTGATGTTCAGTTGCACGGGAAGCGAGGCCAACGAACTGGCGCTGCGCATCGCCCGCGCCGTAACGGGGGGCGAAGGCGTCCTCGTCACCGATTTCGCGTATCACGGTAATACCAAGGCAATATTCGAGATATCGCCGGAGGATTGCCCGCGGGAGGAAGTTCCCGATTACGTCGTTCCCGTTCCAACACCCGACACCTATCGCGATGATCTCAGTACCGAGGACTATGCGAAGCAGGTGCGCGAAGGT
>JBFHXJ010000177.1:0-2544 GCA_041598995.1 Woeseiaceae bacterium | reverse complement strand
GTGCAACACGCGGTCGGCCTCGCGCAGGATCGCATGGGAGCGGTTGTCGCTGTAATCGAGGGTATGCGGCATGAGCACGACATCCACGGACTCGGTCGCGACCGGCAGGCGGTGCATATGACCGATCGCGCCCGGTTTCTCGCTGCCGGTCACGTTGGGCCAGTCGGCGACCAGCGCCGTACGCTGGGTGCGCGCGAACCTCAGGAAGGTATTCGGCCCGCCCCACAGCCCCAGCTGCAGGCATTGCTCGCCGAAGATGCCGTCCAGCGCCTCCTCGACGAGACGCGCTTCCTGGGCCAGCAACGCCCTGCCAAAAGGCGTCTCCAGCCATTGGCTGACCGCCGCGAATCTCACCTGCGGTTCGGTCCGAACTTCCGTCACAATAATCGCCTTACCTAGCGGCCTCGCTCCTGCGCCGTGAAACCGACACTTGCATGCGGGCTGCCGCTGCGTAGGATATCCCGATGCGCGCAGCAATACAGCGACTATCGTCAATTTTCGGGCCTGCAATTGCAGGCCTCATTGCGTTCACCGCCGTGACGGCCACGACCGGCGCGTCCGCCGAGCCCGCAGACCTCTCCCTTGGGCGCTTCGGCGCAGCGCCCGCCTACGCCATCAACGACAGTCCCGAATTCGAACACGAGGACCGCCTGTGGCTGGAGCTCAAAGGCCTGACGCATGTCGGGGCGGTGCATTCCGGGCCGCGGCAGGACTTGCTGGCCCACCTTCGCCGCCACTTCGAGCTGCCGGCGATCGTTAATCGTCGCGTCGAGGCGGAACTCAACTGGTACATGCGGCATCCGGACTACCTGAATCGCGTTTTCACCCGGGCGCAACGCTACATGCCGTACATCGTGAACGAGCTCGAGGCGCGCGGCCTGCCGCTCGACCTCGCGCTGCTGCCCGTCGTCGAGAGCGCCTACGATCCCTTCGCCTACTCGCACGGCCGCGCCGCGGGGCTGTGGCAGATCATCCCGGGCACGGCCCGGCGTTTCGGCATTCGCCAGAACTGGTGGTACGACGGACGCCGCGACATCGTCGATTCGACCCGAGCGGCACTCGACTACCTCACCTACCTCCACGATCTGATGGGCGGTGACTGGCTGCTGGCGATTGCCTCCTACAACTCGGGCGAGGGCAATGTGCTGCGGGCGGTCAAGAAGAACGAGGCGCGCGCCGCGCCGGCGGATTTCTGGAGCCTGTCTCTGTCGAAGGAAACGAGTGCCTATGTGCCGCGGCTCATCGCCATCGTCGCGATCGTGAAGAATCCGAAGGCTTTCGGCCTGACGTTGCCGGAGATCAGTCGCGCGCCGCACATTGCCGTCGCCGAAATCGGCGGGCAGCTCGATCTGGCGCTCGCTGCCGAACTGGCCGCGCTCGACCTGGACACGCTGTATGCCTATAACCCGGGATTCAATCGCTGGGCCACGGATCCGGCCGGACCGCACCGGCTGCTGTTACCCGTCGACGTCTACGATCCATTCACCGAAGCGCTTGCCGCGGTGCCGAAGGACGAACGGCTTCGCTGGCTGCGCCACCCGGTACAAGACGGTGAGACGCTGTCGGAAATCGCCGAGCAGTATCACACGACGCAGAGCGCGATTCGCGCCGCCAACAACATACGCGGCAACACGATTCGCGCCGGCCAACACCTGATGATACCGGTTGCCACGAAACCATTGTCGGCATATTCGCAAAGCGCGGATGCAAGGCGCGAGCAAAAACAGAACACCGAGCGCAGCGGGAAGCGCTTCCAGCATGTCGTCGCTGCCGGCGAAAGCTTCTGGTCGATCGGCCAGCTCTACGGTGTGGGCATGCGCGAACTTGCCGCATGGAATGGAATGGCGCCGCGCGACACCCTGGCGGTCGGCCAGAAACTCGTCGTGTGGACCAAGGAGCCCGTCCCCGGAAATGCCGTTAACGGCGGGCCGATCCGCAAGCTGACTTATATCGTCCGCAGTGGCGATTCCCTGTACCTGATCGCAAGTCGTTTTCGCATCACCGTCCGAGACATCGTGCGCTGGAACAACATCGACGAGAACAAGATCTTGCGACCCGGGCAAAAACTGACGATGTATGTCGACGTCACCGCGCAGTCCGGATAGAAACGGGGTCAAACCCCATTTTTGATCGTCGGGTAACAAGAAAAAACTTACACTGGAACAAAATTGGGGTCTGACTCCGATTCTACTCAGGGGAAAAGTCAATGGGATTCATGGCGGGAAAGCGCGCGCTGATCGTCGGACTCGCGAGCGATCGATCGATTGCATGGGGTATCGCCAAGGCGTTTGCGCGTGAAGGGGCGAAGCTGGCGTTTACCTACCAAAATGACAAGCTGAAACCACGTGTCGAAAAGTTCGCATCGGAACTCGGATCGAAGCTTACCTATCCCATGGACGTCGGCATCGATGAAGAGATCGACGCAGTCGTCGAGGCATTGGGCAAGGACTGGGACGGCCTCGAGGTGCTCGTGCACTCGGTCGGTTTCGCACCGCGGGACCAGCTTGCCGGCACCTACATCGAAAGTGTCAATCGCGAGGGCTT
>JBFHXJ010000176.1:0-2590 GCA_041598995.1 Woeseiaceae bacterium | reverse complement strand
CGTTCACGCTCTACGGCGTCATTCGCAAACGCACATCGGTCGGGGCGATGCCCGGATTGTTCATCGAAACGATGCTGCTGCTACCCGCGGCTCTCGGGTGGCTAACGTGGCTTGCGATGACGGATCGCGCAGCGTTCGCCGGTGGCGATCATGCTGTCACCGGAGTGCTAATCTTGGCCGGGCCGATTACCGTGATACCGCTGCTCTGTTTCGCGCTCGCCGCACGCCGCCTGCCATTGTCGACGATCGGCTTTCTGCAATTCCTCGCGCCGTCGCTGCAGTTCCTTACCGGTCTTTATTACGGGGAGGCTCTTACGTCCGCCCACCTCGTCTGTTTTCTCTTGATCTGGAGCGCCGTTGCACTGTTCGTGATCGACGTAGTGCGCTCCAATCGCCGTCGGGCGGCTGCGCCCGTGACGTAATCGCCGTTGCCCTACTTGGCTGCCTTGCGTTCCGCCGCTTCGCGAATGACCTCATCGGCAACGTTTTGCGGGCACGGCGCATAGTGCGAGAATTCCATGGAGAATTGGCCGCGGCCGGACGTCAGCGTTCGCAGATGCCCTATGTAGCCGAACATTTCTGCGAGCGGTGCTTCGGCCTTTACGCGAACGCCGGTGATGCCGGCGTCCTGCGATTTGATCATCCCGCGCCGCCGGTTTAGATCGCCGATAACGTCACCCACGTTGTCCTCCGGCGTGAATACATCCACATTCATGATCGGCTCTAACAGCTGCGGACCGGCTTTCGGTAGCGACTGGCGATACGCTGATTTTGTAGCGATTTCGAACGCCAGCGCCGAAGAGTCGACGGCATGAAATGCGCCGTCGAGCAGTGTGAACTTCACGTCCACGAGCGGGAAGCCCGCAAGCGTGCCTTCGTTCATGCTGACGGCAAACGCCTTTTCGATCGCACCCCAGTACTCCCGCGGCACATTGCCGCCGGTGACGGTGGATTCGAATAGGTACCCGGCGTTTTTTTCTGACGGTTCGATGCGGTAGTCGATGCGCCCGAACTGGCCCGAGCCGCCGGTCTGCTTTTTGTGCGTGTAGCTGTCTTCAATCATTTGCGTGATCGTTTCGCGATAGGCCACCTGTGGCTTACCCATCTCGACTTGGACACCATGGGTTCGCTTCAAAATGTCGACCTTGATGTCGAGATGCAGCTCCCCCATGCCCTTAATCAACGTTTCGCCGGAATCCTCGTCCGTTGCCACCTGGAATGACGGATCCTCCTGGACCATCTTGTTCAACGCGACACCCATCTTTTCGGTTCCCGCCTTGTCCTTCGGCGAAATCGCGACGGAGATGACAGGGTCCGGAAACACCATGGGTTCTAGGGTTGCCGGATCACTCGGATCAGCGAGCGTGTGGCCGGTGCGGGTATTTTTCATACCGAGCAGAGCGACGATATCTCCCGCCTGCGCGGTATTGAGCTCTTCACGCGAGTCGGCGTGCATCTCGACAATTCTGCCGATACGTTCGGTTTTGCCGGTGTACGTATTCAGGACGTTGTCGCCTTTCTTGAGCGTACCCGAGTAGATTCGGGTGAAGGTCAGGGCGCCGTAGCGATCGTCCATGATCTTGAACGCCAATGCCCTGAGCGGCTTGGTTGGGTCGACCGTCGCAACGCCGCCGGTTTCGTTGCCTTCGAGGTCGATCTCCGGCTGGGGCTTAACTTCGGTCGGATTTGGCAGGAACTCTACGATGGCGTCCAGCACGTTCTGGATGCCCTTGTTCTTGAATGCGGATCCGCAATACGTCGGAAAGAAGTCCAGATTGATCGTGCCCTTGCGGATGCAGCGCTTCAGGTCATCGACCGAGGGCTCGTTGCCCTCGAGATACTGCTCGAGCAGGTCGTCATCCTGTTCAACGGCAGTCTCGATCAATTTTTCGCGCCATTCTTCGACGATAGCCTGCATATCGTCGGGTACGTCGGTGACCTCGTAATCCTCGGGTGAATCCGATGACTTCCAGATCCAGGCTTTCCGCGTCAACAGATCGACGATGCCGCGGAAGTCGTCCTCGATGCCAATCGGCAATACCATTACCAGCGGCTTGGCGCCGAGCACGTCCTCGATCTGTTTCACGACGCGCATGAAATCTGCCCCGATCCGGTCGAGTTTGTTGACGAAGATGATGCGGGCGACCTCGGAATCGTTGGCATAACGCCAGTTTGTCTCCGATTGCGGCTCGACGCCTCCTGAGCCGCAGAACACCCCCACGCCGCCGTCCAGAACTTTCAGGGACCGATAGACTTCGATCGTAAAGTCTACGTGCCCCGGAGTGTCGATGATGTTCAGCCGATGACCGTTCCACTCACAGCTGGTGGCAGCCGACTGAATCGTTATGCCGCGCTCCTGCTCCTGTTCCATGAAGTCCGTCGTTGCCTCGCCATCGTGCACTTCGCCGGTACGATGAATCTTGCCCGTCAGCTTCAGAATGCGTTCAGTCGTCGTCGTCTTGCCCGCATCGACGTGCGCAAAGATGCCGATGTTGCGGTACGTGCTCAAATCTTTCATTTCTTTCAGACTCTGTCGTCAGTCGCGTATTTGTCGCCGGGCCGCTGCCGACGGGTGCGCGTGCCTCATTCT
>JBFHXJ010000175.1:0-2619 GCA_041598995.1 Woeseiaceae bacterium | reverse complement strand
GACGACGCAATGATGACGATAGCGATAGTGATAGTGATAGTGACTCGGACTGATCGTCAGCCAGTACTTTGATCCAGGGAACCCCGCGCCAGCGGGGTTTCTTAATGGGAACTCCAGTACGCCAATCGGCCGAAAAGCCATATCCAGCCAGATAGTCCAGAAATGACCTGGCGAAAAAGTGGCTGCCGTCAATTCAGGAAGCTGGTGCCGTAATCCATCGGTGAAAGACCGAAAAATTCGGCGAGGCTCTGGCCGATATCGGCGAATGTTTCGCGTTTGCCGAGGGAACGGGCGGCGACGTTGGAGCCGTAAAGTAGCACCGGGATGTGTTCTCTCGTGTGATCCGTTCCCTGCCAGGTCGGGTCACAACCATGGTCGGCGCAAATGACGAGCACGTCGTCGTCCTTCATCATCTCGAATAATTCCGGCAGGCGGCTATCGAAATACTCCAACGCCTCGGCATAGCCGGCGACGTCACGGCGATGGCCATACAGCATGTCGAAGTCCACGAAATTGGTGAACACGATCGATCTGTCCGGCGCCCCGGACAATGCATCGAGCGTTGCATCGAAGAGTGCCGCATTGCCCGTCGCCTTGATTTTTTTGGTCACGCCCTGGTCGGCGTAGATATCGGCTATCTTGCCGACGCTGATGACCTCGCCGCCGCTTTCGACGAGTTTGTCGAGCAACGTCGGCGATGGCGGCGGCTCGGTGAGGTCCCTGCGATTCCCGGTGCGCACGAAATTACTGCTGTCGGTACCTACGAAGGGGCGTGCTATGACCCGGCCAACCTTGTACTCGTCGACGAGTTCGCGAGCAATGACACATAGATCATAAAGCCGCTGCAAACCGAAGGTCTCTTCGTGACAGGCGATCTGGAAGACGCTGTCTGCCGACGTATAGACGATCGGTTTGCCCGTTGCCATATGCTCTTCGCCGAGTTCGGCGATGATGGTCGTGCCCGACGAGTGACAGTTGCCGAGGACGCCGGGCAGATCCGCACGCTCGATCAGCCTTTCGAGCAGTTCTGCGGGAAACGTATCCGTCTTGTTTCTGAAGTATCCCCAGTCGAACAGGACCGGCACACCCGCAATTTCCCAGTGGCCGCTCGGCGTGTCCTTACCGCTAGAGAGTTCGCTCGCATAACCGTAAGCGCCGATGACTTCGGCTTGCGGATCGGCTCCCGCCGGAAATTCGCCGCTGCTCTCTCGCGCCGCATGCATGAGACCGAGGCGTGTGAGGTTCGGCAATTTCAGCGGTCCGGCCGGCCCCGTGCTGCGTTCCCTGGCGATGCTGCCGAGCGTGTTGGCACCCGCGTCGCCGAAACGCGCGGCGTCGGCCGTCGCGCCGATGCCGAAGGAATCCATCACCAGGATGATTGCTCTGCCCATAAACGTGCCTTTGCTACTGGAGGGAGAAGAACAGTCCCGCGAGTGCCGCGCTCATCAGGTTGGACAGTGTACCTCCGACGAGCGCTTTCAGGCCAAGCCTCGCGACGTCCTTCCGGCGTTTGGGCACGATACTCCCCAGACCGCCGAGCAGAATCGCAATTGAACCGACATTCGCAAAGCCGCACAGCGCAAACGTGACGATGACCTGGGTGTTTGGCGTCAGCGTCTCCTTGATCTCGACGAAACTGATATAGGCATAGAATTCCGTGACGACGATCTTTTGCCCGATCAGGCTGCCTGCCTGCAGCGCCTCGTCCCAGGGAACGCCGATGACGAACGCGATGGGTGCGAAGACCATACCGAGTATGCCCTGCAAGGTCAGATCCTCTATGCCGAACCAGCCGCCGATGCCGCCCAGGATGCCGTTCACGAGCCCGATCATGGCGACGAATGCGAGCAACATGGCACCCACGTTGAGCGCGAGCGTCAGGCCCGTCGCGGCGCCACTACCAATCGCGTCGATCACATTCACCGGTTTTTCGATACCGCCGGTCTCGTCGGGATCGAACATGACGTCACGGTGCACGGTTTCCGGCAGCAGCATCTTCGCCATCAGGAGACCACCGGGCGCCGCCATGAAGCTCGCCGTAATGAGGTACTTGAGATCGACGCCCATCGTCGCGTATGCAGCCATGACCGCGCCGGCGATCGTCGCCATGCCGCCGGTCATGACGGCGAACAGCTCGGACTCGGTCATCTTCGCGAGATAAGGCCGCACGACGAGCGGCGCTTCCGTGTGGCCGATGAAGATGTTCGAGACCGCCGACATGGATTCGGTATGACTGGTCTTCAGGAGCTTATGCAACCAGCCTCCTACCACCGCGATGATCCATTGCATGACGCCGAAGTAATACAGGAGCGACATCAAAGCAGAAAAGAACACGATCACCGGCAGCACGTTGAGAGCGATTGTAAATCCGAGCGTCCGTCTGGTATCGGCACCGAACACGAAGTCGATACCGTCGTTGCCGTAATCGATGACGTGCTGTACGCCGCGGACGACAACATCCAGCGCCTCGCTTCCCTGCGGCACGTACATAATCAGCCCCGCAATCCCCGTCTGGACCGCAAGCGCCGTCAGTATCGTACGACGATTGATTGCCTTGCGATTGCTGGAAAGCAGATACGCGATCGCCAGGATGACGATCATTCCGACGATACTCATGAG
>JBFHXJ010000174.1:0-2798 GCA_041598995.1 Woeseiaceae bacterium | reverse complement strand
GACGCTGAAGCCGGAAAATTCTGCTTAACTGCCGCCGGCGAATCCCAACTGCCGCCAGGCCTCGTACACCACGACGGCCGCCGCGTTCGACAGATTGAGGCTCCGATTGCCCTGACGCATCGGCAACCTGAGCGTCTGCGCCGGCGGCAGCGCATCGAGTACTGCCTGCGGCAGGCCGCGCGTCTCCGGCCCGAACAACAATGCGTCACCGGCCTGGAATCGCGCCTCGGCGTAAGGCCGCGTGCCGCGGGTCGACAGGGCGAATACCCGGGGGTGATCGAGCGCCTCGATGCAGGCCTCGAGATTCTCGTGCACTTCGATGTCGGCAAATTCCCGGTAGTCGAGGCCGGCGCGTTTCAGCCGCGGCGCGTCGAGTTCGAATCCCAGTGGTTCGACGAGATGCAGCGTCGTGCCGGTATTGGCGCACAGGCGTATGATGTTTCCCGTGTTGGGAGGGATCTCCGGCTGGTAGAGAATGACGCTGAACATCGAGCCGGCATTGTGCACCACTTAACACGCGACGGCGTGTATGATCGCGCCTCGAACATGCCCCTGATCGTTCATCCATGGCTGTAGCACTGAAATCCGAACAGAGCCCATTGAGCCTCGATTTCTGCGGCCTGAAGCTCGATTCGCCAATCGTCCTCCTGTCCGGCTGCGTGGGTTTCGGCGAGGAATACACGCGAATTGAGGGCTTTTCCAATCGCGACGTCGGCGCCATCGTCCTGAAGGGAACCACCCGCAAACCCAGGCTGGGGCACAAACCGCATCGCGTCTTCGAGACGCCGATGGGCATGCTCAACGCGATCGGCCTGCAGAATCCCGGCATGGACGTCGTCGTCGATGAGATACTCCCCGAGCTCGATTTCTCGGAAACGCGTTTCATCGCCAATGTCTGCGGCTCGACGCTCGAAGAGTACGAGGTCGTCACCAAACGCTTCGACGACTCGCCGATCGACGCGATCGAGATCAACATCTCCTGCCCGAACATCAGGGAAGGCGGTGTGCACTTCGGCAATTATCCCGAGATGTCGGCAAAGGTCGTCGAGGCCTGCCGCCGCCAGACGAAGAAGCCGATCATCGCCAAGCTGTCGCCGAATCAGACCGACATCAAGGAAAACGCGCGCCTGTGCATAGAAGCAGGCGCCGACGGCCTTGCCGTCATCAACACGATCATGGGCATGGCGATCGACATCGAACAACGAAAACCGATCATCGACAACGTCAGCGGCGGCCTGTCCGGACCGGCGATCAAGCCGATTGCTCTTTCGAAAGTGCATCAGGTATACGAGGTGGCGGGACCGATCCACATCCCGATCATCGGCCAGGGCGGCATCACGACACCTGAAGACGCAATCGAGTTCCTGATCGCCGGCGCCACCACGGTCGGCGTCGGCACGGCGCTCTTCTACGATCCGTTCATATGCAAGAAGATCAATGCCGGCATTAGCGAATATCTCACGCGCCACGACATCGACTCCGTGTCGCAGCTGGTCGGCACATTGCAGGTTTGAATCGCGGCTTTAGCCGCGATTCCCGGGTTATTCGAGATTCAAAGAGCGGATCTTGCGCGTCAGCGTGTTTCTGCCCCAGCCGAGTAACCTCGCCGCCTGCTGCCGGTGACCCTTCGCCTGGTCGAGCGCGATCCTTATCAATGTTTTTTCGAACTCCGGCAGCGCCGCGTCGACGAGCGGGGTATTTTCGTCCGAACCCAGCTCCTGCACCGCCCAGTAGGCGAGGCTCTCGGTCCATTCCTGTTGCGCGCTCTTGCCGGAACGGCCACCGAGATCTTTCGGCACGTCCACAGCGGAGATGACGTTGCCGGGTGCCGTGACGGTCATGCGTCGCGTCGCATTGACGAGCTGTCTGACGTTACCCGGCCAGTCGTAACTCTCGAGAATTTCGAGCGCCTCGCTGTTCAGGGTCTTCGCCGGCACCTCGAGTTCTCTCGCCACGTCTTCGAGGTAGTAATTGAGGAGCAGCGGAATGTCCTGGCGGCGGTGGCGAAGCGGCGGCGTGTTGATGCGAATGACGTTCAGACGGTGATACAGATCCTCGCGAAAACGGCCTTCCTCGACGGCGCGCGCCAGATCCTGGTTGGTCGCGGCGATGACCCTTACATCGACCTTGACCGAGGTCTGACCACCGACGCGGTAGAACTCGCTTTCGGCAAGCACGCGCAAAAGACGCGTCTGCAGGGCCGGTGACATGTCGCCGATCTCGTCTAAGAACAGCGTGCCGCCGTCGGCCTGCTCGAAGCGGCCGATGCGCCTTTGATCCGCGCCGGTAAAAGCACCACGCTCGTGGCCGAACAACTCAGATTCGAGCAATTCCGAGGCGATCGCCGAGGTGTTGAGCGCGACGAACGGCTTGTCCGCGCGCGGGCTGTGCTGGTGCAGCGCCCTGGCGACGAGCTCCTTGCCGGTGCCCGACTCGCCGGTGATCAGCACGGTCATGCTCGAACGCGCCAGTCTGCCGATGGAACGAAACACTTCCTGCATCGCCGGCGCCTTGCCGATCAGCGAGGGGATTTTTGCGTCATCGTCGCTCGCCTCACGGCTGATGGCGTAGCCGCTCTGCCGCGCGGCCTTGCGGACGAGATCGATCGCCTCGTCGACATCGAAGGGTTTCGGCAGGTATTCGAACGCCCCGCCCTGGTAAGCCGCCACGGCGTTCTCGAGGTCGGAATAGGCAGTCACGACGATGACCGGGAGATCCGGGCACAGGCGGCTCAAGCGATCGAGCAAGGTCAGCCCGTCCATGCCCGGCATGCGCACGTCAGTGATCAGGACGTCCGG
>JBFHXJ010000173.1:0-2839 GCA_041598995.1 Woeseiaceae bacterium | reverse complement strand
GTCAGCAGGACCGGGTTTTGAGGCGCCGCCTCGTCGAGGTCCTTTTTGAGCGGCCGGCGTTGCTCCGCCATCACATCCTCGGACCAGCCGTAACCCGTGACCCACTCGCCGGTGCCGATCTCCGCGACCTTGTCGCGCACTTGCTGCTTCAGCTCCTCGATCGAGCGCGTCTTCGACAGCTCGATGTGGCGCCGCGGCCGTCCCCGCAGGTGCGAGTGCGAGTCGATGAATCCCGGCATCAGGACCCTGCCACCGAGGTCGCGTGTGTCCGCCGCTCTGTATTGCTCGAGAATCTCCTCGCCGCCGACGGCGACGATGTCTGTGCCGTCGACTGCCACCGCGGATTTGATCGACAACTCTGCGTCGATCGTGATGACCTTGGCATTGTGCAGGATCAGGTCGACTTCGCTACGCTGATCGACCGGTGACTCGCCGCAAGCTGCAAGCAGCAGACCACAAAGGAGCCAGACGGCATTTCTCTTCATCATTCCTCCACGCCCGTTCAGGCGGCCGGCGCTTGCAGGGTATGCATACTGCCGGTGACGCTGTCAGTCATGATCCTGTCATTCCCTGCCCGCATGATCCAGAAGCGCTTGTAAACCATATCGCGTTCCTCGAGTTGCACGTCGAACGACGCGATCATCCTCGTTTTCCTGCCGAGCCGGGCGGAAACGATGCGCTGCGCAGTCCGTCGGGCATCGGTGGCGCCGATCGTCTGCTTGAGCACCGTTTCCCGCGACACGTCTGCCTCGTCCGTCGAGAAATCATCTGCGGTCGCGCCGTGATTGTTGATGGCGTCGACCAGGCAGTTCAGCGCTATCGCTCTCTTGCCGCTGATCGTCGGCACGAAACATCGGGCCTCAAAGCGGACGTATGGATACAGCACGCTGCCTTCACAGATGACAGGAACGCCGGCCGTTTTGACGGCAATGTCCCCGAGCGCCGTAGCGGCGTCAATACGTCCGCGAACGACCGCAACAGTGTCGGTGCTAGGCACGGTCCTGTTCCTCCCGCCATGCTTTGGCCACCACCGCGGCTTCGCCGGCAAGTGCGAAGTCCGTCGCGCCCTGGAAGCGTTGCGGAATCGGACCGATTCGCGAACACGTGTCCATTGCGTCCAGGATGTGCGGTGGCACCGGCGAAATCTTCTGCGTCGCGAGGCTGACGACGATCATCGTGATCGTCGAGGCGACGATGCCGGCGAACATCGGGTGCAGCTCGGTAGTTTCGACCAGACCCGCATACTCCCAATAGACTGCGATCGAGGCCCCGACGACGATAGACGCCAGCGCGCCCGCCGTATTGGCCTTCTTCCACCAGACAGCACAAATGTAGGCCGGTACGAACGCGCTGCCGAGCACCGAGGTCGCGAAGACGACGATACTGAATACGGTCGGCGGCTCGACGAGCGCGACCAGGTAGCCGATGATCGCAATCGCGACAACCAGTCCCCGCGACACCATGACCATCTGACGCTCGGAGGCTTGCGGATTGATGAAGCGCTCGTAGATGTCGCGCGACGCGATCGACCCCGTCTGCAAGAGTAGCGAGTCGGCGGTCGACATGATTGCCGCCATGATGGCCGCCATGACGAGGCCGGTCACCGCGGCCGGCAGCAGTTGCCCTGCCACCTGGAAGATCGCCATCTCCGGATCGTCGAGACCGGGCAGGATCAGGATCGCGAGAATGCCGACGATATAAGGCGTCGGCACGAAGAACAGGCTCCAGATGGTCGCCCACAGGCCCGCTCTGCGCGCCGTTGCAGGCCGCGACATCGCCATGTGCCGCGTGACGACGTGCGGCCAGCCCATATAGCCGATGGAAAAGATCAGCACGGCGCCGGCGACGACGCCCCACTGCCCTTCGAACGCGAGTTCCCTGCCCCACACCGACAACAGGGTCGGGTCCAGGTTGCCGATCGCCGCGTTCGCCGCGGTCAATCCGCCGACCTCCGACAGCGCCGCGATCAGGATCCACAGGACGCCGGTCAGCATCACGAGACTCTGGAAAAAATCGGTATAAGCGACCGCGAGATAGCCGCCCATGAAGGTGTACGCGAGGATGATGCCGACCGCGATCGCCAGCGCGATCGGGTAAGAGATGCCGGTGACGAGCGCCATGCCCTTGCCGCCGGCGATGAGTTGCGCGAGCACGTAGAAGCCCAGCAGGAAGATCGTGAGCGAGCCGGCGACGAGCCGGACGGCGGGCGAAGGATATCGTTTCTCCAGGTATTCGATCGCCGTCAACGCGTTCATCATCTGCGACATCTTGCGCATGCGCCGGCCGATGACCGACAGGTTCAAGAGACCGCCGCCGATATCACCCGCGGCATACCACAGCGCCCAGTAACCCTGCGAGAACCCGAGCCCGCCTGCGCCCAGGAACATGTAACCGCTCATCGATGTACTCTGCAGCGTCAGCGCCGTCGCCATCGGCCCGACCTGCCGTCCGCCGAGGAGATACCCTTCGAGATCCTCGCTGCCGCCCCGGCGCATCGCCCAGTAGCCGATGCCGAGCACGACCACATAATAAAGGACGAGAAACAAAACGACGGTGCCGCTCACGAGGCCTCTTCCTCCGTCCCTGTATCACCGTCCCAGTCCCGCGACAACAACATGAACACGGCCAGGTACCCGATCCAGAAAAGCGGGAAGCCGAATACGAGCAGCGCGGTTTCAAATGGTAGTCCGAACATCATTCCCCTTTTGTTCTCATTTGCACGGGTCTGGTCACGCAGACACCTTCTTATATAAGTGGCATTTAGTCGGCGGCCAACACCTCGTCGAGCACTTCCAGAAAATAATCCGCATTGTCCTTGGAAAACACCATCGGCGGCCGC
>JBFHXJ010000172.1:0-3007 GCA_041598995.1 Woeseiaceae bacterium | reverse complement strand
GCGGCCGGCGATATGCTGTTCACGCCCGGTGAGCCCCTGGTCGGGCACGGTCGGCACATAGGTGCCATGGATGACCGTCGGTTCGTTCGATTTTTGCGTGAAACCGTAGCCCCCCATGCTGACGGGGAAGTCCATGCCGAACGAGTGCATCAGAATTCCCTGCGGGATATAAAAGTCGTTGTAGCCCAGATTCTCGAACGCCCGCCAGTTATGCAAGGCGATACTGATGTATACCAGCGGCACCTTGGTCGCATAAGCAATTGCTTCTTTTTGCTTGTCCGGAACTTCGTTACAGATATGCGGAATCATGTGGTGATCACAGGCAAGCACCACATGTTTCCCGCGCACGCGATACGCTTCGCCGGCGCGAACGTAAGTGACATCGACGTGCCGGCCATCGTCGACGTGAGCGACATTGACCGCCGTGCTGTTGAGCCGGACTCGGGTACCGTTCGACGGACGGTCGAGTCCGGCGTAGTCGACACGAGACAGCACCAGGTCTTCCATCGAATTTCCCGGTACCGCTTCCGGAATCAATTGTCGAACGAGCGAACGCGCAATACCCGCATTGCCGTCCGGGAAGTGGAAGATATATGGCTCGTCTCGTCCCGGTGGCTCGTTCTCGAGCTTGCCGATGCCGAGCCCGGCGGTGCCCGGCATGCCCAGGCGATAGCCTTCCAGCGCGGAAAGCGCGTCCCAGCCGACTCCCCACAGACCCTTGATCGTATCCCTGAACAACCTCGCAACCTCGGCCGTCACGCCGGCGAAATCCTGGAGAAAGTCGGTGTAACTCGTCTTGAGCATCACATCGATCTTCTCTTTTCTGCTCCTGTCCCGCAGATAGTCTTGCTCCCCGGTAAGCAGGCGCAACAGGCTGTCGCGGGATTCGCGTGACAGCGGGTAACGCTCCACGATCTTCGCAATATCATGTTCGTCTGTGCTGTCGAAAAGACGTATGGCGCTCGGATGCACGCTGTCGGCGCCGTAACTTTCCTCGCTGAAGTAGATGCCCCGTCTCAGATTTCGATCGCGAAAATACTGCCGGTCAAAATAATCGTAAAAGCGTTCGGTATGGATACCGATATCCTCCAGCAGCCGCTTCGCGACCGGCGAATAATGTCCCGGTGTGTCGATCGACTGACTGCCTCCGTACCCAATCAGATTCTTGCCGTCGACGTCGAATTCATTGCGCTTGGCATGACCGCCGAAATCGTCGTGGTTGTCCAGAACCAGGATTGTCGTGTCGGGGCCGGTTCTCTGGCGATAGAAAAATGCGGCCGACAGGCCCGAGATGCCGCCGCCGACGACAATGAGGTCGTAGGTTGCGTCGGTCAGCTCCGCAGGCCGCGGCCAGCTTGCCCGGTTCCACGAGAGCGCGTGGGCGACCTCGAAGGACCCGGGATGGCTGCCGCGCATGCCGGTCAGCGCCGGCGGGTACGCCGCTCCTTCTTTCGCGGCCGCTGCCAGCAGTTCGATGGGCGACAGCGAACTGCCGGCCGCCACGCTGAGCGCGATACCGTTCAGGAAATCCCTGCGGGTGATGTTCAGCTTGTCTGTCATTGTCGTTCGTAGACCTGCTTACCGCCGAGCCAGGTCTGCTCCACTGTTATGCCCATGATTTGCTCCGGGTCGATCGTCAGTATGTCCCGGTCGAGCACGATCATGTCGGCGAGCTTGCCGGGTTCGATGCTGCCCTTGCGATCTTCCTCGAAAGACAGCCAGGCGCCATACAGCGTGTAGGCGCGCAGTGCCTCCATCACGGACAGCGCTTCCTCCGCGCCGAATATTTTGCCGGACATGCCCTTGCGCGTCACGGCCGCATAGATACCCACCATCGGCCGGATCGGCAGGATATCGCTCGAGATCGCGACCCGGATACCGTGATTCATGGGTGTGCGCAACGGATTGTTGTGCGCGAGGCGATCGCCGTCGAGATAGGCGGAATATCGCCCGTCGAGCGTGTAAGTGAAGTTCGGCTGCTGCGTGATCGCGATGCCGTACGCAGCCATCTTGTCCATCGTCTCCGCGGACGGCATTACCGTGAAGTGATTGAGATAGTGGCGGTGATCCTGTCGCGGATGCTCATCGAGCGCCGCTGCAAGCAGGTCGACTGTCAGTTCGATTGCGGCGTCGCCGATCGCGTGAATGCCGAATTGCCAGCCGGCCGCATGGCCCTCGCGAATAATTGTTTCGAGCTGTTCGAGGGTATAGCTCAGCTTGCCGCGATACGCCGTTTCTCCTTTATAGGGCGCTTTGGTATAGGCCGCGGGACCGGTAAACCCCCCATCCACGAGAATCTTGATCGGGCCGACGCGCAGGTGCTCGTCGCCGTCCCCGGATTTCCGGCCGAATCGCGCCATCGCGTCGGGACCCCGCCAGGCGACCTGGATAACCGCCCGCGGCAGTTCGCCGCGATGCGCGCGATAGATGTGCTCCCACTCCGGGAACGACTCGATCGAACGATCGTAGGTGGCGTTCGTGAAACTGGTGATGCCGAAACTGAACTGCTCTTGCAGCACGCGAAGCAGATCCTCGCGAACGTCCTCGAAAGTCGGCTCCGGGATGAGGCGCGACACGATGTCCTGGCGCTCGCGGATGACGCCGTTCAGTTCCCCGTCGTCGCCGCGCTCGATGACGCCGCTCTCCGGCTGCGGCGTATCCACCGTGACCTCTGCGAGCCGCAGCGCCATCGAGTTGGCGACCGCGCTGTGCCCGCCCGCCCGCGTCAGCAGGACCGGGTTTTGAGGCGCCGCCTCGTCGAGGTCCTGTTTGAGCGGCCGGCGTTGCTCCGCCATCACATCCTCGGACCAGCCGTAACCCGTGACCCACTCGCCGGTGCCGATCTCCGCGACCTTGTCGCGCACCTGTTGCTTCAGCTCCTCGATCGAGCGCGTCTTCGACAGCTCGATGTGGCGCCGCGGCCGGCCCCGCAGGTGCGTGTGCGAGTCGATGAATCCCGGCATCAGGACCCTGCCACCGAGGTCGCGTGTGTCCGCCGCTCTGTATT
>JBFHXJ010000171.1:0-3247 GCA_041598995.1 Woeseiaceae bacterium | reverse complement strand
TTGAAGCTGAACATGCTGATGGCGATGTTTACGTCATTGATGCCGCCGGCCAGCATGACAACAATCGCGGCTTGCACGACGAGCGTCACGAGCATCGGGCGAGCCAGACCGAAACGATTACTGATCACCGTCGCAAACAGGCAGCCGAGAAGAGAGGAAAGGGATGTCCAGACGAGCAACCTGCTGACCCAATCCGGCGTTGCATTCGAAGCGAGGCTGGCGAGCTCGATGTATGTCCAGTAGGCGCCGATGTTGATGTAGGTCGTCAGCATCGCAGCAAGGACCAGCCATGGCACATACGCAGGCACGTGCCGGTGCTCCACGTGATGCTTGCCACTGCTTTCCTCTACGTCGACTTCGATATCGAGGCCTTTCTCGACCGGCCGCGGAGGTAACCAGTGCATGAATAAAAGACCGAACAGGTAACAGCCAATGAAGGCGGAGTAGATGCCGTTCATCGAAAGCTTCGGCAGTATGTACAGTTCCAGCGCCTGTGAGAACGCAAACACGAACAGCAGGATGTTGAATGCACGGGCCGGTTTCGATGTCGCACCCAGCGTTGCGACAGCGACGGCGGTGTAGATGCCACTGCCGATACCGGCAATGAGTCTCAGCCACAGTACCTGCTCGTATTCCAGCATCACCATGCACAAGGCATTGGCCCCGATCGCGAGTGCGACAGAAACCAGTACGAGGAAACGTCGGTTGACCCTGGCAATGACGGGCGCGGTCAAGACCGCACCAAGGGCCAGGCCGCCAAGATCCGCGCCGGCAACGCGCCCGACCTGGACTTCGCTAAAGCCGAGCAAATTGACCCAGGCCGTGCTGATCACCGGTATACCGACCAGCACGCCATAGCCCAACAGGGCCATGTACAGCGATACGGAGACGGAGCGCCAGCCGTCGAAGACGGTGCGGTGATGCAGGAGCTTTGCGGCGGTATCCGTCATTTCGGAGACTCCCTGGCGATGCGGCGGTGCAGTCTAAAGCCGATCCTTTATCTGGTAATACATCATGCCGAGCGCGACCATCGGCCGACGCAACAAGTATGATCCGGGAACGACGATCGGTTTCACGTTGGCGAACAGGTCGAATTGCTCCATCGTCCCTGCGACGGCATCCGCCAGGATCCGTCCGGCGAGGTGCGTGACATTGACGCCGTGGCCAGAGTAGCCCTGACAATAGAATACGTTAGGTGCAACCCTGCCGAGCTGCGGTACGCGGTTCAAAGGCACGCCGATCGTGCCGCCCCACGCGTAGTCGATACGGATGTTTGCGAGCTGCGGGTAGATTCGCGCCAGCTTGTGCCGATGATTCTTCTTGATGATCTCGGGGTCACTACCCGAGTAATTCAAGCGTGCGCCAAACAGCAGGCGCTTATCGGCGCTGAGGCGGAAGTATTCGAGTACGAAGTTCGGGTCGCAGACCGCCAGGTCGCGCGGATTGATTTTCCCGACCGTTTGCGCATCGAGTGGCTCTGTCGCACTGATAAAGCTGTTGACCGGGAACATGATGCCGCGCAGCTTCTTCTCCAGACTGTGATAGGCATTGCCGGCGATAATGACGGCATCTGCCGCGACCGAACCCTGTTCTGTAACGACCTTTGGCTTGTTTCCTTTCTCGATGCTGAGGACCGGTGAATGCTCGTAGATCGCCGCGCCCAGCGATTGCGCGGCCCTGGCTTCGCCGATACAGAGGTTAAGTGGATGCAAGTGACCATTGGCCATGTTGAGGAGCGCGCCGATATAAGCATCCGTGCCGATCGTTTCCCGGGTCTCGTCCTTCGACAGCATCCTGACCTCGTGTGGGAAGCCAGCTTTCTGAAGGCGCTCGAGGTCGGCCTGGAATTGCTTCAGGTGTCTTTCCTTGATCGCAACATCGAGGTAACCGAATTTCAGGTCGCACCGGATGTCGTAGGTGCGAACACGCTCGCGAATGATGTCATGGCCGGCCCAGCGGAGTTCGCCGAACAATTCCTCTATGTCCTTGCCGTAGTGCTTCGCGACCCATTCTTCGCCCGAGATGCCGCCGATCATCTGTCCGCCGTTGCGGCCCGATGCGCCCCAGCCGACCTTGTTGGCCTCGACGACATGTACGTTATAACCACGCTCGGCCAGGTGCAGTGCCGTCGAGATACCGGTAAAGCCAGCGCCGACGATGCATACGTCCGCATTCTGCGTGCCGCGCAATGGCGCGAAATCGGTGACGTCATTGACGGTTGCTGCGTAGTAGGAATTGATGTGTTCCTGCAGTTGCGTCATGTCATTGTCTCGTGGAGCGATTTCCTCGCGCAGAAACGCAAGGCGTGCAAGCCGCCCTGTCGGTGGAACGCTGGGACGTCAGTATCCGCAGGCCTAGCCCCGGTTTAGTCTTGCCAGCCGCCGGCGACGGTACTGGGCAGGGGTCTGACCGACGCGCTTCTTGAATGCGGCATAAAAAGCCGAATTCGAGTTGAAGCCGACGGCGAACGCGATATTCAGGATGGCAGCATCCTGCGCGTCCTGCCGGCCCAGCAGATTCCTGGCCAGTTCGATCCGGTACTCGTTGAGGTAGTCGTAGAAACTCAAGCCGAATCCGGAGTTGATCACCTGCGACAGGTGATTGACCGAACAGTCGACCACCCGGGCGAGTTTCGGCAATGTCAGGTCGGGCGTCAGATATACCTTTTGTGACCGCATGACCTGCTCGAGCCGGTTCATGTAAGCGAGCATCTGTTCATCGGTGAGCCCGGACTTCGCGTATTTGCGAGACAACGTATTGGCGGTCAGCTGGCCGGGCGTCGCCGGGCGGCCGACATCCGGAATGTCGTAATAATCGGTAATCGCTACCGCGGCGTCGCCGTGCAGGGTCATGAATTCCGCTCCGAGATACGCGGTCGGCGAGTCGGATTCCACGGCTTTTCCCTGGGGATACACTTTGTATTGAAAGGCAATGGTTTCCTTGCCCGTCAGGATATGCCCGATCAGCTCGTAGCGATGCCGGTACCTCGAGAAAAAGTCGTTCAGTGCCGTGATCAGCTCGTCGTGCGTCTGCTGCTTGTTCTCCGGCACATCGCAGTAGATTCCGTCCGCGGTCAGGTGATCCGCGACGGCTTTCGGGTCGCAATGATTCCAAGCGTCGAAATAACTTTCGACAAATTCGGTCGTGTGCATCAGATACCCCCGCGATCTGACAGTGGACGTAAAATCGTAGCGTAGGGATCGCCGGGACGCTATCCGAAACGCCGGCCTGGATGTCAAATCGACAG
>JBFHXJ010000170.1:0-3273 GCA_041598995.1 Woeseiaceae bacterium | reverse complement strand
TTGAGCAACAGGGTTTCGGCTGGACGAACACTTGCGGCACTGGTAACGCCGGCGATACGGTCACCAGCGGCCTGGAAGGCGCATGGACCGTGACGCCGATCCGCTGGAGCATCAACTATCTGCAGAACCTGTTCGCTTTCGAGTGGGTGCAGACGAAGAGCCCGGCCGGTGCCACCCAGTGGATTCCGAAGGACGGAGCCGCAGCCAGCATGGTGCCGGATGCCCACGATCCGAATAAGCGGCACGCGCCGGTCATGCTGACGACGGACCTGTCACTGAAGTTCGATCCGAGCTATCGGGCGATCTCGCAGCGCTTCCTCGAGAACCCGCAAGAGTTCGAACTCGCGTTCGCCAAGGCATGGTACAAGCTGACGCACCGCGACATGGGCCCGCGTGCCCGCTACATCGGCACCGAGGTGCCCGACGAGGAACTGATCTGGCAGGATCCTGTGCCCGCGGTCGACCACGAACTGATTAGCCAAAGGGACGCTGCAAAGCTGAAGGCCGATATCCTCAAGACCGGGCTGACCGTTCCCGAACTCGTCAGAACGGCATGGGCGTCCGCGTCGACTTTCCGTGGCACCGATCTGCGCGGTGGCGCAAACGGCGCACGGATTCGGCTCGCACCGCAAGTCGACTGGGCCGTCAACGACCCGGATGAGCTGGCAAAGGTGCTTGGTCGTCTCGAGGCCGTCCAATCCGACTTCAACCGCGCACTGCGTAGGGGCGGCAAGCGAGTATCGCTCGCCGACCTGATCGTGCTGGGCGGTGCTGCGGCAATAGAAAAAGCCGCAAAGGACGCCGGACATGACGTGCAGGTAGCCTTCGTGCCGGGACGCACGGATGCCGCGCAGGAGCAGACCGACATCGAGTCCTTCGAAGTGCTTCGACCCAGGGCGGACGCTTTCCGCAACTACTTCGGCGAGGGCGTGCGCCGGTCCCCGGCAGACATGATGGTCGACAAGGCGAACTTGCTGACGCTGACCGTGCCCGAGATGACCGTCCTGGTCGCTGGAATGCGTGCGTTGAACGCCAATGCCAAAGGCACTCGGCACGGCGTGCTCACCGACCGCCCCGGAACGCTGAGCAACGATTTCTTCGTAAACCTGCTCGATATGTCCACCGCGTGGTCGAAATCCAGGACCGTGGGCATTTACGAGGGTCGTGATCGCCGAACGAACGAGCTCAAATGGACTGCCACCCCGGTTGACCTGATCTTCGGATCGCACTCCGAGCTGCGCGCCATTGCCGAGGTCTATGCAGCCAATGACGCAGAAGACAAGTTCTTGACGGACTTCGTCAATGCGTGGAACAAGGTCATGATGCTCGATCGTTACGACGTGCCTGCAATGCAGCAGGATGCGATGCTTGCAAGCCGCTGAATCAAAGCATTCACAGCTGCGATTCAGCGCCAGAAATGAGCTTCGCAAGCGTTTCGTGACACTCTGAAGCGAGAACGGCGGCGGCGAATACGCCGCCGTTCATCTCACTCCCAAATGAAATGGGCCCCACTCGGGGTCCATTCTTTAATCTTAAGTACCGTTCATCGCGAATTGTTGATCCCGTTGTGGATCCGGTCAGCTCGCTCGAGTTTCCTTTGCTTACGATGCCAGTTGCCGCGCGCGAGCTACCGTAGCATCGGACTTGACATCGCCTTTCAACGCAAAGCATTGTTTCATCAAGGAGTCGCACGTACGCTCACCGTACCCCAACGGCATAAGAAGCATTCCAGAGCGGTCAAGTTTCATGTAGGGAGACACGACAAATGACAAGTCCAGGAAATGTATCCAAAGCTTTTTCAATCGCGTTAATGCTGATTTGGTCCGCTCAGAGCACAACCGCGGCCGCTCAGCCAAAGCCCCAGGTACGCATGCTGAGCGAGCGCGAATTGGTCGACATACTTGTCGGCTCCTGCATTCAGTCGACGCGCAATTGTGATCCCAGCCAATCGATCGAGTATGTCAGGCAAGCGGTGGCTGACGGCAAGGAATTCAAGTTGATCTCGACCAATGATTTCCCGGATGACGGCATGGTCGTTGCTGTACAGGGGCTCGGTGGCGGCGGTGCCTGGGAGTACGTCATCGAACGCACCGACAGGCAGAACCTGCCCACGACCGATGACCCGAGGCGACATGTCGTAGAACTCCTGAGCGACTACATCGGGGAAGAATTCGCGGCACTGGTACGATCCGAGGCGGCGGGCGCAACCGCAACGGCCCTGCTGCTCGCCGCGGACCTGGGTATCCCGATACTCGACGGTTGCATTACGGGCCGTGCCGTTCCCGAAGTGCAGCAGTCCATTCCGTGGATCAATGGTATTGCCTCGGTTCCAACCGCGATCGTGACGCGCTGGGGCGACGAGATCATCATCAAACACGCCGTCGACGAATACCGGGTCGAAGACATAGGTCGGGCAATCGCCGTCGCGAGCGGCGGCAGTGCAATCATCACCATGGCGCCGATGTCAGGCGCACAAATCAAACAGGGAGTCATCTCAGGCAATGTGTCAGAGGGACTGCTATACGGCAGGACCGTGCGCGAGGCCCGTGAAGCAGGCCAGGACCCGATCGATGCCTTGGTCAAGGTAGCCGGCGGCTACAAGCTGTTTCAGGGCATCGTGACGCGCTCGGATGCCCGCGGCGACCGCGGATTCAACTGGGTCGAGGCGCAATTTCGCGGCGTCGACGAGTTTCAAGGTCACACCTACCGCATCTACGTCAAGAACGAGAACATCATTGGCTGGCTGGACGGCGAGGTCGACGCGATTTCCCCCGACTACATTTACAACCTCGATCCGGCAACCGGGGAATCCAATATCGGCGTGGGCGTCGGCGGCTACGCCGTCGGCGAAGAAGTGGTCATCCTCGGCGTACCGGCGGCACCGCAATGGCGCAGCGAAAAAGGCATCGAATTGATCGGACCGCGTCACTTCGGCTTCGACATTGACTATGTACCGATCGAAGAACTTCAGGCAGCGCGCAAGCTTAACTAGGTTCAGCGATACCAATGAGCCCGTCCGATGGACTTGGCTATTCGCAGGATAAAGTCGGCCGCTGATACGGTCCATCTTATTAGGTTTGATAGCGGGGTCCGCCAGCTTGCCGGGGTTGACCAGAACCTAATCATTTCAGTAACCAGGCATGAACAACAATGCCGTCAGAAGCATGCGGGCCAAACCTGCAATCGTTGCTTGTCGAGCACAGTCAGAATCCACATTATTTTCGTTTCGGTACGAACGCAGCGCCCAGCAATTCAGGCGGGAAGTTGCTGGCT
>JBFHXJ010000169.1:0-3415 GCA_041598995.1 Woeseiaceae bacterium | reverse complement strand
GTCATACACAACCAGGGGCGACCAGGGCTGATCTAGCGGCAGATAAAGCGGTGTCGATGCCGTTTATCACCGACAGCCACAGCAATGCACTGGAGCAACTGAATCGCGCATTCGCGGAGTCACGTGCCCTGGCCGTCATGATCGGCGAGGGCAAGGCCGGTGCAAGCCTGCTGCTGAACCGTTTTCTCGGGAGTCTGAAGGACGACGTGTCGATCGCGCGGATCTCTGATCCTTCCTCCGACGCCCTGGGCGGCATGCAGCAGATCATCAAGGCCCTGGGTTTCGACCACAAGAACATGGGTCTCGCCGACCTGGAAAACGTCTTCAAGATGTTCCTCTCGTCGCAACGGATCAATCGCCGCCGCACCATCATCTGTGTCGAGGAGGCGCAGGACAACGGCGAATGGATGCTCGACCAGGTACGGCGACTCATCGAGCTGGCCGAAAAGGATAAGTTCCGGTTGATGGTGATCTTGTCGGGTCGGCCATCGCTGCACCAGATGCTCAACGTACCGCCGCTCAATGCGCTCGCGGCCCGCGCGGAAGGCCGCATTTCTCTGGCGCCATTCAATGTCACCGAGACGCGGGAGTTCGTGCGCTGGATGGTCGAGGCGGGCGGGGCGACAGACGTCGGCCAGGTGTTCGATTACGATGCGGTTACCCTCATTCACGAGTTCTGCAATGGTATACCCGACGCGATCAGCACCATATGCATCAAGTCCCGCGAGGTCGCGAGAAAGCAAAAGTCGTCAAAAGTGACGTCGGAGCAGGTCAGAAAGGCGGCCGATATGTTGCACCTGACACCGAACGTGCGTTTGTCGGATGTCGACACGGTCATGATGAAAGCCTTGAAAGTCGAGCCGGAGGAAGACCAGCGAGTCAAGGGGAAACTCATCGTCCGCACCGGCGGCGTCGTGGTCCAGGAACAGCCGCTCAATCGCGATCGGATTCTGGTCGGCCGCGACGAGGTGTGCGACATCCGCATACCGAGCCATCTGGTCAGCCGGCATCATGCCCTGATTGTCAATTCGCCGGACGGCGCCAAGCTCGTGGATCTCGGTAGCACGAACGGCACCTACGTGGACGGCCGCGAGATCAAGCAATGCGATCTCGAGGACCGGCAGGTGATCGGCGTCGGTGACAGCCAGATCGAGTACATCGCGGCCGCGGGCAGCAAGGACGGCTTGTTCGATTTCCACACCGGCGACGAGTCCGGGAGCGCGGCTGACTTTTCCGGCGAGCTCAAAATCGTCGATTACAACCCCGGCACGGATTTCGAAAAGACCACGGTCGACCCGGACCGCAAGTGGCGACACATTCGCAAGCGTTCCTGAGCTGACTTCCGAAACTTCGTTCGACTATCCGTGCGTGTCAATAGCTGCGGTATGCTGTCGTGTACACGTACCGGGGGAATTCGACATTGAAAGTACTTGAGCTGTTCGATCTGCAAGGCAAGGTCGCAGTCGTCACCGGCGGTTCCCGCGGCATCGGTGAAATGATTGCGACGGGCTTCGTGAGCGCAGGCGTGAAGACCTACATCTCGTCGCGCAGGGCCGATACTTGTGACTCGACGGCGGCACGACTCTCCGAGGCGGGGGAGTGCATTTCCATTCCCTGCGATCTGTCGACGATGGACGGCGTCAAATTCTTGTCTGACGCCATCGCAGAGCGTGAGCAGAAGCTCCATATCCTCGTCAACAATGCCGGCGCGACCTGGGGCGAACCCCTCGAGCGTTTCCCCGAGAGCGGCTGGGACAAGGTCATGACGATCAACCTGAAGTCGCCGTTCTTTCTCACCCAGGCGCTGTTGCCGTTGCTCGAGAAAGCGGGCAACCACGAGGACCCGGCGCGGGTGATCAACATCGGCTCGATCAGCGGCCTGCATGTCGGCAAGCTGCCGACTTTCTCCTACGGGCCGAGCAAGGCGGGCATCCATCACCTGACGCGCATCCTGGCCGCGGAACTCGCGGGCAGGCACATCAACGTCAATGCGATCGCGCCGGGGCCGTTTGAGAGCAAGATGATGGCGCACACGCTGAAGACGATGGGGGAACAAATCGTCGAGGGCGTACCCAGGAAGCGCATCGGCCGGCCGTCCGACATGGCAGGGGCGGCGATCTTCCTGGCCTCACAGGCCTCCAGCTTCGTCACAGGCGTCGTTCTGCCGGTGGACGGTGGCATTATCGCCTCGCATTGAATCGCGGTTCGTCGCTCTCGCACATCCATGTGGTTGGCTCGGACAGCCTGTCCTCGGCCCTTCGGGCCAACGCTTACGGCGTTGCCCAAAATCGCTCCCGGCGATTTTGTCGCGACACAAGTACGTTCCTGTACGTAAAGTCGCTCCACACGTCCGCCGTCTTGCGCGAATCCCTCGCGTCCCCTGTGCGCTTCGCGTTCGATTTGACAATAAATTCCTCCCGTAACCGCAGGAATTTGAAGACGGTTCAGCACGGAAGTGTGACGCATTCCACACTTTTGCAAACACCCGCGACAACCGCCTGAAGCGGCGCAGGGCAGGGAATTTTCGGTGCTATATTTTTCGTGAATCCCGTTGCCTGCGAGAACGAACAGCAATCGCCCCGGCGGCACGCGGGATCACAGGAGTTCGAAGCAATGGCGATCATCAGCACGGACATCGGTCAGACGACGGGGAAACGTAAGAACGCCGGTCGCAGGCGTGACGATGGGTCTGCTCGAAATCAAGCTGCACAACAGCCGGAGCTGTTGTCCGCTTCTGCCGAGGCTCAGCGATCGCCATCCAGTGCAGGCGCTGAATACGGACAGGCGGCGGAGACGATGAAGGAAGTCGGGCGCCGGCTCGACGAGTACGAAGCCAAGATTCGGCAATTGCAGTCGGACCTCACCAACGCCGTCGACGAGAAATCCGAGCTCGTTGACGCGTTGCGCAGCCTCCACGACCAGTTTCATTCTCTGCAGCAACACGCCGATCATCAGTGCGAGGTGCTGATGTCGGAAGGTGAAGAGTTGCGTGCCACCAGGCAGCACATCGCCTCGCTGCAGAAGGAAATGGCAAGCACCCGGGCGGCCTTCGAACAGGCACAGAGTGGAGCAGCGGAGGCAGCGATCGAGGATGGCTACCGGCAGGCTGAGGCGAATTACCGTGACGCGCTCACCGGCATGGAACACGAGCTGAAACGACACAAGGCCGCGGTTGCCAATCGCGACGAAGACATCGCCGAACTCGCCGAGCGGATCATGTCCCTGGAACGCCGTTGTGCAGAACTGTCCGGACGACGTAACGAAAAGAAGATTGATTTCACGGGTCTTCAGAAAACGCTGGCCGATCGTGAAATGCAAATCGAGCGCATGAACCGCTACCTCGTGCACATGCAAAGAGAGCTCAAGGTGCTGAATGCCGATATCGATGATTCAGCAGCGGAAGGCGCCCGGCGCG
>JBFHXJ010000168.1:0-3472 GCA_041598995.1 Woeseiaceae bacterium | reverse complement strand
GTCGAGTTCGGTCGATAGGGTCTGCAAATCCGCCCGGCTAGATGAAAAAGCCGCCGTGGCCGTAGCCGACCATGCTCATGAGCATCGGGATTGACAATAACGTATTTGTCCTCGATGCGAGGAACGCGACTCGGCGCGCTTTCGCAATCTCATCGGCGCTCGCCTCTACGATGCCGAGAATTTTTTTCTGGTTCGGCCAGATCAGTACCCATACGTTGAATAACATGATCGTGCCGAGCCAGGCGCCGACACCAATAACCATGTCGGATGCCGCGGAATCCTGCAGCAGGCCGAGGGCAAACGCATGGTGCAGCCGGCCGATATGCAGCAGATAGGTCGCACCGGACAGCCAGGTGAGCGCGGCACCCCAGCGGAACCACCACAGTGCACGAGGCGCAACGTATTTCGTGATTCCGGCACCACCGGGCCCGCCTTCGTCATTTGCAGCGTCCGCAAGCGCCGGGACCTGAACGAAATTAAAGTAGTAGAGCAGCCCGATCCAGGTAATGCCGGCGAGCACGTGAATCCAGACGATGAAGCTCGCGGTATTGAACGCAACGCCCATGGTGGCGAGGCCGATGATGACCGCCAGCACGATGCCACCGATGATCGTCCCGTTGACGGTATTCAATGGGTTCATGGTTTGCTTCTCCCTGACCGGTTTATTTATTGTTTTGCCGCGAGCGACACCGCGGTCCCGTATCCGCGTATTATAGGGATTGCCCATGGGAAAAGAGAGTGTTTCCGGCCTGCCGGCAGTTTTCGACGTAAATTACGGTTTTTTATGAAAATATCGGACTCGAACGAGCGCGGGGCGGGGGCCCGTACCGGGCGCCCGCCGTCGCCCTGCATAAACGTGTGCACGCTGGATGAAAGCGACGTATGCCAGGGTTGCGGTCGCAGCCTGGCGCAAATCGCGGGCTGGACAAGCATGTCTGCGTCGGAACAGTGGTCCGTTATCGACGAACTGATGGCTCGCAACGTGGTCAATACGGGTACAATCGCCGCGGGAAACTGAATCCGGGATGATGCGCATCATGTTGCACAGGTTGGTGCTGATCTGGTTATCGGTGATGTTCGCCGGCTGCACGGCAATGATGGTCGGAGGGGCCGGTGTCGCCGGGTATCAGCTCGGCAAGGACGAACGTCCACCGGCTACGGTGGCAGCGGATTCGACCATTACGACCAAGATAAAAGGAAAATTCGCCGGTGATGCCGTGGTGAGTGTGTTTGACGTCGGCGTCAGCACGTACGAAGGCAGAGTGACATTGACGGGCGACGTGGGCAGCTATGCTGCACGGGAAACAGCCGAAAAAATTGCGCTGGAAACCGGCGGCGTAAAATCCGTGAATAATCAGATACGCATTGAAAACTAGGGGTATGACCCGTGGATGTAAATTCCCGAATCGAAGAACAGCTGAAATCCCATGATGTCTTGCTGTACATGAAGGGCACGCCGGATTTCCCGCAGTGCGGCTTTTCGGGCCAGACGGTTGCGGCGCTGAACGCGATCGGCAAGCCTTACGCGTTCGTGAATATTTTCGAAGATCCGGAAATTCGCGAAGGCTTGAAGACGTATTCGAACTGGCCGACGTTTCCGCAGCTATACATTAAGGGTGAGCTTATCGGCGGTTCCGACATCGTCATCGAAATGTATCACTCCGGCGAGCTGCACAAGCTGCTTGAGTCAGCGACCGCAGGGTGACCGATCCCCGCACGGATGGCGGCTGTTTGTAATGATCGGCCGTGGCGGTTTGCGGTTCACGCGAACTCGCTCCGATACACGGGACCGAAGCGGTTGACGATTTCGCAAAACAGATCCGCCGTAATTTCGGCATCGTAGGCGGCTGAATGCGCGTTCGATTCATCGAACTCGATCCCGGCTGCCGCTGCCGCCCTCGATAATACGGTCTGGCCGAACGCGACGCCGCACAGTGTCACGGTATCGAAGCAGCTGAAAGGGTGAAAAGGATTTCGCTTGATACCCGACCGCTCGATCGCTTCGTTGATGAACGACAGGTCGAATGCCGCATTGTGACCGACGAGGATTGCGCGATTGCAGCGATTGTCGCGGATCTTCCTGCGAACCTCGCGAAAGATGCGTTGCAGGGCATCACGTTCGTCGATAGCCGGGCGCAGCGGGTGATCCGGATCGATACCGTTGACGGCAAGTGACGCAGGTTCCAGATTTGCTCCCTCGAAGGGCTTGACGTGGTACCGAACCGTATCTTCTCGCCCCAATGAACCGCCGCCGTCGAATGACAGGAACACAGCAGCGATTTCGAGGAGCGCGTCAGTCTTCGGATTGAAGCCGCCGGTCTCCACGTCGACGACGACCGGAAGAAACCCACGGAAACGGTTGGCCATAAAGGGTTTACTGCTCATCGACGTTGCGTTGGCTCAGAGTTCGCGTCCGAGCAGGTCTTCATCGAGCAGTAAGGAGAGCGTGTAACGCACGCCGAAGCCCGTGATTTCCGTGGGCACATGCGCAAGCCCACCCTTGTTATTACTTGCGCTCAGATCGAGGTGAACCCATGCCACGTCGCCGACCACGAATTCGGAGAGAAAACTGCCGGCCAGTATGTGGTCGCCGCTGCCGCTTGCCGAACACTGCTTGATGTCCGCGACGCCGCTTTTCAAATCATTGAGAAATTCCTTGCCGATCGGAAATGGCCACACGCGTTCGCCGCAGATTCCACCCGTGCGTTTCAGCCGCGGATGCCATTCGGGTCGATTCGTAAACACGCCGCTGTACCGCGTCGTGATCGCATTGATGCAGGCTCCCGTCAGTGTCGCATAATCGATCATCAGACCCGGCTCGTCGCGGCTCGCCAGAACGAGGGCATCTGCGAGCGCCATCCGGCCCTCGGCGTCCGTGTGGATAGTTTGAATCGTTTTCCCGTTCGCCGCGGTCACGACGTCCTGTGACTTGTACGCTCGGGGACCCGTCCGGTTTTCGGTGATGGCAAGCCAGCAGTCGACCGCAAGCGGCAGGTCGAGTTCCGCAATCGCCACGAGGGTCCCGACCGCGACGGCGCTGCCCTGCATGTCGCCATGCATGTCCAGCATCGATGCAAACGGCTTCAAATTCGTCCCGCCGGTATCGAAAATGATGCCCTTGCCGACGAGGCTAAGATCCGGTGCGGCGCTTTTCTTGCCCGGCCGGTAGCGCAGACGCACGATCGCCGCACTGTCATCATCGTTGCCCTGGGCGACGGCGAGAAATGCGCCGGCTCCGAGGTCGCGCAGCTTGCGGGAATCGAAGCGCGTGTATTGAAAACCGTGCAGAGTCGAAACTTTTTTCAGTGCATTGGCGTACTCGGTCGCATCCAGCTTGTTCGGCGGAAATGCCGTAAACCAGCGGGCGAGATTGTTGCCTTTCGCCTCCGCTACCGGCCTGCGCATGTCGAGTTTGCGATCGAGTCCGAGCAACCGCACGCGCTTAATTTTCAGCGGCAGCGGCTTACTCCTG
>JBFHXJ010000167.1:0-3674 GCA_041598995.1 Woeseiaceae bacterium | reverse complement strand
GCCGGTCGCAGGCGTGACGATGGGTCTGCTCGAAATCAAGCTGCACAACAGCCGGAGCTGTTGTCCGCTTCTGCCGAGGCTCAGCGATCGCCATCCAGTGCGGGCGCTGAATACGGACAGGCGGCGGAGACGATGAAAGAAGTCGGGCGCCGGCTCGACGAGTACGAAGCCAAGATTCGGCGACTGCAGGCCGACCTCGCCAACGCCGTCAACGAAAAATCCGAGCTCGTTGACGCATTGCGCAGCCTCCACGACCAGTTTCATTCCCTGCAGCAACACGCCGATCATCAGTGCGACGTGCTGATGTCGGAAGGCGAGGAGTTGCGCGCAACCAAGCAGCACATCGCCTCACTGCAGAAAGAGCTGGCGAGCACACGGGCGGCCTTCGAACAGGCGCAGAGTGGCGCAGCAGGGGCAGCGACCGAGGATGGCTACCGGCAGGCCGAGGCAAATTACCGTGACGCGCTCAATGGCATGGAGGGTGAGCTGAAAAAACATCAGGCGGCGGTTGCCAATCGTGACAAAGATATCGCCGAACTCGCCGAGCGAATCGTGTCGCTGGAGCAACGCTGCGCAGAACTGTCCGGACGACGTAACGAAAAGAAGATTGATTTCACGGGTCTTCAGAAAACGCTGGCCGATCGTGAAAAGCAAATCGAGCGCATGAACCGCTACCTCGTGCACATGCAGAGAGAGCTCAAGGTGCTGAATGCCGATATCGATGATTCAGCAGCGGAAGGCGCCCGGCGCGAGCGACAGCGGGCCGAGCCCGTGAGCAATGCCGTGGCTTCCGGCAAAGCGCAGCGAAAGCAAAACAAGCAATCGAACCATGCGGTCACGCAGCTGATACCCGCCGCCCTGCGCAAGCCCGCGGCGGAAAATCCCCAGGATGCCGGAACGGCAACTGGCGACGACGCGCCGCAGCAGTTCGTCATCGTCCCCGTCGGCGACGAAGCCGCGGGGATGCAGTATCCGCTAAACAGAAAAAAGCTGACGATCGGTCGCGGCCGGGATAACGATATTCGCGTTCGCGAAAAATGCATCAGCCGCGTACACGCCCGGATCGTTCAGGCCAATAACCGCGTATTCATCGAGGACCTGGGTAGCACCAACGGGCTTAAGGTCAATTCGGCGCGCGGCAAGCGGCACGAGCTGAAGCACGGCGACAAGTTCAAGATCGGTCACACCGAATTCGAGCTCGTCGATCTGGCGATTCGTGCGAGTGGGTTACGCAGCGAGGGGGCTGCCTGATCCAGTTCGCGGCTTCGTCGCTGATTGATCGCGGCTTCGTCGCTGCCTGCACGTCCCTGTGCGCAGCGACATAAGTGCGTCCCTGCACAAAAAGCCGCTCCCACAGTTATCTGTTCTTCGAAAACTACTTGGCGGACTGCAGGTAGTTCTGGATGCCGAGCTTGTCGATGAGGTCCAGCTGCGTCTCCAGCCAGTCGACGTGTTCTTCTTCGGATTTCAAGATGCTGTCGAAGAGATCACGGCTGACGAAGTCCTTGTGTGCCTCGCAGTAGGAGATGGCTGCTTGTAAGTCGGGTAGCGCATCGAGTTCCAGGTCGAGATCAGATTGCAGCATTTCAGGAACGTCCTCGCCGATCCTGAGCTTGCCGAGGTCCTGCAGGTTCGGCAGCCCCTCGAGTAACAGGATGCGCTCGATGACCTCATCGGCATGTTTCATCTCGTCGATCGATTCCTCACGTTCTTTTTCCGCTAATGACTCGAAGCCCCAGTCCTTCATCATCTTCGCGTGCAGGAAGTACTGGTTGATGGCCGTGAGCTCGTTTTTCAGCACACGGTTCAGGTGTTCGATGACGGTGGCATCGCCTTTCATGAAATGGTCTCCGTTTCGATTTCTTGTTCGCGTCTATAGCAGCTGCTTCAGCCGCTACTGATTTTTGTCGTTTTGACTAGCAGAGTGATCAACGTCTGGTGTGCCAATTCTAGGTCCCGACCGGGCAATCGCAAGCAGAATTAGGGTGAATCACAACGAGAATGAATTGCATTCTCGTGTTGCCCGCGGGCGCAAAAAAAGCCCGCAAGCGGGGCTCCGTTTTTCGTTGGCCGCCGCTCAGGCGGGGGAGGGGTTGTACAGGACCGGTCCGGCGCCGCCGTCCGCGCTGGCCTCGAGGATGGCCTGCGCCTCGCCGGCACAGCTGCCGCAGCAGGAGGCCACGCCCAGGTTCTCGCGCAGCTCGTAGAGGTTGTCCACGCCCTTGGCCGCCGCGCGGCGGATTTGCTTGTCGGTGACCGAATTGCAGATGCAGACGTACATAATCAATGACTTAGCGGTTTCCCATTATTTGAACCTAAATGAGAATGATTGTCAATACGATTTACCGCAATCCGTGATCGGTTTACCGAAACGCCCCTCAGGGCTCACCGCAATAGCGGTCATGCGGGCTCCGCAGAGTCACTGGACATAAATGCGCCAGGGGCGAATGCGGTGCCATAAACGAGGCTTGCGTTCGGTCGGCAATCCCAGTGATTCCGTACCGGCCTGTACATAATCCCAGCGGCCGATTTGCGACAGGTTGCGCTGGATTCGATCTGTGATAGTTTCGCAATTACTGCCGCTTGGGCAGTCATCCGAAAAGGACTTTGACGAGGGAATAAAACTTACGACTGAAAAAGGCAAACCAATCGAAAGGTTGGGACGCAAAGCCACCGATCTAAGGGCCAAGGCCTAAGACAGCGGGGTTGCCAGATCGACAACGACGGACGGCATGGAATGTCTTCGACCGTCGCACACCGATCGCCCGGTATGCCGATACCGGGTGCGTCTCACGATTCTTTATCGCACCTTGAAGTGACCGCTATCGCATTGGCTTGCCTGCCAGCTCGTAGGCAGGGGATAAGCCATGCTGGAAGCACGGGTACTTGGGCATTACCGCGGCATCGCAGCCATAACCATAACGGCGCTGGTCTTGAGCGGCTGTCTGTTGCAGGACGAGGTCACGGACGAGGAAGAGGTCTCGACCGTGTCCGCCGTGGAAGACAACTACGAATTATCGGGCAGCGTCGGGGACGGACCGGTCGTCGGCGCAGCGATGCGTGTCCTGCAGAACGACGGCGTCATCCTCAAGGAATTCCAGAGTGATACCGCGGCAGGCTACAACATCATCGTCAAGACCAAGGGGCGCTACTATCCGCTGACGGTCGATGCAACCGGCGGCACCGACCTGGTGACCAACCAGGCGCCCGACTTTACCCTCATCGGCGCGGCGCTCGAGCCGAGCAAGAAGTACGTCGTCAACGTCAATCCCTATTCCACAGTGGTCATGCACATGGCCCGCGATCTCTCTGGCGGGCAGACCAAGTCAAACATCTACGACGCGCAGGACATTCTCGCCGCGTCCATGGATTTCGGGCTAAGGTCGTTTTCCGCGACCGGGCCGATGACGGCGAAGATCACGAGCAGCAACGTCGCCGAAATCGTCAAGTCATCCGAGGCAATCGGTGAGGTCGTGCGTCGCACGCGCGACTGGCTGTTGACGGCGGGTTACGTGTGGAACGGCGATGACGTCGTTCGCGCCCTGGGCTCGGACCTGATCGACGGCATTATCGACGGCCGCGGCGGACCGCGAGTCAACGGCCGGCTCGCCGCCATCGCGAACCTGGTCATCGTCCAGGTGCTGCTCGAGTCGGCGGCCAACGAGTTGCACGTC
>JBFHXJ010000166.1:0-3768 GCA_041598995.1 Woeseiaceae bacterium | reverse complement strand
GTAAGCCGCCACGGCGTTCTCGAGGTCGGAATAGGCAGTCACGACGATGACCGGGAGATCCGGGCACAGGCGGCTCAAGCGATCGAGCAAGGTCAGCCCGTCCATGCCCGGCATGCGCACGTCAGTGATCAGGACGTCCGGTTGTTCTTTGCCGATCGCATCCAGCAGGTGCTCGCCGCGCTCGAAGCTGCGGGTTTGCATGTCGGCCTGGCGCAATGCTTTCTCGAGCACCCAGCGCACCGACTGATCGTCGTCGACGACCCAGACCTCGAGTTCGCTGTCAGTCGCCAAAGTCAGCCTCCGCATCCGTCAACGGGATCCTGACGAAGAACACCGTTCTCCCCGGCCGGCTCTCGAATTCGATCAGTCCGCCGTGCCGGCTGATGAGCTCCTGCGCCACGGGCAGGCCAAGGCCGGTACCGTCGGCCCTGCCGGTGACAAGCGGATAGAAAACGGAGTCCTGCAGCTCGGGCGGAATGCCCGGGCCGTCGTCCTCGATCTCGATGCTCGCCACCGCACGGTGGCGGATCTCACCGATCGTGAAGCTCATGATCGCGCGCGTACGCACGGTTATCTCGCCCTGTCCGTCCAATGCCGTGCTCGCGTTCTGCAACAGATTGAGAAACGCCTGCACCATCTGGTCACGGTCGAGGGAAAACAGCGGCAGGCCGGGATCGTAGTCGCGACAGATCCTGATCCCCGCGTGGCCCGGCTCCACGAGGCGCACGACGTATTCGAGCAGCTCGTGCACGTTGATGCGTTCTTTTTTCGGTGGGCCGCCGGGTCCCAGCAGGGTATCGACCAGGTTTGCGAGCCGGTCCGCTTCGCTGATGATGACGCTCGTGTACTCCTTCAACTCTTCGCTGTCGAGCTGGCGATCCAGCAACTGCGCCGCGCCGCGCAGACCACCCAGGGGGTTTTTGATCTCGTGGGCGAGCTGTCGGATCATCTGTCGCCCGGCGCCGTGCTGAATGATGAGCGCGTTCTCGCGGCTGATTCTCGAGCGGCGCGTCACGTCGTTGAGCTCGACCAGCAGGCGATCTTCGAGCGGCGGTACTGCGAGCAGCGAGACGCGATACTCGATCCTGCGCTCGTCCGGGTGAACCTCGGTGCGACCGAGCCTGATTTCGCTCGCATAGGTAATGCCGGACTCGTGCGTGCGCTCGGCGATATCGCGGAATTCCGGGTCGTCGCCCAGCAGCTTGAGCAGCGATTGTCGCCGTGCCCGATGCTCGCTCAGACCCAGGAGATTCTCCGCAGCGGGGTTCATGTCCTGGATAAGGAGACTATGATCGACGATGACGACCGCCGTGTGCAGGTGCTCGAGCACGCTGTCGCCTGCGGGCGGGTCGCCGCCGTCGCGGATCTTTTTGCGGTCAGGGTTGCCGTCGCCTAGTTGGCGCGAACGATCGAATTTTGCTGCACGTAGAAGCGGTTCGGCATGCTGCGGATCATCAGATTGCCTGATTCGTCGAGGATCTCGGCCTGGATGTTGTGCACGCCGCGATAGACCTCGTTGATCTGGAAGGTGGTGCGGTTCACCATTCTTGGCTCGCCGTCGAAGTACACGCGGATGCGATGGCCGGACTGTAGCGCCGGCTGCAGGTTCAACCTCACGTTGAGGACGCCTTCTATATTCCATAGCGTCTCTACCGCGAGCGGCGCGCCGATCGTGAGCGACTCGTAACGGAATGGCTGCTCCGGGGGTGCAGTCTCGCCGGCAGCTTCGCCGGGAGCAGCCCGTCTCGTAACGGGCGGCGGAGGCGGCCTGCGTGGGGCACGCGGCAACTCGACCTGTTCGGCGCCTTCCCGCGGTCGGTCGGAGAAATGCACGACACCGTCCTCGTCCACCCACTTGTAAGCCTGCGCCAGCACGCCGGCGGCGGCAAACAGGGATAAGAGCGCAATAATTGTTCGCTTAAGCATAGGGTTAGCATATCAGTGCTGCTTTCGTTTTGACCAGTCGCCCGGCGGTAAAGTGCCGCCCCGATCACAGTTTTCGGCCGTTCGACAGGGTCGGTGGCCGGCCCGCTGGCCAACGGCCGGGCCGGCCACCGGCCGTCAGAGGCTGTAATACATGTCAAATTCGACCGGATGCGTCGTCATCCTGAGGCGCGTCACGTTGTCGTATTTGAGCTCCATGTAGGCATCGATCAGGTCATCGGAGAAGACGTCCCCGGCCTTTAAGAAACTGCGGTCCTCGTCGAGCGCCTCGAGCGCCTCGTCGAGCGAGAAGGCGACCATCTTCAGGTCCTTCTCCTCTTCCGGGGGCAGATCGTAGAGATCCTTGTCGAGCGGATCGCCCGGATGAATCTTGTTCAGGATGCCGTCGAGACCGGCGAGCATCATCGCCGAGAAACTCAAGTACGGATTGCCCATCGAATCGGGGAAGCGCACTTCGACGCGGCGCCCCTGCGGGTTCGCGTCGTAGGGAATGCGGATCGACGCGGAGCGGTTCCTGGCCGAGTAGGCGAGGATCGTCGGGGCTTCGAAGCCGGGCACGAGCCGCTTGTAGCTGTTGGTCGATGCATTGGTGAACGCGTTCAACGCTTTTGCGTGCTGGATAATGCCGCCGATGTAGTAGAGCGCCGTGTCCGACAGCCCGGCATAGCCGTCCCCACTAAACAGGTTCTTGCCTTTCTTGAACAGGGACTGATGCACGTGCATGCCGTTGCCGTTGTCGTTGACGAGCGGCTTCGGCATGAAGGTCGCGGTCTTGCCGTAACTGTGTGCGACGTTGTGCACCACGTATTTCAGGATCTGCACCTCGTCGGCCTTGCGCATCAGCGTGTTGTATTTCACGCCGATCTCGCCCTGGCCTGCCGTTGCGACCTCGTGATGATGCACCTCGGTCTCGAGGCCCATTTCGTTCAGGGCGAGGCACATCGCGGAACGTATGTCGTGCAGCGAATCGACCGGCGGAACGGGGAAGTAACCGCCCTTGACCGTCGGCCGGTGACCGGTATTGCTGTCCTCGTAACTGCGGCTGGTGTTCCAGGCGCCTTCGCTCGAGTCGACCGAGTAGAAAGCACCCTGCATGTTGTCGTCCCAGCGCACGTCGTCGAACACGAAGAATTCGTTTTCGGGGCCGAAATACGCGGCATCGGCGACGCCAGTTGATTTCAGGTATGCCTCGGCGCGGATCGCGAGCGAGCGGGGACAGCGATCGTAACCCTGCATCGTCGCAGGTTCGATCACGTTACAACGCAGGTTCAGCGTCGCGTCCTCTGAGAATATGTCGAGTACCGCTGATTCCGCGTCCGGCATCAGGATCATGTCCGATTCATTGATGCCCTTCCATCCGGAGATGGAGGAACCATCGAACATCTTGCCTTCCTCGAAAAAGTCCTCATCCACCTTGCGCCCTGGCACGCTGACATGCTGCTCCTTGCCCTTCGTATCGGTGAAACGCAAGTCAACAAACTTGACGTCTTTTTCTTTGATCAGGGCGAGAACTTCTTTTGGGGTCATTGGTTTTTCCTCCCTTTGATTTGAATCTCGTCTCAACGCCCGCGCCATTCCGGCGCGTGGCCGTGCATTCGTTTTGTTCCGAATAGCTAGTCGGTGTGCAGGAACCATGCCATCCGCCAGCGCTGCTCAAGCCGCTGAATTACAAGCAAACACAGGGCTTCGGGTCCGGCGGCTTTGCACCACGTTGGTGCAATCCCGCAGCGAGCCGCACCAGTTTAGTGCAAATCAGCTCCGAATGCACCGCAATAGCGCCGGATGACAGGGGGCGTGGCTAAAGCGGCCAGCTGCGGCACGATC
>JBFHXJ010000165.1:0-3926 GCA_041598995.1 Woeseiaceae bacterium | reverse complement strand
CTCCGTCGGTTCGAATTTTCCGCTGACACGATCTTGCGGCGCCAGGCAGCAATCGCCTCGCCGATTTCATGCGGCGAGTCTTCCTGTACGAAGTGACTGCCACGCACCGTGACTTCATCCTGGTTTTTAAAGCCGCGACAGAACTCACGCTGGGATCCGATCAGTATCGCGCCGGGGTCTGCATTGATGAACAGCTTCGGAATATCGCAGACGGCGAGCCACTTCGAATAGTTGCTAACGATGCCGTGCACGTCTTCGGGCTCCCCGTCGATAGGAATCTGTCGCGGCCAGGTCAGGGTCGGGCGGCGGTCCTCGCCCGGCTTGAGAAATGGCCGGCGATAGACCGTCATTTCCGCATCCGTCAGCTCGCGTAAAACCGATGCCGGTAACACTCTTTCGACAAACATGTTCTTTTCGAGCACCATCGACTCGCCGGCGTCGGAGCGAAATCCCTGGAACACAGATCTTGCCGCGTCCGGCCACTCGTCCCAGCTGACGGGCCTGACGATCGCCTCCATATAAGCGATTCCCAGCAGGGAATCCGGATGCTGGAACGCCCAATCGAAGCCGAGCGCCGAACCCCAGTCATGCACGACGAGAGCGACCCGGTCTGCAATACCGAGCGCCTCCCAGGCGGCAAAAAGAAAGTTGCGGTGTTCGACGTAGCGGTAACTGTCCGGCTCCGGGTCGTCGAGTTTGTCCGAATCGCCCATGCCGATCAGGTCCACGGCGATGCACCGGCCCTGGTCGGCAAGATGCGGCATGATATTGCGCCATAGGTAGGACGAAGTCGGGTTGCCGTGCTGAAACACGATCGGATCGCCGCTCCCGGACTCTACATACGCCATGCGTTTGCCGTGAATCTCGATGAATTTTTTGTCGGGCTCGTCAGTCGATATCATGGAATTCCTGCCTCGCGGGTCTTACGGCACGCCCCGGTTGTCGTGAATAATGCACCATGCTCTGCTAGATTGTCGCTGAACAACTGAATCGGTGAAACCAATGACGCCTGAAAACCGTGCCGCGTACTGGCGTGCCAACCTGCGGCTTGTCATGGGCTGCCTGATCGTGTGGTTCCTGTGTTCCTATGTATTCGGCATTCTTCTCGTGGACGTCCTGAACGGTATCCGGCTGGGCGGTTTTCGACTCGGATTCTGGTTTGCCCAGCAGGGTTCGATCTACGTATTCGTCGCCCTTATTTTTTTCTACGCGTGGCGCATGAACCAGCTCGACCGGAAATACGACGTGCATGAAGACTAGACCGCGATGTCGCTGCAGACACTGACTTATCTCGTCGTCGGCGCAAGTTTCGCGCTGTACATTGCCATTGCGATCTGGTCGCGCGCGCATACGACGGGCGACTTCTACATCGCCGGCAAGACCGTGTCGCCCGTTGCCAACGGCATGGCGACGGCAGCCGACTGGATGAGCGCTGCATCGTTCATCTCGATGGCGGGACTCATCGCATTTCTCGGCTACGACGGTTCCGTGTATCTGATGGGCTGGACCGGCGGTTATGTATTGCTGGCGCTGTTCCTTGCGCCTTATCTGCGCAAATTCGGCAAATTCACGGTCCCTGAATTCATCGCCGAACGCTATTATTCGAAGACGGCAAGGATCGTCGCTGTTATCTGCCTGATCTTCATCTCGTTTACCTACGTCGCCGGCCAGATGCGCGGTGTCGGCATCGTGTTCTCGCGGTTTCTCGAGGTCGATGTGACGGCCGGACTGCTCATCGGCATGGGTGTCGTGTTCGTCTATGCGGTTCTGGGTGGCATGAAAGGCATCACCTATACACAGGTGGCCCAGTATTGCGTGCTGATATTCGCCTATACCGTTCCCGCAGTATTCATCGCGATCCAGATTACCGGCAATCCGGTTCCGCAACTGGCATTCGGTAGCGAAATATCCGGTACCGGCGCAAGCCTCCTGGACAAGCTGGACGACATCGTCACCTCGCTGGGATTCAATCGCTACACGAGCGGCACGAAGAGCACTATCGACGTGTTCTGTATCACGCTTGCCTTGATGGTCGGCACGGCGGGCCTGCCGCACGTCATCGTGCGTTTCTTCACGGTACCGAAAGTTCACGATGCACGTGTATCTGCAGGTTTTGCTTTGCTATTCATTGCGATTCTGTACACAACCGCCCCGGCGGTGGGCGCCATGGCGAGGTACAACCTCGTCAACACGATCCAACCCGGCGAAGTCGGCTCGCCGACCGGCAACCTCGTATACGAGGAGCGGCCGATCTGGATGAAAAGATGGCAACAGACGGGGCTCCTGACATTCGACGACAGGAACGGTGACGGGCGGATCCAGCTTTATAACGACGCGAACGCGGAGTACGCCGCGACCGCAGCCGAATACGGCTGGCAGGGAAATGAGTTCAGCGTCGACAACGACATCATGGTACTCGCGAATCCGGAAATCGCGGGACTCCCGAACTGGGTCATTGCGCTCGTCGCTGCGGGCGGCATCGCAGCGGCACTGTCGACGGCAGCGGGATTGTTGCTGGTGATTTCCGCGGCGGTGTCGCACGATCTCGTCAAGGGTGTTTTCGCGCCCGGCATATCGGAGAGCCAGGAACTCCTGGCAGGCCGGATCGCGGCGGCTTTTGCCATCATGATCGCGGGATACCTCGGTTTTGATCCGCCGGGCTGGGTTGCCCAGGTCGTTGCATTCGCGTTCGGGCTAGCAGCGGCATCCCTGTTCCCGGTCATACTGCTCGGTATATTCTTCAAGCGAACGAACAAGCAGGGCGCCATCGCGGGCATGCTGACCGGCCTCTTTTTCACCTATGGTTATATCGAGTACTTCAAGGGACTGTTCCTCAAGTGGGCCGGCGCACCGTGGGGCGAAAACGTCGCAGAGCACTGGCTATTCGGTATTTCTCCCGAGGGTATCGGCGTGATCGGCATGCTCCTCAATTTCGTCGTGGCAGTCGTCGTGAGCAAGCTCACGGCCCCGCCGCCCGAAAGTGTGCAGCATATAGTCGAGCAAATTCGCGTACCCCGTGCGATCTAAGGATGAGCGACGATCGAGTAAAGCAACAAAGCAACATCAGACGCGTGCAGATCGCGCTCGCGTTGACCGGTACCTTCATGCTGGTCGAGGTCGTCGGCGGCATTCTTTCCGGCTCCCTCGCGCTGCTGGCGGATGCCGGCCACATGTTGACGGACACGATGGCGCTTGCCCTGTCCGCGATCGCATTCCGCATGAGTTCGCGGCCGGCGGACACGAAACGCAGCTACGGCTATCAGCGATTCCAGATCCTCGCCGCGTTTGTCAACGGTTTGAGCCTGCTCGTGATCGTCGGCTGGATCCTGTTCGAAGCGGTTCAGAGAATCCTGAACCCGCCGCCGGTGCTCGGACAGATGATGCTGATCGTCGCGGCGGCCGGACTCGCCGTGAACATCGTCGTGTTTCTTGTGATTCACGGCGGCGACCAGGACAACCTCAATATGCGGGGCGCCACGCTGCACGTGCTCGGCGATTTGCTCGGCTCAATGGCCGCCATCGTCGCCGCGCTGGTCATCCTGACCACCGGGTGGATGCCGATCGACCCGATACTGTCGATCGGCGTGGCGATGCTCATTTTCAGGAGCGCCTGGCACCTCGTCAAACGCAGTGCGCACATATTATTGGAAGGCGCGCCGGAGTGGTTGGACGTCGGTGAAATGCAGCAAAAGATCGTCGGCAGCAATCCGCAGGTTAACGAGATACATCACGTGCACGTGTGGGGCCTGACACCGCAGCACCTGATGCTGACAATGCACGTCGCGCTTCGCGAGAATCATTCAGATACGACACCGATCGTGCGCCGTATCAAGAATCTGCTCAAACTGGAGTATGGCATCGATCACTCGACCATCGAGGTCGAATGCGAAGACTGCGCCGACAACTGATCGCTATGTCACCACGCG
>JBFHXJ010000164.1:0-3932 GCA_041598995.1 Woeseiaceae bacterium | reverse complement strand
GTACCGACGGACGTCAGCGCATTCAGACAGAGTTTCTGCATGACCCCCCAGGGCACGGTACAGACGTGCACGCCGGCAAGCAAAGCCTGCCGCACGTGGTCGGGGTGACGCACGGACGAAAACATGACCTTGGTCGGGTAATCGTAACGGTCGATGACCTCGACGCATTGCTCGAACAACGCGCCGGCATCGTGTCCCTGGTCCTGCATGCGGCCCGCGAGCGGGCACACAAAGGCGGCGCCGGCCGCCATCGCCATGTACGCCTGGTTGAGCGTATATATAAGGTGTACGTTGACCCGGTGACCTTCTTTGGTCAGCGTGTTACAGGCGCGGACGCCGAATTCGGACACCGGTATCTTGAATACCGGTTCCTTGCCGAGCGGCAGCTCGAGCAGGCGGTGTGCCTCGGCGACGATCTCGTCGTGCGTGTTGCCGAGCGCCTCGACCTGCAGCTCCGGCACCATCTTCGACAGCTTGACGATCGCGCCGTCGATGTCGGTAATGCCGTCCCGGTGCATGAAAGTCGGCGTTGTCGTCAGCCCCGTGAGGAAGCCTAAGCCGAAGGCCTCTTCGATTTCCTGGAAATTGACCGAGTCGAGATACAGATCCATTCTTATTCCTTGCAGATCAGTGCAGTTGTTGCCGAACCAGCTTGTGTATATCGAGTAACGGGGTCAGGAACGCCTCGAGATCGTCAAGGTAGTACTGGCTGGCCGCATCGCAAAGCGCCTCGGGCGGATTCGGATGTGCCTCGACGAAAATTCCGTCCACGCCAGCGGCAATGCCGGAACGCGCGAGCACATTGAGGTACTGGCGCGTACCGCCCTTCGGATCCTTGCTCGGAATGCCATATCGCCTGATCGTGTGCGTGACATCGAAGACGACCGGATAACCCGCTTCCCGCAACATATAGAAGCTGCGCGGATCGACGATCAGGTCGTTATAACCGAAGGTGTAGCCCCGCTCGGTCAGGATGATCTTGTTGCCGCCCACCGCTTCGATTTTCTTGACCGGCTTTACCATGTTCTCCGGTGCGATGAACTGTCCGTGTTTCAGATTGATGACGGCGCCGGTTTTCGCCGCCGCGACGACGAGCTCCGTCTGCATGCAGAGATACGCCGGGATCTGCAGGATATCGACCACTTCCGCGGCAGGTGCTGCGTGCGCCGGATAATGTATGTCCGTCAGCACCGGCATACCGACTTCCTTCTTGACGCGTTCCAGGATACGCAGCCCTTCTTCGAGACCGGGGCCCTGGAAATAGTCGAGCGAGCTGCGATTGTCCTTGGTGAAGGATGACTTGAAAATGAGCGGCAGATCGAGCTTCTCGCCGATCTTCTTCAAACGCTCGGCCGTTCGCAGCATCATCGACTCTTCCTCGATGACACAGGGACCGCAAATCAGGAACAGGTCATCCGATCCGCAGTCGATGCCGGCCACGTTGACATGCTTGACGTCGTTCATGGATTTCTGCTGTTTGTTGTGAGGATGGTCGGGCGTATCGTGAACTGCCGGGCCAAAAAGGGCAAGTTCAGGGACCGGAAATATAGGGCTCGATCAGCCTGAAATTCAAGTCTGTCGCCCCGCGGTTACCGAGAATGACTTGCCTGGCTCTGGCGCCCATTTGTGCCGCAGCGCCCGGATTATCGAGGAATCGACTGAGCGAGCGGTAAATCTGTCCCTGGTCATCGACCTCGAGCCCCGCCTCCCCGTCGAGCAGCGCACGCACAGTCTCACGGAAACTGAAATTGTAGGGCCCGAACATCGGCGCTATGCCCAAGATCGCCGGTTCCATCAGGTTGTGCCCGCCCTTGTTGCTGCCGCGATAATGCAGGCTGCCGCCCACGAAGGCGATGTCGGACATGGCGTAATAGCGCTTGAGATCGCCAATCGTATCGATGAGCAACACGCGGCGGGAATCGCTGAAGACGGTTGCCGCGTCATCGCCGAGTTCGGTCTTGCGCACGGCAATGAGTCCGAAGCTACGAAATACGTCGGCAATAGCATCCGCCTCGGCGGGATAACGCGGCACGATCACGAGCTGGATGTCGTATCCGTCTTCTACGAGCCTCGCCTGTGACCAGGCGAGTGCCTCGTCTTCGCCGCGGTGGATGCTGCCGCCGATCCAGACCGGCTTGTCCTCGCCTAGCCCGTATTGCGCGCGGAGTTTTCGTCTTTCGTCCCTGCCGTCCGTGGCGTCGCTCAGGTCGTATTTCATATTGCCCGTTACGTGAACCGCTTCGCCGCGAACACCCAGACCGCGGAATCTTTCGGCATGGTCTTCGGTCTGGACCGCGAATAGCGTCGCCTTCCGCAGCGCCCAGGGGATGAGCCTGGTCAACTTGTGAGAACGATAGGATTTCGCCGACATTTTACCGTTCAGCACACACAACGGGATATTCGACTTTTTGGTGGTCACAAAGAAATTCGGCCAGAACTCCGACTCGACGATGACGACCAGGTCCGGGTCAATGACCCGGAAAAAATGTCGAATCACGATCGCGAGATCGACCGGAAAATAAATTACGCGATGACGCGCGAAGGTCCTTTTCGCAAACGCATATCCGGAGACTGCAAATGCCGAAATCACGATGCCTACGTCGGGATACCGCTCCTCGATGCGGTCGACGAGTGGCCGCAACAGGTCGATTTCGCCAGCCGAAGAACCATGCAACCAGACCGTGCGGCTCGTTCCGGCATCGCACTCGGGTGGTATGAAACGACTCAAAAGCCCTGCCCGAAAGGCCGGCTTCAAGGCGAGCTGTGCAAGCCATACCGGTGCCAGCAGCATGAAGGCCAGAAGATAAGCGAGATCCAGAATCAGCACGTCGGTGGAATTCGGTATCAGGTCCTGTTTACTTTGCCGCGTAATAGTAACTTGCTCAACAATAAGACCCTGGTCCCTGACATTTTCGGCCGTTTCGGGCTAAGCTCCGCAGCACCAACAACGAAAAACCTGCTCCAATGACGCAATCACATGAGTAGTTTCGTGGTCGTTATCCCGGCGCGCTATGCGTCCGTTCGGCTGCCCGGAAAACCATTGCGAGTGATCGCAGGCGAGCCGATGATCCAGCATGTGCATCGCCTGGCGCAACGTAGCAAGGCGGACGAAGTGTGGATCGCGACCGACGATAAGCGTATCGAATCGGCTGCGCGTGGTTTCGGGGCCAATGTGTGCATGACACGCGCCGACCATTCATCCGGCACCGAGCGCATCGCGGAAGTCTGCGACATCAGGAGCTGGCCGGACGAGCTGGCTGTCGTCAACCTGCAGGGCGACGAACCCTTGTTGCCGCCGGTGCTGATCGATGAATGCGCCGCGCTGCTCGAGGACGAAAATGTCGATATGGGGACACTGGCCAGTGCCATCGAATCCGATGCGGAATGGCGAGATCCCAACGTTGCAAAGATAGTTACGGATCAGCATGACAACGCCCTTTATTTCAGCAGAGCAGCGATTCCCTTCTCCCGTGACCCGCAAACGGACGCACTCGTGATGCGGACGGCGCTTCGTCACCACGGCATTTATTCGTATCGCTGCAAGACGTTGCGGCGGCTGATTGCCGCCGGCGCGTGCGACATGGAGCAGTGCGAGAAGCTCGAGCAGCTTCGCGCCCTGTGGCTCGGCATCACTGTTCGGGTCGGCCGGGCATCGCTGCGTCCGGGCCGTGGTGTGGATACCGAAGAGGACATTGCCACGGTCGAGGCAGCGTTGTCTGACGCAGGCGGCTGAGGCAAGCCGAAGAAAAGTCGGCACGGGGTTATTGCAGGCGGTGATATGCGTCGGATGTTACCCGTTGCATTTCCGCGAGTTGCTTATCGATCGAGTCGGCCAGCGCAAACTGCGCCCTGCACCGCTGCAGGTTTTGCTCCGGACTGTCGACCCGGAAATAGCTGTCGCCCGACAGGTAGTCGGTCAGAAACCTGAGGCC
>JBFHXJ010000163.1:0-4081 GCA_041598995.1 Woeseiaceae bacterium | reverse complement strand
GTGATGGTGATATCGCTCCCCACCATCACGGTTTCACCGGCGCGACGCGTAAGGATCAGCATAGCTTCCTACTCCTGCCTTATTCGGGTCCTACCCCGTTCTTGTAATTACGCCTGATATTTCGCCCAAACCGTTGTAATTGTAGACGAAACGCCAACCGAGTGCCCGCTTGGGACACGCATTTATCGTTTGTCACACTTATATAAGTATAGAAATCACCCCAGATGTTCCGTTACCCACGCCGGAACCGAGGCGAGCGCCGCATCGAGACCGTCCGGATTGCTGCCGCCGGCCTGTGCGAAATCGGGGCGGCCGCCGCCGCGACCACCGACCTGTTCGGCGACCGGTTTGATGACGTCGCCGGCGCGAATGCGATTGGTGTTGTTCTTGGTCACGCCGGCAGCGAGGCGAACCTTGCCGTTCTCGACCGAGCCCAGGACGACGACTGCGCTCTTGAGCTTGTCCTTGAACCGGTCCACGGCATCCCGCAGCGTCTTGGCATCGGCACCATCCATACGGGTGGCGAGCACCTTGATGCCGTCGACCTCGGTGATCCCCGCCGTGATGTCGGAGGGTCCTCCGGTAAGCAATTGCTGCCTGGCGGCGGCCAGCTCTTTCTCGAGCGCCTTGTTGCGTTTCAGAAGCTGTTCGACTTTTGCGACGACCTGGTCGCGCGGCGATTTCAGCAGCGCGGCGGCCCGCTCGAGCGCTTCCTGATTGGCGTCGATCCACCTGAGTGCGCCCTCGCCAGTGACTGCCTCGATGCGGCGGATGCCCGCGGCGACACCGCCTTCGCTCGTGATCTTGAACACACCGATATCACCGGTGCTCGAGACGTGCGTGCCGCCGCATAGCTCGACCGAGAAGTCGTCGCCGAAATTCAGCACCCTGACCTCGTCCTCGTACTTCTCGCCGAATAGCGCGATGGCGCCGGATTGAACGGCATCGTCGTAGTGCATGTGCCTGATCTCGGCCGGCGTATTTAGCCTGATCTGCGCGTTGACGAGGCCCTCGATCTGCTGCAATTGCTCTGCGGTCAGCGGCTCGTAGTGCGAAAAATCGAAACGCAGCCGGTCCGGCGCGACCAGCGAGCCTTTCTGTTGCACGTGCTCGCCCAGCACCTTGCGCAATGCCGCGTGCATCAGGTGCGTGGCGGAATGATTGAGTACGATGGCCGCGCGGCGCTCGCCGTCGACCCTGGCGGTTACTTTGTCGCCTTTCGACAGCTGGCCTGACTGTACTTTTCCTATATGCACAATCGCTTTGCTGGATTTTTGCGTGTCCGTGACCAGGAACGATCCGCCATCGAATTCGAGCACGCCGGTGTCGCCGATTTGCCCGCCACTTTCCGCGTAAAAAGGCGTGGCATCCAGAACGACAAGCGCCTCGTCGTCTGCACTGATCTTTTTGACGGACTTGCCGTTTTTGAAGATCGAGGCGACGGTCGAGCTTTCCTCGATTCGCTCGTAACCCGAGAAAGTCGAAGCGGAAGTGACTTTTTGCCCAATAATATCGAGCGCTCCCGCGGGCACCTCAATCTTGAAAGAACTTGCTGCTCGAGCACGTTTCCGTTGCTTTTCCATTTCCTTCTCGAACCCAGCCTGATCGACCGTCAATCCGCGTTCCCGTGCAATATCGGCAGTAAGATCGACAGGGAATCCGTAGGTATCGTAAAGCTTGAAGACCACATCGCCCGGCAGTTTCTTACCCTTGAGCCCGGCAATGGCTGATTCGAGGATTTCCATGCCCGTATCGAGCGTTTCCGCAAATCGCTCCTCTTCTTTCTCGAGGACCTTCGCAATATGTGCCTTCTTTTTCGGGAGCTCCGGATAGGCGTCGCCCATCTCGATACACAGTGGGCCAACGAGCTTGTAAAAGAAGGGTTCGTGCATGCCGAGTTTATTGCCGTGGCGGACCGCCCGGCGGATGATGCGGCGCAGGACATACCCCCTGCCCTCATTACCCGGATCGACGCCGTCGACGATTAAAAATGCACAGGCGCGGATGTGATCGGCGATCACGTTGAGTGAGCTCGAGCCATCGTTTCGGACACCGATGACTTTGGCGGCCGCACTCAGGAGATGTGCGAAAAGGTCGATATCGTAGTTGCTGTGCACGCCCTGCACGACCGCCGCCATTCGCTCGAGCCCCATGCCGGTATCGACTGACGGCTTCGGCAACGGGGTCATCTCGCCGTCCGCCGATCGGTCGAACTGCATGAAGACGAGATTCCAGATCTCGACGTATCGATCGCCGTCTTCGTCTTTGGAACCGGGCGGCCCGCCGGCAACCTCGGGGCCATGGTCGTAAAAAATCTCGCTGCACGGCCCGCAGGGACCGGTGTCGCCCATAGCCCAGAAATTGTCCTTTTCTCCCATGCGCGCAAAGCGCTTCGGGTCGACCTTCATTTTCTCGAGCCAGATATCGGCCGCTTCGTCGTCGTCCTCGAAGACCGTGACCCAGAGTCTTTCCGGCGGCAGGCCGAGCGTTTCGGTCAGGAACTCCCAGGCGAGCCGGATCGCTTCTTCCTTGAAGTAGTCGCCGAAGCTGAAATTGCCCAGCATCTCGAAGAAGGTGTGATGCCTCGCGGTGTAACCGACGTTTTCCAGGTCGTTGTGCTTGCCGCCGGCGCGGACGCAGCGCTGGGCGCTGACGGCGCGCTTGTAGCTGCGTTTCTCGGCGCCCAGGAACACGTCCTTGAACTGCACCATGCCCGCGTTCGTAAACAGCAAGGTCGGATCGTTGCCCGGCACCAGTGGGGAACTCGGGACGATCTCGTGGCCACGCTCATGGAAAAAATCCAGGAAGGCCTGGCGCAACTCGTTGCTGGACATGGATTTCATGACAGACTGTCTGGGGCCGGCCCAGCGTAATTCAATTGCCGCGTAGTGTAGCCGTAACCGCTAGTCATCACCACGCGATGAGACTGCGGCCTGGATATGGGCGGTGTCGAATCCGCGGTATTTTAGAAAGCGCATCTGGCGCGCCTTGGTCTCGAAGTCCGACGGCAGTTCGGCGCCGAATTTTTTCCGCCGGGCCGCCCGCGCCAGCTCGAACCAGTCTTCGTCGCGCGCGTCCAGCGCCTCGTCGATGAGCGACGTCTTGACGCCGCGTTCGCCGAGTTCCTGACGAATGCGGACCGGACCCTTGCCCTGACCGACCCTCGATTGCACGAACGACTCGGTGAAACGCCTGTCGTCCTGCAGTCCTTCCAGACTGAGCTTGTCCACGGCATCGTGAGCGGCCGTCGATTCGAAGCCCGCCGCAATCAGCTTCTGTTGCAGCTCCAGCCGGCCGTACTCCCGGCGCGCCAGGTAGTCCATCGCTTTCTTGCGCGCCTTGACGGGATTGGCCGAGTAATCGGCCTGCTCCGCCTGCATGAGGTTGCCTTCTTTTTTATTGATCGATTCGACTTCGCTCATCGAATCTCTCCGGCGTCATGGATGCGCCATCAGGCCTGCTTGGCAACGGCCTCTTTTTCCCCGGCGTCTTTTGTCGCGGCTTGCGCAACGGTGTTCGGCAGCAGCTCGGCGCGGATTTTCATTTCGATAGCCGCAGCCGCTTCGGGATTGGCCTTCAAATAATCGCGCACATTTTCCTTGCCCTGTCCGATGCGATCCTTGCCGTAGCTGTACCAGGACCCGGACTTCTCGATGATGCCCTGATTGACGCCGAGCTCAATGATCTCGCCTTCGCGCGATATGCCCTCGCCATAGAGGATCTCGAACTCCGCTGATTTGAAGGGCGGCGAGACCTTGTTCTTCACGACCTTGACCCGCGTCTGATTGCCGATGACCTCGTCGCCTTTCTTGATGGCGCCGATACGTCGAATGTCGAGCCGCACGGACGAGTAAAACTTCAGCGCGTTGCCGCCGGTGGTCGTTTCCGGGCTGCCGAACATCACACCGATCTTCATGCGAATCTGGTTGATGAAAATCACCATCGCGTTGGATCGTTTGATGTTGCCGGCCAGTTTTCTGAGCGCCTGTGACATCAACCGTGCCTGCAATCCCATGTGGGAATCGCCCATCTCGCCTTCGATCTCGGCCTTGGGCGTCAGCGCGGCGACCGAATCGACGAC
>JBFHXJ010000162.1:0-4145 GCA_041598995.1 Woeseiaceae bacterium | reverse complement strand
CGGGCATGTAGTCAGCGAGCGCTTCGATCGCCGTATCGAGGAACGCTTGCCGCGTTTCGTCTGACCATCCTTGCTCGAGGCGGTATGGGGCGTATTGCACGATCGACGACATGACGTGGTTGCCGGCCGGGGCGAGCGTCTTGTCGTGAAAACTCGGGAACGTGATCTCGAATACCGGACTCGCCGACGTCTCGCCATACTTCGCGGCATTGAATGCGCGCTCGACATAGTGCTCGTCGGGCGCGATGACGAAACGTTCGCCATATTCCCGTTCATCGATGCCATTGATGGCCGGTAATCCGTCGAGCGCGAGATGCAACTTGGCGGCGTTGCCGCGCATGCGGATGTTGTGGATGCGGCGCGTGAACCCGGTCTCCATGTTACGTGCCAGGACGAGGTTCATGATCGTCGACTTCGGATCTGCGTTGGATACGACGAGGCGGCTCGCGAAGCGCTCGTCACTGTCCGTTTCCACTCCGGCCACGCGTCCGTTTTCGACGATGATACTCTCGACCCGCATGCCGGTGCGGATCGTCACGCCGTTATCCCGGGCACAGTGCGCCAGCGCTTCGGAAACCGCGCTCATGCCGCCTGCCGGCACGCTGATCCTGCCATGCGAGCCGGCCAGCCGGTACAGGTAGGTCAGTATGGTATTGGGCGAGCGCGGGCCGAGATGCGTGCCGAGCACCGCATCGAGACTCAGTGCGCCGCGGAGCAATGGATTCTCGAAGCGCTCGGTAACTTCGTCGAAAATATTCATGCCGATGATGCGCAGGAACTCCTGCATCTCGGTTTTCCCCAGTCGGCGGATGTCGAGCCCGAAACGCGCCAGCGTCATGAGGTCCGACATGCCGGCGTCCTTCGCGAGTCGCGGTGGCGTTCGGTTGAGATAAGTCTCCAACAGATCGGCAAACCGCGTCATGCGCCTGTGAAAATCCCGGTAGTTCGCCGCATCCTCGTTGCTCGCGCCGCTCACTTCCCGGCCACGCAAGCGAACATGGTTGCCGTCGCCGGCGAGTGCGATGGTGCCGATATCCTCGGACGCCAGCTCGAATTTCAGGTCGAGATCCTGGGTGACCTGCGGCTGCAGCTGATACAGGAGATGCGCGCAGGCGGACACGGAGAATCCGTCGGCGAAGTTCCGGGTGATCGCCGCGCCTCCGACCTGGTCTTTAGCCTCGAGCACCAGCACGCTCTGGCCCGCCCTGGCGAGCAGTGATGCACAGACGAGGCCGTTATGCCCTGCGCCGATGATGATCGCGTCGTAGTCCATCAGTCTTCACTGAAATTGACCGGCGTGACATCCGGCCGCTTGAGGTCGTTGAGAATTTCGCGCGCCGCATTGCAACCGGGAGCAGATATGACGCCGCCACCCGGGTGCGTGCTCGATCCGCACAGGTAAAGTCCCGCAACCGGTCCGCGATACTGGGCGTAGCCCGGAATCGGCCGGTTGAACATCAGCTGGTCCATCGTCAGTTCGCCATGAAATATGTTGCCCTCGGTCAGGCCGGACTCCTCATCGATATCCTGCGCCGTGCGAATCTCGGTATGCAGGATGAGGTCCTTGAAATCGGGGCTGTAATCGGCGATCTGGTCGATGACGGTCTGCCCGAACTGGTCCCGTTCCTCGGAAGTCCATGCGCGTCCCTCGATCTGCGCCGGGCAGTACTGTATGAAACAGCTCATGAAGTGTTTCCCGGGCGGAGCCATCGTCGGATCGCAGATGGTCGGAATCAGCATGTCGACGTAGGGGTCTTTCGACCAGGTGCCTTCCTTCCAGTCGTCGTAGGCGCGTTCCATGCGTTTCATCGAATCGATGAAATGCATGTCCCCGTCCAGGAGCGGGCTTTCTTTGGGCAGCGCCGGAAACGTCGGTAAGCCGTCGAGCGCGATATTGATCTTTCCGGAGGAACCGCGAATCTTGAAATGCTTGATGCGGTGATAGAAATCCGGATCCAGATCGCTCTTGTCCATGCATCTCAGAAAGGTTCGCTTTACGTCCATGCCGGAGACGACGATGCGCGCGTCGATCTCCTCGCCGTTCAATAGCGCGACCCCCTTGATCTTGCCGTTTTTCACGACGATCTTGTCGACGCCGGCGTCGGTGCGCAGTTCCCCGCCAAGGGACTTGAAGGAATTCGCCAGGGCATCCGCGACGGCCCCCATGCCACCACGCGCATAACCCCAGGCGCCCATGTTACCGTCGACCTCACCCATGTAATGATGCAACAGCACGTATGCGGTTCCGGGCGAATGAATGCCGAGCGCGGTGCCGATGATTCCGCTTCCGGACAGCGCGGCCTTGATGACGTCGGTCTCGAAGTACTCGTCGAGGTACTCCGCGACACTCATGGTCCAGAATCGAATCGTGTCGTACATCCGCTGCTCGCTCATTTCGAAAAACTTGCTGCCGAGATGTGCGAGCTCTTTCAGGTCCTTCGGCTTGAACGAGGTGGGGTCGGGCGGCGTACGCAACAGGAAGTCACGAATGAAGCGGCACTGCCGCATCGTATCGGCGGAATACCTCTCGTAGGCGTCCGCGTCGGCCTTTGAAAACCTCGCATATTCGCGGTAGTGGACTTCCGCGTCGGGATAGTTGCCGAGATAGTCACCGTTTTCCATGAAAACCGTGCCGCCGCCATAGGGCGTCACCTGCAAGCCGTGCCTGGCAAGTTCGAGGTCGCGATAGATCTCGGGCCGCAGCAAGCTGCATACATAGGAACAATTGGAATACAACCAGTCCTTGTACAGATTACGACTTACCGTTGCCCCGCCGATGTAGTCGTTTCTCTCGACACAAAGCACGTCGAGCCCTGCTTTTGCGAGGTACGCGGCGTTCGTAAGCCCGTTGTGGCCTGCGCCGATGACGATCGCATCGTATGTTTTCATTGACAGATTCGCCCTCGATCGGGAAGCGTGTTCTTGTTCTTGCCCTTTTGCCAGCCCCGGCGTTTCAGACACGAGACTGCGTTATTCTGCCATGCTCTCCCGGAGAACTGCTCATGGTCAAGTCCACGGCCTTCTCGAACTTCTGCAGTGTTTCCTCGATGCACCCGACATCGTGCGACTCGCACAGGAACCACGGCTCGCGTGAATCCGGCTCGACCAGGATCCCGAGCTCGTGTAGTTCCTCTGCCAGTGCGTCGTAGAACTCATAGTCCGAATCGAGCCACTGCCGGTAATTCGACGGCGTCGTCGAATCGAAGAACAGCCCGGACATCGCCGGGTGTCCGGCAAAGCTGTGCGGAATACCCCTTGACTTCAGTACTTTGCCGATACCCGCCCTGAGCTTCTCGCCAGCGGCGGCGATGTTGTCGAGGGCATCCGTCTCGGCCAGGATTTCGAGTGTCTTGTTTGCCGCGGCCAGCGCCACGGGGTGCGCATTGAAGGTCCCGCCGTGTACGACGCCATCACCCACCATGCGCATGATATCCTCGCGCCCGGCGACAGCCGCAAGCGGATAGCCATTGGCGATAGCCTTGGCGAAAGTACAGAGATCCGCGCGTACGCCGAGCAGTTCCTGCACGCCGCCCTTCGCGACCCTGAATCCCGTCTTGACCTCGTCGATGATCAACACGACGTCGTACCTGTCACACAGCGATCTCACGTCGCGCATGTACTCGCGGGTCGCGGAGATGCCGCAACAGTTGCCCATGATCGGCTCGATCAGGAGCGCGCCGATCCTGTCGCCGTCTTTCCTGAGCTCGTCCTCGAGCGCATTCGCGTCATTCAGTGGCACGGTGTGGACCAGGTCCCTGAACATCCTCGGCACGCCTTTGGACCCGCGCCGGATTTTCGGCTTGCGCCGCTCCTCCGGGTCCCACTCCTCGACGTCGGCATACCAGAGCACCTCGCTGAAGACGCCGTGATACCCGCCCTCGACGACGATGTGCTCGTCCTTGCCGGAGTAGGCGCGCGCGATCCTCAGCGCAGCCATGACCGCTTCGGACCCGGAGTTTGCGAACCTGATGAGTTCTGCGGCCGGCACCATCGCGCCGATGCGGCACGCCACCTCGTATTCGAGCTCGGTGGACAGGCCGAAGACGCCGCCGACACTCATGCCGGCGCGCGCCGCTTCGTCGACGCGGGCATCCGCGTAGCCGAGGATGATGGGACCGAAGCCCAGGCGATAATCGATGTACTGG
>JBFHXJ010000161.1:0-4367 GCA_041598995.1 Woeseiaceae bacterium | reverse complement strand
GTGCCGAGAGCGAGACTTGAACTCGCACGGGGTTACCCCCACTAGCACCTGAAGCTAGCGCGTCTACCAATTCCGCCACCTCGGCAGGTTCAAACCGCGTACAATTGCGATTTTTTTGCGGGTGGCGCACTGTACTCAAACGGCGCCGAAGCTGTCAAACGGAGCATAACTGCTTGTCCAGGCGAAAAAAGCCCACATCGGGACGTGGCGACAAATACAAGCATCCGATTCCCAAACGGGGTGAAATCCTCGATTTCCTCAAGTCCGCCGGGCAGCCACTAAAGCCCGAGGCGCTGATGGATGGCTTCGGGCTGAAGGGCAAGCGTATGCGCACGCAGCTGATGGCGCAGTTGCAGAAGATGGTGAAGGCCGGGCAGATCATCGAGAACCGGCGCGGCGAGTTCCTGCTGCTGGAGAAGCTGGCGCTGATCACAGGGACCGTAACGGGGCATCAGGATGGGTTCGGGTTCCTGGTGCGGGACGATGGTGGCGAGGATATGTATCTGTCGCCGCGCGAGATGCGCTCGCTGTTCCATGGCGATCGGATCGCCGTTCGTTCTATCGGCTTCGACCAGCGTGGCCGCGAAGAAGCAAGATTGGTCGAGGTGCTGGAGCGCGGTATCCGCGAGGTAGCCGGTGAGTTCATCAGGGAACGCGGTGTCGGTGTCGTCATTCCGGATAATCCTAAGGTGGCGCACCGCATCCTGATCGCGAGGGGCGAGGCCGGGGCGGCCAAACACGGCCAGATCGTGGTCGCGCAGATCCTCGACTATCCGACTTATCTGGAGCAGGCGACTGGCAAGGTCGTGCGAGTCGTTGGCGAGCCGGGTCAGAAGGGCATCGCCACGGACATCGCGATTCATGCGCACGGCATTCCGACCGACTGGCCAAAGGCGGTGCGGGAGCAGGCAAAAACGTTCGGCAAAGAGGTGCCGGACAGCGCGAAGAAAGGTCGCATCGATCTGCGTGATGTCAATCTCGTGACCATCGATGGCGCCGATGCGCGCGACTTCGATGACGCGGTGTATTGCGAGCCCTCGGGTAATGGTTACAAGTTGCTCGTCGCGATCGCCGATGTGTCGTACTACGTCGAAAAAGGAACGCCACTCGACAAGCAGGCGATTCGACGCGGCACCTCGGTGTATTTCCCGGATCGCGTCGTGCCGATGCTGCCCGAGGCGTTGTCGAACGGGCTCTGTTCGCTGAAGCCCAGGGTCGACCGTCTGTGCATGGTGTGCGAGATGCAGGTCAGTGCGACCGGCAAGGTGACGCGTTCGAAATTCTACGAAGCGGTCATGCGCTCCTCCGCGCGCCTGACGTATGGACAGGTATACGAGTTCCTGAGCGGACGTTCGCAAAAGCCGATTCCCAAGACATTACGCGACGACATGCGGCGCTTGCACGATGTGTACCGGTTGTTCGCGAAGAACCGCTACCGGCGCGGCGCGCTGGAGCTCGATATTCCACAGACGCGCATCACGGTTAACAAGCAAGGTGAGGTGACCGGTATCAGCGCCGTGCCACGTAATGACGCACACCGCCTTATAGAAGAGTGCATGATTGCGGCGAATGTGCAGGCCGCGAAGTTCCTGCGAAAGCATCGCTTGGCGGGTCTCTACCGGGTGCATGCGAGGCCGGATCCGGACAAGTTCGACGAGTTGCGGCAATACCTGCTGACGCTCGGTCTCAAGGTGCCGCACCCGGATCACGTGCAGCCGGGTCAATTGAACAAACTCATCGAGCAGGTGAGAGACCGGCCGGACAGTGTCGCAATCTCGATGACGCTGCTGCGTTCCATGGCGCACGCGGAATATACGCCGAAGAACATCGGTCACTTCGGCCTGGCGCTCGACGCCTATGCGCATTTCACCTCACCGATCCGGCGCTATCCGGATCTCCTGGTTCATCGCGCAATACGGCATATTCTCAAAGGCGGCAAAGCCGGCAACTATGGCTATGACCACGGCGCGATGGAACACTTAGGCGCGATCTCCTCGGAACACGAACGCCGCGCCGAGGACGCGACGCGCGAAGTCGAGACCTGGCTCAAGTGCCAGTACATGGAGGACAAGCTCGGCGAACAATACGACGGCGTCGTCACTTCGGTCACCAACTTCGGCTTGTTCGTGCAGATCCGCGAATTGCAGGTCGACGGCCTGGTGCACGTCACCAATCTGCAGAACGACTATTATCGCTACGATGCCGGGAGCCAGTCGCTGATCGGAGATCGAAGCGGCACGCAGTACACGCTGGGTGACGAACTGAGCGTGATCGTGTCGCGCGTCGACCTCGAGACCAAACGCATTGATTTTCAGCTGGCGTCGGATAACAGGAACAGGAAGCGCAGGCGATGAAAAAGGCGAGATACGTTGCAGGATTGCGCGCGGTCGAAGTGCTGCTGTCGCGCTCGTCGGCAAACATCGTCAAGCTGTATGCGGAATACCAGACGGCAAATCCGCGGGTCGAGGCAATCATCGCGCAGGCAAATTCACGCGGCATCGAGATCCAGTCCGCGAACCGGGCGCGTTTGAAACAGATCAGCGGCGAAACGCGTCACCAGGGCGTGGTCGCCGAGGTGCAGCGCGACTCCATCCTCGACGAGGCAGGCTTGAGAACGCTGATCGAATCGAGACTCACGGCCGAAGAAAGCAAACCATTGCTGCTGCTGGTCCTCGATGGCATCCAGGACCCGCATAATCTCGGCGCCTGCCTGCGTTCGGCGGATGCCGCCGGTGTCGATGCCGTGATCGTCAGGCGACACGGCGCGGCCGGACTCGGGGCGACGGTCAGCAAGGTTGCTGCCGGCGCGGCCGAGAGCGTGCCGTTTGTCTCGATCAACAATCTGGGCAAAGTGCTGAACTGGCTGCGCGAATACGGCGTAAAAATCATCGGCACCTCGGACAGCGCCGAGAAGACCATTTATGACCTCGATTTTCGCGGCCACGCGGTGCTCGTGATGGGTGAGGAACACGGGGGCGTCAGCGAGCACGTAGCGAAGCGCTGTGACGAGCTGGCGTCGCTTCCCATGCGGGGCACGGTGCCGAGCCTGAACGTGTCGGTGGCGACCGGGGTCTGCCTGTACGAGGCGCTCCGCCAGCGGCTGGCGAGGAATAGCGGCTGAAGCGCAATTTGCCTGAGTAGTCCGGTGTGGCAAGTGGATTGGTGCAAATTGATCTTTAGCGCGCTAGACGGAGAACCGCGTCTGTCAGTCGTCGAATAGCCCGGATGGCGGGAAGTTTACGCTTCAGCCAAGGTATTTGCTTGCTTGAGGGCGCCCGCTTGGGTAGGATGCGCGTCCCCGCCATGGTGGCGGGAAAACCCTTGCTTTACCGGTTTATCCGGGAAGCTGTAATCCGCAACGGTACTCTGTAATCGCATCAGGGTGCCCGACGGAATTTCAACCGAAAGGGAAAACAATGAGACATTACGAGATCGTGTTCCTGGTCCACCCGGACCAGAGCGAGCAGGTACCTGCCATGGTAGAACGCTACCAGGGCATGATTACCGAATCCGGCGGTGCCATCCACCGCATCGAGGACTGGGGCCGGCGACAGCTGGCGCACCCGATTCACAAGGCCCACAAGGCGCACTATGTTCTGATGAACATCGAGTGCGACCACAAGGTGACCAAAGAAATCACGAGCGCTTTCCGTTTCAATGACGCCGTGCTGCGTCACCTCGTATTAAGCCGCAAGAAAGCCATCACCGAGGCGTCACCGATGGCGATCGCGGTTGAAGAAGAGAAGGCAAAAGAGCGTGAGTCACAGCGCCGCCGCGATGCGAAGGCCGCGGCCGAGAGCGCGATGCTGGCGGAACAGGATACACAAGCGCCGGCGGAATCTCCGGACGAGGAGGTCGCGAGCCCCGCAGATGCCGAAGCGGCTCCGGCACCCGAGGAAGCCGCCGACGGCGCCGCTGCTGCGAAAGACGAGCAAGCCGCTGAGGTGGCGGCCGACGATGGCGGCGAAGAGACAAGCGAGGCTGAGGCTGCCGATGAAGCGGCTGCCGAGGCGAAGAGCGCCTGACGGAGAAGCACAACATGAGCCGATATTCACGCAGACGTAAGTATTGCCGCTTCACCGCCGAGGGAATCGAGGAAATCGATTACAAGGATCTCGGGCTTTTGAAGGCATACATCACGGAGACAGGCAAGATCGTGCCGAGCAGGATCACCGGCACGAAGTCGCATTACCAGCGGCAGTTGTCGACCGCGATCAAACGGGCGCGTTACCTGGCGCTGCTGCCGTACACCGACCGGCATTGAACATTACCGGCCGGGGCGTCAGTGGTGCAGCCAATAGCCAGGTGGCTGGTCAGCCGACCACACAACGCGATCCTCGGCCTTGCGGCAAGCTACATCCTGTTCT
>JBFHXJ010000160.1:0-4696 GCA_041598995.1 Woeseiaceae bacterium | reverse complement strand
CCCATATGGTGCTGTTTATTAGAACCCTGGTTCCGGCGGAGCAGCATGAGGTCGCAAGGATATGCGCGTACGAATTCTGGGCTGCAGTGGTGGAATCGGTGCCGGGTCCCGTACCTCCGCAATGCTCATCGATGACGATGTCTTGCTCGATGCCGGCACCGGCATCGGCGACCTCGCGCTCGAAGACCTGCACCAGATCCGGCACGTATTCCTGACGCACGCCCACCTCGACCACATAGCCGGACTGCCGATGCTGGTCGACTCTAACTACGAAGACGACTTCGAGACGCCGGTCACCGTTTATGGCCGGGAAGAGACGCTCGCGGCCGTCAAGGCACACCTGTTCAACGATGTCATCTGGCCTGATTTCGCAAGGATTCCGAACGCGGACGATCCCATGCTGCGTTATGTCATCTGTAACCCCGGTGCACGGGTGATGATCAACCATCGCGAATTCCGGGCGGTCGATGTCCTCCACAGCGTGCCTTCGCTCGGGTACACAGTGACCAATTCCGGCGGCGTTTTCGCAGTCAGTGGAGACACCAAGACCAACCAGACATTGTGGCCGGTCCTGAATGATTGCGAGGACCTCAAGGTGCTGGTGATCGAGGTGTCATTTGCCGATGAGCAGGAAGACCTGGCAACCATGGCGGGGCACTATTGCCCGAGCACGATGTGCCGTGACCTCGAACTCCTGAAACACGATCCCGAGATCTGGCTCACGGGCATGAAACCGGGCCAGGAACAGAAGATCCTGGGGCAGGTCAAGGCGGCCGTCCCGGACAAGAATGTCCGCATGCTTTCCCGCGGCACCGTCATCACCGTATAAAAGGAATCGCGGCTGAAGCCGCTCCCACAATAGCGAGTTGTATTGTGGGAGCGGCCTTAGTCGCGATTCACTCTCGCCAGGCATCCCTGCATAATCGGGGCCATGTTCGAAAACCTCACCGAACGCCTGTCCCAGGCGGCGCGTAATCTCGCGGGCAAAGGGCGGCTCACCGAGGCCAATATCAAGGACACGCTGCGGGAGGTACGTCTCGCGTTGCTGGAGGCGGACGTCTCGCTGCCTGTCGTCAAATCATTCGTGGACAGGATCCGCGAGCGCGCCGTCGGCGAGGACGTCGGCAAGAGTCTCACCCCGGGCCAGGCCCTGATCAAGATCATTCACGGCGAACTCGTCGCGATCCTGGGCAGCGATAGCGTGCCGCTCGATCTCAGGGCGCAGCCGCCGGTCGTCATTCTCCTCGCGGGACTGCAAGGTTCCGGCAAGACCACGACCGCCGCAAAACTCGCGCGCCGTCTCATCGAAAGAGAAAAGAAACGCGTGATGATGGTCAGCGCCGACGTACACCGGCCGGCCGCGATTCTGCAGCTGAAGACGCTGGCCGGGGCAATCGGTGCGGCGTTCTGCGACAGTACGGCGCAGGAAGACCCGGTGAGGATCGTTCGCCGCGCACTGGATGAGAGTCGTCAGGCGCACATGGAGGTGTTGATCGTCGACACAGCCGGTCGCCTGCATATCGACGAGGTCATGATGGCGGAAGCCGTCGCCGTTCATCGCGAAGCGTCGCCGCACGAGACGTTTTTCGTCGTTGACAGCATGGCGGGTCAGGATGCGGTCAACTCGGCGCGCGTATTCAACGAGGCTTTGCCGCTGACGGGCGTGATCCTGACCAAGGCGGACGGCGATGCCAAAGGCGGCGTCGCATTGTCTGTGCGCGAGATTACCGGCAAACCGATTCGCTTTATCGGTACCGGCGAGAAAACGGATGCGCTTGAGGTTTTTCACCCGGATCGTATGGCATCGCGAATCCTCGGCATGGGTGACGTGCTGACCCTGGTCGAGGATATCGAGACCAGGGTGAGTCGCGACAAGGCGGACAAGCTCGCCAAAAAACTGAAAAAGGGTAAGGGCTTCGATCTTTCGGATATGCGCGACCAGCTCGAGCAGATGCTGAACATGGGCGGCATGGCGGCGATGCTCGAAAAGCTGCCGATTGCCGGAAACATCAACCCGGCAGCGCTCAAGGATGCCGACAGCGAAAGGCAGTTCCGACGCCAGATTGCCATCATCAACTCGATGACCCCGAACGAACGCCGATTCCCGAAGACCATCAACGGCTCGCGCAAGCGACGCATCGCTAAAGGCGCCGGGCTCGAAATCCAGGACGTCAACCGGCTCTTGAAACAGCACCTCAAGATGCAGCAGATGATGAAAAAGGTGTCTAAAGGGGGCCTCGGTAGGATGTTGCGTGGCATGCCGGGCGGCCGCCTGCCGCCGTAATTCGGCTGACCGGCGCCATGGGGGTCGGAGCCGGCGTCTGACCCCGACGGCGAGATATTTTTGCGGTCGTACCTGGGGTCTGACCCGAGCCCTGATCCCGGGCGCGGTTGTGCTTCACTTTCGCCCTGGAATCAGTACAATGCGCGCTTTACTCGGGCAGGGCCCCGGGCTCGTGCCTGCCCGCAATGCTTAACGGAACAGATATGGTTAGTATTCGTCTTTCGCGCGCTGGTGCGAAAAAACGTCCTTTTTATCACATGGTCGTCACCGACAATCGCAACGGTCGGGACGGCCGTTATATTGAGCGTCTCGGTTTTTTCAATCCGGTTGCCAAAGGTGGCGAGACGCGTCTCAGGATCGATCTCGACCGGGTCGACTACTGGATCGGCAAGGGCGCGCAGCCATCGGCCCGGGTTGCAGCGCTGATCAAGACTCAGCAAAAAGCCGTCGCCAGCGCCTGAACGATGCGACCTGAAGCGGTGTGGGGCTCAATGAACGCAAACCCGTGATACTCGGCCGGGTGACCGGCCTCTACGGTGTCAAGGGGTGGTTCAGGGTGCGCTCTTATACCGAGCCACGCGAAGCAATACTGGATTACAAGGAGTGGCTGCTCTTCAGAGACGGGGATCCGCAGTGCTTCCGGCTCGCCGAAGGCAAACGGCATGGCAGCACGGTCATCGCCAGGCTGGAAGGTTGCGATGATCGCGACGAGGCGGCGGACTTCGTCGGTGATGACATAGGCGTGCCCAGGGAGGCATTGCCGGAGACGGAGCACGGCGAGTATTACTGGGCGGACCTCGAGGGACTGCAGGTCATAGGCAAGGACGGCAGGACGCTGGGCAAGGTGGCTTACCTGCTTGCGACCGGCGCGAATGACGTGCTTGTCGTTCAGGGCGATCGGGAGATTCTGATCCCGTTCGTGCAGAATGAAGTCATAAAGGACGTTGATCTTGCCACCGGTGTCATCAGCGTCGACTGGGAATGGGACTGACTCAATGCAATTGCAGGTCGTCACAATCTTTCCCAAGATGGTCATGACCATTGCCGGTTACGGCGTTGTGGGCAGGGCGGTCGAGCGCAGACTGATTAGCTTGAGCTGTCAGAACCCGCGCGACTATGCGGACGATGCGCATCGCACTGTCGATGACCGGCCGTATGGTGGCGGACCCGGCATGGTGATGAAATACGCGCCGGCGGCCGCCGCCATCGCAGCGGCAAAGGAGCGATTGCCTGCCGGCGCACCGGTCGTGTGCATGTCGCCACAGGGCGCCTTGTTCGACCAGGCGACGGCGCAGCGTTTTGCAGCGCTGCCGGGTTTGGTGTTGCTGGCGGGCAGGTATGAAGGTATAGACGAACGCCTCATCGAGGCGCACGTCGATGAGGAATTGTCACTCGGTGATTTTGTGCTGAGCGGCGGCGAGATCGCGGCGATGGCCGTCATCGATGCGGTTGCGCGGTTGTTACCCGGTGTGCTCGGCGACGAGACATCGGCGTCGCAGGATTCGTTCATGGAAGGACTGCTGGATCATCCGCATTACACCAGGCCGGAAGAGATCGACGGCCGACGTGTGCCGGAAGTACTGTTGTCCGGCGATCACGCCATGATCGCGAAATGGCGGTACCAGCAGGCGCTCGGCAGGAGTTTCGAACGCAGGCCGGACCTGGTGGAGAAACTTGAGTTAAGCGATGAGCAGAAAAAGCTGCTCGACAACTATTTGGAAGAACGAAGATGAACAAGGTAATCGAAGCACTCGAAAAAGAGCAAATCACCAGGAAGATTCCCGACTTCTCGGCGGGCGACACGATCGTCGTACAAGTCAAGGTGAAGGAAGGCAACCGCGAACGGTTGCAGGCGTTCGAGGGCATCGTGATTGCCAAGCGAAACCGCGGCCTCAATTCCTCGTTCACCGTGCGCAAGATTTCCCATGGCGAGGGCGTCGAGCGCGTGTTTCAGACCTACAGCCCCACGGTCAGCGAGATACAGGTAAAACGGAGAGGCGACGTCCGCCAAGCCAAGCTATACTACCTGCGTGGCCGTACCGGCAAGGCTGCCCGCATCAAGGAAAAGATTTAAGCTGGCAGGGATGTTTCGGACTTGGGCACGGTCGATTCCTGAATATCCGAAAAGGTACCTTAACGCCCTGAACCAGGAACCTGTTAACGGGTCTGTCGAGCCATGAGCACATTGCATGGAATTTGTGCGCGAGTCGGCCAGTTAATCGCGATCTGCATTCTGGTCCTGAATGTCGGATGTGCGTCCATGATGTCGTCCGCGGCGAGTGGCCTCGCCGACAATCTGTCTGCGGCGGTCCTCAATCAGAACGATCCGGAAACGGTACGCGATGGCGCGCCCGCTTACCTGTTGTTGCTGGACAGTTTTCTCGAAGGCAGCCCGGAGGATCCGGCGCTTCT
>JBFHXJ010000159.1:0-4818 GCA_041598995.1 Woeseiaceae bacterium | reverse complement strand
CATACAGCTTGTCCGTCAGCAGGAAGGTGAAGTTGTCAGTGGTGCCCTGAAAATCACCGGACTCATCGAACAGGGGCGTAAACGGCGGCATTGCGATGACCGGGTCGGAAAGGCTGATCTTGAGGATGATCGCAAAAGGCGCCAGGAAGAAAACCAGTAGCCAGAGATACGGGGCCGCAATCGTAAATCGCCGCCAGAGGGGATCTTGTGCTTTAGTCTGGCTTGCGCGCACGGCGATTCAGCTCACGAGCGTGATGGCGCTGTCAGGTTGCCAGGAAATGAAGACCTCGTCGTCCCATTCGAGTTGCCGTTCCGCCGATCGCTTGCGATTCTGTGCACTGACCTGCACGACCTTGCCGGAATCCAGCCGGATCCGGTACAGGGACAGGTTGCCGAAATATCCGAGATCGTACACGACGCCGTGCAACCGCGTGTCGTCTTCGTTATCCGGTTCGGATTTGCTGAGAAATATCTTTTCGGGACGGACGGCGATGCAGATTCTCGTCCCCTTTTCGTGATAACTGTTTGCAGGGGCCGACAATTCTGCGCCGGCATCGTCCGATTCGACCAGCACGTTACCATCGGATACGCCGATTACCGTGCCTTCGAACGTGTTGATCGTGCCGATGAATTCGGCGACGAAACGGTTACACGGGTATTCGTACACCTGCTTCGGCGGGCCAATCTGCTCGAACCGGCCCTTCTCCATCACCGCGATTCGGGTCGACAATATCATCGCCTCTTCCTGATCATGCGTAACGACAATGAACGTTATGCCGAGCTTGTCCTGGATGTTCATGAGTTCGAACTGGGTGTGCTCCCGCAATTTCTTGTCCAGCGCCGCCAGCGGCTCGTCGAGCAACAGCACCTTGGGGCGTTTGACCAGCGCGCGGGCCAGGGCGACACGCTGTCGCTGACCGCCGGAAAGCTGGTCCGGTTTGCGCGTCGCGTACTCTTCGAGTTGCACCAGGTTCAGTATTTCCGCGACGCGGGTCGAAATTTCTTGTTTTGGAATCCCGTCCTTGACCAGGCCGTAGGCAACGTTTTTTTGCACGTTCATGTGCGGAAAAACTGCGTAAGACTGAAACATCATGTTGACAGGGCGCTCGTACGGTGGCTGATCCGTGATGTCGATCCCATCGAGAAAGATCCGGCCAGACGTCGGCGCCTCGAAGCCGGCGAGCATGCGCAGAAAGGTCGTCTTGCCACAGCCTGATCCGCCGAGGATGGAGAACAACTCGCCCCGGTTAATCTGAAGATTGACCGAATCCACGGCGACAAAATCGCCGAAATGCTTGGAAAGATCCCAGACCTCGATAAACGGGTTGTCGACAGAATCAGACGTTTGTGGCTGCACTGCCATGCTGTTGTTGTCTTAACCGGACTGGAAGGGGCTAGATGCCGGCCTTTGCCCGCGCGAACGCGCGCGTCCTGTGCCGTTCGCGCTTCGGATCAACACTCAGAATCGGATAGAAAAGGTCCCAGTCCTTTTCGTGCGGGAAAATGGCCGGATCATTCAATATGTCAGGATCAATGTACTTCCATGAGGATTTATTCGAATTCGCGTAATTGACTTCGTTGGCGATGTCGGCGGCGATATCCGGGCGCATCAGAAAATTCAGAAAAAGGTAGGCATTGTCGATATGCGGCGCATCGGCCGGAATATAAACGCCGTCGACCCAGAGTCCCGAGCCTTCCTTGGGCATCGTGTAGCGAAGCTTCAGATCGAGGCCGGCTTCCCTGGCGCGTCTCGCGGCTGTCGCATAATCACCGGACCAGCTCATCGCGACACAGATCTCCCGGTTCGGCATATCGGTCAACATCAACTGGTTGCTGTAATAGCGAATATATGGCTTGACGAGCTTCAGCTGAGCTTCGGCGGCGGCCAGGCTTTCGTCGTCGACGGCATTGGGATCCCTGCCCAGATAAGCGAGCACCATCGGAAACAGGTCGGTCGGTCCGTCCAGCAGGCTGACGCCGCAATCGGCGACCTTGGAAACGACCTCGGGATCGAACAAAACGTCCGCCGAATCCATCGGGTGATCGGGCAATCGCTCGCGCACGAGTTCCTCGTTCCAGGCATAGCCGGTCGATCCCCAGTGATACGGAATCGTATAGCCGCGCGTTTTTTCGTAGACGTCGATCTTCTCCCGCAAAGCCATGTCGAGGTGCCGTATGTTGGGCAGGCGTGAATAGTCGAGCTTGTGATATACCCCGATGGGCGTAAGACGAGACGAAAACTGGCTGCTGTGCACGACAACGTCGTAACCGCTGTTACCCGCCAGCAGTTTGACATCGACGACCTCGGAGCTGTCGTAAATGTCGTAATTGACCTTGATGCCGAATTCGGCTTCGAATTTTTCGAGTGTATCGGGCGCGATGTAGTCGGCCCAGTTATAGACGTTGAGAACTTTTTGATCGCTTGCGAGTTCGGCAGTTCGATCGGTAGTGCACGACGCCAGACAAAAAAGAAATATCACCGCGATCGGGGCGTAAGTCGATCGTGTCATCATGCATCGCCTCATTGAATTCGAGGTCTCCCTAACGCCCGCCCGGCACTACATATCGTCGAGGCCGCGCTTTAACAAGCTGCGGGCGATGATCAGTCGCTGGATCTCGCTGGTTCCCTCCCAGATCCTGTCGACACGAAGTTCGCGGAAAAACCGCTCGGCAACATTCTCGCGCATATAACCACGTCCGCCGAAAATCTGCACGGCGCGATCAGCGACCCGGTTGGCCATTTCGGAGGCGAACAACTTTACCATGGAGCAACGGTTGTGCATTACCTTCAAGTCCTCGCCGCGGTCGCTCGCCGCAGCCGCCTCGTAGGTCATGAGTCGCGCGGCCCAGAGTTCCGTGGTGCAGTCGGCAAGCATGAACTGGATCGCCTGTTTCTCGGAGAGGGGCGCGCCGTCGACGATCCTGCCGTTTGCGAATTCGGTGGCATCCTCGATGAGCCTGGCGGCGGCGCCGCAGCTCCGGGCACCAATCATCAGGCGCTCGTGGCGAAACCAGCTCCGCGTAAACGCCATCCCGTCGCCCGGTTTGCCGACCCGCCGTGAGTGGGGCACGCGGACATCTGTGAATCGGTATGTCGGATGGTGTGCCGCGTAGGTGTGACTGAATCGTGGCGACGCGACCACGTCGATGCCTGCCGTACCCTGGTCAACGAGAAACAGCGCTTCGTCGTTGTCCTCCGGAATACGCGCCTGGAACCAGAAAAAATCCGCGAGGTTGCCACTCGTGACATACCACTTCTCGCCGTTCAAGACATAGTCCTCGCCGTCTCTCCTGGCCGTCGCCTCGATGCCGGCGACATCCGATCCCGGTCCGGATTCCGTGATGGCGTAGCAGTCCTTCTTTTCGCCGCGCATCATGGGCAATACGTACGTCTCAATTTGCTGCTCGTCGCACGCCTCGAACATCCATTTTTGTGGTTCGGAAAAACACCACGCCAGGGCGTTGGTCACGCGACCGAGCTGTTCCCAAACGGCAACTTGCTCGACCAGCGGCAACTCGAGTCCGCCGTGGGATTTCGGCACGTCCATGGCGCTCAATCCGAGCTCGATCGCACGATGCTTGTTTCTCCTGGTTATTTTTTCGGGGAGCGCACCTTCGTTGAGTTCGGCCTCGACCTCGTACGGCTTCAGATACTCATCCGCAAATTCTCTGGCGAGCGCCTGCCAGCGTCTGGCGCTCTCCGTCAGTTCGATTTTCATTGCTGGCCGGCTTTGAAATGATCGGGAAAGACGACGCTCAGGTAACTGTAGATGCACCGCAACGCCGCGTTGCGATCGAACGCCTTCGGATTGATGAGATAGGAAAGCCACAGGCCGTCCGTCAGGGAAGAAAGGGTATCGGCCACGCTCCGCGGATCGACGTCCGGGTAGTCTCCCTCGGCGACGATGCGCCTGCACAGATCCTGAATGATTTCGCCGAACTTGTCGTCGTAAGCGGCGCAGATCTTCTGGTAGGTCGGCACCGCTTTGACCTCTCCCCAGAAGGCGAACCAGACCGCCAGCTTTTTCCGGTCGCATACGGCCGGCTTCAGGTCCATCTCCATCAGGGCCAGCAGCGTCTTCGCGGCACCCCCCGACGACTTTTCGATCGTCTGCATGAACTGGGCGTCATAGTCCTCGACCAGGAAACTTAAGGTCTCTCCGAGCAGGTTGTCCTTGCTGTTGAAATGCAGGTTGACGATACCCTGGGAAAGGCCGGCCTCCCTGGCGACATCGGCGAGCGTCAGGCTGCTGAGACCCTTCATCGAGATGCACTTGATCGTCGCGTCGATCAGCTGCTGGCGCCGCCGTTCTTTCGCAAGTGCCCGCCGGCTCAGCCCGGCCTCCGCTATCGCCATCTGTCGAAACTCACCGAATTTTCAAATAGTTAACTTAAAATCAAATCGCATAAGTTACTGCAAGACTTAAAAATTATGCCATAATCTGAATGATTATTCATTCAATTTTTCTGGACTTTCACCCCCGCTTCATGAGACGCTTACGGCCCCAGGTCACACGGACGACCTATGCGGTCCCTCGACAAATCCAGCCGACATTTCCAGAAAGCAATCACCAAACTACCACTCGGGGTGGCGTCTAGCTACCGCTATTGGGGGGACGACAAAACCATTTACGTTGAGCGCGGTAAGGGCGGTCGACTCTGGGATATCGACGGCAACCAGTACATCGATTATCGCCTGGGCTTCGGTCCCATCATCCTCGGCTACGCGGATGCCCGCGTCGACGAAGCGGCGCGCGCCGGCATGAGTGTCGGCGGCGTCTTCGGCCTGTCCACCGAGCTCGAATACGAGGTGGCGTG
>JBFHXJ010000158.1:0-4856 GCA_041598995.1 Woeseiaceae bacterium | reverse complement strand
GGACCACCGGGCAATCCGGGACCGCCGGACAATCCGGGACCGCCGGACAATCCGGGACCGCCGCGCAAGTCGAAAATCATCAGGTCCAGTGAGGAATCCCGCTTCGGCGGGATTTTTTAGTCAAGGCAAAAGACCGCTTCTGGCCGGAAGCGGACCCTAATTTCAAGGAATTTTCACTGATCTGAACGGCCGCTTTTTGGGAAAAGCGGCCACTGCGACACGAGATCGGATTTCGTCGAGCGCCTACATCGAATCTAAAAGGCCGTCCCAAGCAGGACGGCCTTTTCTGTTTGGTGCCGACGGCCGGAGTCGAACCGGCACGGCTTGCGCCACTGCCCCCTCAAGACAGCGTGTCTACCAATTCCACCACGTCGGCATTCTGATTTCGTTCGCCGCTTATGCCACTCCCACAAAATGTTGCTGTTCTGATCGCGGCTGAATCCGCTCCCACAGAAGGAACTTCACCAAAAACCCTTATTCCTCGCCGGGCGGTTCCTGGACCGGTTCCTCGTCATCGAGCGTCGGCAATCCCGTGTCTTCGACGGCCGGCTCCGCGTCCTCGAGCTCAGGTACAGATGCCGGAATCTGCTCCTCGGCCGGTGCCGCCGTGGGCGCCCTTTGTTCCGCTTCGACAGCCGGCGCGCTCTCGAGCAGGCTGTCCGGACCAGTCGCCCGCTGGCTACTCAGGAACGCCAGGGTGAGGCTTGTTGCGAAGAACGCAGTCGCGAGGATCGCCGTCGCCCTGGAGAAGAAACTCGTGCTGCCGCGCGCGCCGAACACGGTCCCGGAGGCACCCGCGCCGAATGCCGCGCCCGCCTCCGCACCCTTACCGCGTTGCAGGAGCACGAGGCCGATGATCGCGAGCGCGATCAGCGTATGAATGACCAGAATTGTCGATTGCAAATTGCCCATGAAACCTTAATCCAGTGATGCGGCCGCATCCGCGATGGCGAGGAAATCCGCGGATTTCAGCGACGCGCCGCCGATCAGTCCACCATCGATGTCGGCCTGCCCGAAGAGTCCGGCCGCATTGTCCCCTTTTACGCTGCCGCCATACAATATTTTGACGCCGTTTGCGACGTCCTCGTCCTTTGACGCCAAAAGCTCGCGAATGTGCCGGTGTACTTCCTGCGCCTGCTCCGGCGTGGCCGTGAGGCCCGTGCCGATTGCCCAGACGGGCTCGTAGGCGATGACGGCCAGGCGAAACGCCTCGATGCCCGAGCCCTCGAGCACCGCGTTCATCTGTTCGTCGACGACCGCTTCGGTCTGGTGCGCCTCGCGCTCTGCCTGCGTTTCACCCACGCAGAGTATCGGTATGAGGCCTGCCTCCTGTGCCGCACGAAATTTGGCCGCCACGATCTCGCTCGTCTCACCCATGCCGTGACGTCTTTCCGAGTGTCCGACGATGACGTACTCGCAACCCACGTCCTTCAACATCGATGGTGCGGTCTCGCCGGTATAGGCCCCCGCCGCGTGCTCGGACACGTTTTGTGCGCCGAGCGCAATGCCGCTACCCGACAGTCTTTCGCCAACCGAAACGAGGTACGGAAACGGCGGGCAGACCAGCAGCGAGACGACATCCGAGACCGGCATGCCCGCGATGATGCCGTCCAACAGCTCGGCATTGGCCGTGTTGCTGCCGTTCATCTTCCAGTTTCCGGCGACCAGGTAATTGCGCATTTATGGCGAATCCGCGTCCTTAAAAGGCGCGCAAGGATACCGGGGCAGTCCGCCCAGCGCAACGCGAACGGCCATCTGTAAATCCGAAAAAACAGGCGTCGCCACCTGGCGCAGCGGAGAGCCTTGCATATTTCTTCCTACGGCGTCGGCGTTCTGCAAGAATAATTGGCCAATAGCGAACGACCGGATGCGTGGACCGAGAGGATACGCACCATCGTTGATCCGCGTAGATCCGGCAGTAATCGGCATTCGGTCGGGCATCGACGGGCGCGGGAGACAGCCTGACCCACGCCGATTCGAGGTTACGGTGATGGCCATTGCGTCGTTGGCGGCGTTTGTCGACGGAAAGCACACAGGTGCCCCGGTGGCTTACCGGTGCCCTGCCGCCTGGCTGCTGCTGTGCGTCATCGTGCTGGGCGCTTGCGCCGCGGCGCCCAGCCAGCACGTCTACAAGCTCTATCCCGGGCCGGTGCGGCCGGATTCAGAGCTCGCGACGATCGGCTTGGGAGACGGGGTATTCTCGCTGCAAATCGACGGACTCACAGTGAACCGCGCCGATTTCGGGCACGTCAACATCCTTCCAGGTCCCCACCGAATCAAGCTGGACACCTGGTACCTGGTCAGCGTCCTCGTCGATCCCTCCGGCTTGAAAAGCGACGAAACCGGCAGTTACGTCGATCTCGAGCCGGGGCATCGCTACCTCGTGCGCTCCTCGGACCCGGGTGGTGGGATGAGATACCTGTGGATCGAGGATGCCGACAGCGGCCAGCTCGTGGCCGGCGCAAGGCGGCCGTGAGCAGTTCATTTTTCTGTGCGATGACGAGGGTGCACGGGACGGTTTTCACAGTACTGCTGTGTTGCGGCTGCGTGGCTTTGCCATATTCGGTGCCGCCGACGGTCGAGCACATCGACTCTGTCGAGTTAGCAGAGGACGGACTGGTCTCTATCGGACCGCGACGCTTTCTCGAGAAGCTCGCACAAAACATCGCCAGCAAAGAGCCGCGCATTGAAATCATCGACGGCCTCGCATTTCGCGACGCGGCCTTTCCCCAAGGCGGATGGCGGCAGACGGATCTGCTCGAGTCATCGATCATGGCGCACGTCGCCAGGGAACTCGACGTCAGGCTGCTGGTGCTGGTCGGGCCGGAAGATATGACAGTGGTCAGCGACGAAAAGGATCGACTGGTTCCAATGCTGGGCGGCACCTACACAGGCCGTGAACATAGCGAGCTCGATGCGACCGTCATCGACGTGCAGACTGCCAAAATCGTCAAGCGGATGCGGGTCTCGGCCAGCGGGCGCGGCGGACTCGTGATGTACTTTATCGTCGGCGCAGCCGTCATTCCCAGGACTCAGGCCGCGGTCATCGAGGGCATCTCGAGTTCCATCGCCGATACGATACGAGAGCACGTCAGCGAGGGAACGATTCGCATCGCGCTGCTCGCCGTCGAGTCAAGCGAAGCGGCGGTGCACGAGACCCGAATGCGCCGAATGGATGAGGCTGGAACGAATCGTTGAGCAAGCGCCGGATCAGGCCGCCGCCTCCGCGACGACGGATGCGAGGCGCTCGGCCAGGCGCAGGACCTGGCTTTCATCCGCCCCTTCCACCATCACCCGGATGACCGGTTCCGTGCCGGACGCGCGCAGGACCACCCTGCCGTCTTGTTTGAGTTCGCTTTCGGCCTGGCTGACCGCGTCGCGTATCGAGGGATGGCTGTCCGGGTCGAGGCGCTTGCGGAGCGGGACGTTGACCATCTTTTGCGGATAACGCGACATGCCGGCGGCGAGTTTCGAGAGCGGCTTGCCGCTCCGCTTCATGACGGCCAGAATCTGCAGTGCACTGACGAGTCCGTCACCCGTCGTGGTCTGGTCGAGGCAGATCATGTGGCCGGACGTTTCCCCGCCGATGATGCCGCCGGTCTGGCGCAGGGCTTCGAGCACGTAGCGATCGCCGACGCTCGCGCGCCTGAATTCGATGTTGTGGCGCTTGAGCGCGTGCTCGAGGCCCAGGTTGCTCATGACGGTGCCGATAACCGGTCCCTTGAGTTTGCCCGCTTCCTTTTTGGCTTTTGCGAGGATGTAGAGCATCTGGTCGCCGTCGACGACCTCGCCTTTCTCGTCGACCATGACCACACGGTCGCCGTCGCCGTCTAGCGCGATCCCGACATCGGCTTCGACTGCCGGCACCGTTTTCTGCAACAGCGCGGGCGCGGTCGAACCGCAACCGTCATTGATGTTGCGGCCGTTTGGCGAACAACCGATCGTGACGACATCCGCGCGCAGGTCATTCAGCGTACGTGGACCGACCTTGTATCCCGCGCCATTGGCGCCATCAAAGACGACCTTCATGCCGTCGAGATCGAGCTCTTTCGGAAATGTCGCGGCACAAAATTCCTGGTACATGATCCGCGCAGTATCGATGCGCTTCGCCTTACCGAGCTTTCGCGAGTCGAGCGTTATCGCCGGCTTCTTGAGATGCTTTTCGATTTGCTTTTCGATCTCGTCCGATAACTTGGAACCGTGACCATCGAAGAACTTGATGCCATTGTCGTAATAGGGATTGTGCGAGGCGCTGATGACCACCCCGAGATTGGCGCTGAATTTCTGTGTCAGGTAGGCGATGCCCGGCGTCGGTAGCGGACCCAATAACAGCACGTCCGCTCCGGCCGCGACGAAGCCGGCCTCCAGCGCGGATTCGAACATGTAACCGGACAGCCGCGTGTCTTTGCCGATGAGTACGGTGCCGCCTTCCGGGACGAGCACCTGGGCCGCGGCACTGGCGAGTCGTAATGCGAACTCGACGCTCATCGGGTCAGCGCCGACCAAGCCCCTGACGCCGTCTGTCCCGAAAAACTTCTTACTCATATTCCTTTCTACTTTGCGCGCCGCACTGCATCGAGCATCGCCAGGGCGTCCACCGTCGGCCCGACATCATGGGTGCGCACGATGTTCGCCCCTTTCGACACGGCAATCACGGCGGCGGCCACGCCGGCGGCCAGCCGCTCAGCGGGCTCCTTCCCGGTGAGCTTGCCTAATGTCCGTTTTCGCGACAAGCCTACCAGCAATGGCAGCTTCAGAGCTCGGAACTCGTCGAGATTTGCCAGAATTTTCAGGTTGTGCCGGTCATTCTTGCCGAAACCGAATCCGGGGTCGACGATCAACCGCGCCGCATCGAT
>JBFHXJ010000157.1:0-4934 GCA_041598995.1 Woeseiaceae bacterium | reverse complement strand
TCGCGACCATGGGTGAGGGGCCGGGACAGGAGCCGCGACTGCATTTCGAAATCAGGCGCAATGGCATGCCGGTAAACCCGCGACAGTATCTGCCCGCGAGATAAATCGACCTGCACATTGTTGGCGTCGCCGGCGTGACATTCCGGCGTGACGAGGGGGTGATCTGTGGGCGAACCGCGGTTAACAGCGGATCCACGTCAACGACGGTCGACTGCCGCCGCTGGCCAGAATGCGCTTGACGGACCGGGCGACTCGACTCGGGAAACTCCGAGGTCGGCCGCGAGATCGGGCGGCCATGACGCCACGAGCCTCTATCTCAACAACATCGGCGTATCCAGGCTGCTGACGGCAGCCGAAGAGAGAAAGTTTGCGCGACGCGTCAGGAAAGGAGACGAATCCGCGCGCCACCGTATGATCGAATCGAACTTGCGCCTAGTGGTCAAGATCGCCCGTCGTTACATCAATCGAGGCCTGCCACTACTGGATCTCATCGAGGAAGGCAACTTGGGGTTGATACACGCCGTAAAGAAGTTCGACCCCGAGCGGGGTTTTCGCTTTTCGACTTACGCCACCTGGTGGATCAGGCAGACCATCGAACGCGCCATCATGAATCAGTCGCGCACCGTGCGCCTGCCGATCCACATTATCAAGGACATCAACGCGGTCCTGCGAGCGTCGCGCAAGCTCAAGAATGCGCAGGAAGCAAACCCGACCCCCGCCGAGATCGCTGCTTACATGCAACGCGACCAGGAGGAGGTCGAGAGACTGCTGGCGCTGCATAACCGCGTGACGATCGGCTCCTCCGGCAGTTCCGGATCCGGCGAAGATCGGGGGCCGCTCGATACCCTCGCGGCGCAGCGTGAAGCAGAGCCCTCGCAATGCGCGCAGCGCGAGCGCGTTCATGCCATTCTCGATCGCTGGGTATTCGAATTGAACGACAAACAGCGAGCAGTTGTGGAACGCCGTTTCGGGTTGCACGGATATCGGCGCCTGACGCTCGAGGAGATCGGGCGCGAAATCGGCGTCACGCGAGAGCGCGTTCGGCAGATCCAGCTCGATGCCTTGAAAAATCTTCGTTACATGATGGAGAGTCACGGCGTCAACAGCGAATCGCTGCTGGATTAGCGTCCCTTTTTCTGTCGTGGGAGCGCCTTTTTGTACAGGGATGTACTTATGTCGCGGAGGACAGGATGTCCGAGAGCGACGAGCCGCAAATCAATCCTTGATGATCAATATCGCCGCGACGTCGCGACCCTCGCTCAAAAGTATATTGAAAGTGCGGCAGGCGGCGGGCGTGTCCATACTCTCGAAACCGATGCCGCGTCGCGCCATGGCAAACGTCAGCTCACGCGGCGGGTGCTTGATCTGCCAGCCGGTGCCGAGAATGACGATGTCCGGCTGCTCGTTCAGGAGGTCGTCAAGCTCGTTCACCCCGAGCGTTGCGGCGTCATCGACCTCGATATCGCGCCGGACTTCGTTCCTGAATATGAGCACATTCTCGGTATAGGTTTCGCGACCGATCCTGACCGAGCCGGGTTCGACCCGACGCACGGTAACCGCAGTCGACTTTTCGCGGGCAATTTCCACGGCGATTTCGGCACACTGGCAGATAACTGGCCAAGCGGCACGCATGGTTTACATGCGCCGCTCCGATACTCATCATACAAAGCCAGGCTGAATGATCAACCGTGGCGCGACGCGTCCCGGAATGCGGAATTGGCGCGATCACGACACAAATCACAGGCGGTCGTCGTCTTGCCGCCTGGCCGGCATGGCCGCATAGCGCGCCCGGACCAGCGGCGGTGGCTGTCGCGGGGGCGACCGGGCGTATCTGAATCGGCGGAGGAGCTGCTCGCGCGGATCCTGCCCGCCGTCGGGCACGCGGTCCCGCGGCATGGTCTCGCCGGGCTCAGATTCTGGGGGCAGACCGGCGAGCGCTCGGGCGCGTGGATGGCCGCGGCAGACCCGGTGCATCTGGAACCGCATCTGAGCCACTTGCGCCTGCACGCCTTCCAGATGGACGAGATTCCACGTGCAGATCTGCGCGAACTGTTCGAATCCTTGCAGAGCATCGTGGGCGAGGACGAGCAGTTTGCGTTTGCACGGCTCGGGCCGTTCGCCTATTTGGACAGCAAACAACCGATCGCAACGTCCGCCGTGTCGCCGTCAATCGCCGATGGCTGTGATCCCGGCGAATTCCTGCCGGTGGGCGAGGCTGCGCGCGACCACGATCGCCTGGTCGCCGAATTACAGATGGCGTTGCATGATCACGCGGTGAATCGGTCCCGTGAGTCGAGCGGAAAACGCACGATCAACTCGATCTGGTTGTGGGGCGGCGGGACGGCACCGGAGCAGTCAGAGCAGCCGATTCCGCCACTGTTCTCGGATGACCCACTGATACGCGGCTACTGGTTGAGCTGTAGCGGTACTGGCCATGCGTGGCGGGAAAATCTCGAGGATGCGCTGAATCTCGCGCCGGAGGGTTTCGTCGCCGTTGCGCCCGAAGCAACGGGCGCATTGCCGCAGGAAATCATGGCGGAGCGGCTCGCAAGCTTGCGTGGCATCCTCAAGCGCGGCGACCTCATGAGTGTCACGCTCTTGTTTCGCGATGAATTGTCGATTGAAATCCGCAGGCGTGATGCATTTCGTTTCTGGAGAAGCGTCTCACCGCTGCTAATGGAACCAATCGATGACTGAGTTTCGTGTTCGCCCGTTGCGCAAGAGAGTCGCCACCATGGATGTCGATTGCGGCGGACTCGACGCGATCGATCCGATACTGCGGCGCCTATACGTAATGCGCGGTATCAGGACGCCGGACGAACTCGATTACGGCCTGCCACGCCTCGTGCCGGTGGGTACGCTGCCCGGTATCGACGCAGCCGTCGATCTCATCATCGCGAATCGCGACCAGCGGATTATCGTCATCGGCGATTTCGATACAGATGGCGCGACGAGCACGGCGCTCGTGATTCGCTGCCTCAGGGACTTCGGCTTCGCAGACGTCGACTACCTGGTGCCGAATCGTTTCGACTTCGGCTACGGCTTGTCTCCGGAAATCGTGCGTGTGGCGGCAAGTCGTTCGCCCGCTCTCCTGATCACGGTCGATAACGGCATCTCGAGCATCGAAGGTGTCGACGAGGCCAGGCGTCGCGGTATCAAAGTGCTGATTACGGATCATCACCTGCCGGGTGTCGAGTTGCCGACTGCGGACGCAATCGTCAATCCGAATCTCGATGGCAGCGACTTCGCGAGCCGGCACCTTGCCGGTGTCGGCGTCGCGTTTTATCTGATGGCCGCGCTCGGACGCGCGCTGGCGGCGACGGGACAATCGCATGCGGCACGCGTGCCTGCGAAATACCTGGACCTGGTCGCGCTGGGTACGGTCGCCGACGTGGTTACGCTGGACCATAACAATCGCATCCTCGTGCAACAGGGGCTGACGCGGATCCGCGCCGGACACACGGCCCCGGGCATCCGGGAGCTGTTCCACGCGGCAGGTCGCGCGTTCCGGCGCGCGGTCAGCGGCGATCTCGGCTTCGCAATTGCCCCGCGGCTCAATGCGGCGGGCAGGCTAGAAGATATGTCGCTCGGCATAGAGTGCCTGCTTACCGATGATCCGAAAACGGCGGCGGCGTACGCCGCCAGGCTCGATGCAATCAACAAGGAAAGACGCGAGATCGAAGCGGACATGCGCCGGCAGGCGTTTCGCTATGTCGACTCCATCGATACGCAGGAATTGCCGGCATGCGTGTGCCTCTTCGACGAGCGCTGGCACCAGGGCATCGTCGGCCTGATCGCTTCCCGTGTGCGCGAGCGATGCGACCGGCCGGCGATCGCGTTTGCGAGAGACAACGATGGCATGTTGAAAGGATCGGCCCGTTCGGTGGCCGGGGTGCACATACGCGATGTTCTCGAAGCCGTCGCGACGGCGAAGCCCAAGCTAATCATCCGCTTTGGCGGGCACGCGATGGCCGCGGGACTGAATATCGCCGAGCACGATTTCGCCACGTTTGCGGCGGTCGCGGCCGATCAGCTCGCCCGCCTTTATCCGGACGCCGATTTCAGCGGCGCGATCGTGACGGACGGCGACCTGCCTGCCACCGTTATGAATCTCGGCTTTGCGCGGCTCCTGCGTGATGCGGGACCGTGGGGCGCCGGTTTCCCGGAACCGGTGTTTACCGGCCATTTCGAAATCGACGAGCAGCGCACGGTAGGCGAAAACCATCTCAAGCTGCGCGTTCGGCCGGCGGCCGGCGGTGACCGCGTCGATGCGATTGCCTTCAACCAGGCCGGGCCGGCGTACCGCGGCGTCGTGCAGTTGGCGTACCGCCTGGACGTCAATGAATACCGGGACGTCGAATCGCCGCAGCTCAATGTCCTGCAGATCGTCAATGTTGCTTCGTGATAACATCCCGCGACTTTTTCTTGAGCTGCGCGCGCAATCATGGAAACCGCCCCGACCAGGCAAATGATTTCTGACCTCTCCGAACGTGTTACGGCGTTAAGGGGGTACCTTTGACTATGACGGCAAGGCGGAACGCCTGACCGAAGTCAAGCGCGAGCTGGAACAACCCGATGTCTGGAAACAGCCCGATCGCGCGCAGGCGCTCGGGCGGGAGCGCTCACAGCTTGAAAAAGTGGTCAGGGCCCTGGACAAGCTGCGGGCCGGACTCGCCGATGCCAGGGATCTGTTCGAGCTCGCGGTCGAAGAGAAGGATGCCGACACGATGTCGGAAGTCGCATCCGATATCGAGGAATTCGAGCAGGAAGTCGCCGCGCTCGAATTTCGCCGCATGTTCTCCGGTGAGCTCGATCAGTGCAATGCCTTCGTCGATATCCAGTCCGGCGCCGGCGGCACGGAGGCACAGGACTGGGCCGAAATGATCCTGCGCATGTACCTGAGGTGGGCCGAATCGCACGGCTTCGAGACGGAC
>JBFHXJ010000156.1:0-4938 GCA_041598995.1 Woeseiaceae bacterium | reverse complement strand
TTCTGCCGCGGTTGCAGAACCGCGCATTCTCCCGATGCGCGAGCGCGCCGCAGTCATCGACCGCTGGCTGACGATGCGCGTGCAGACCGTATTGCCGCAGATCATGCGGCGCAGCGGCATCGACATGTGGGTCATCATTTCCCGCGAGTACAACGAGGACCCGGTCATCCGCACATTCCTGCCCGCTGAATGGCAGTCGGCACGCCGCCGCACGATCCTGCTCGTCTACGATGCCGGCGGCGAGTTTCCGCTGGAGACGCTCGCGGTCGCGCGTTACGCCGTCGGTGAGATGTTCGAGCAGGCCTGGGACAAGGAACGCGACGGTGAGCAATGGCTGCACCTCGCGCGCATGATCGAGGCGCGCGATCCGAAAAAGATCGGGCTCAACTTCTCGGAGACGTTTGCGCTCGCCGATGGCATTTCCAGGACCGAATACAGGCTGCTTCACGAAGCGCTGCCGGCACACCTGCACGAACGCGTGGTCTCCGCCGAGAATCTCGCAATCGGCTGGCTGGAGACGCGCATCCCGGAAGAGATGATCGTGTACCAGAACATCGTGCGCATCGCCCACGAGATCATCGCCGAGGGACTGTCGGAGAAGGTCATCCAACCGGGCGTGACGACGACCAACGATGTCGCCTGGTGGTATCGCGACCGCATCAGGGAACTGAAGCTCACGACCTGGTTCCACCCGTCGGTATCGGTGCAGCGGGCGGAACAGGAAGTAGTCGACGTGAAAGCGGAGATCGCGGCGCGGCACGACGATGAGGTCATCCTGCCGGGAGACCTGCTGCACGTCGATCTGGGCATCACCTATTTGCGGCTAAACACCGATACGCAACAGCACGCCTACGTGTTGCGGCCCGGCGAAACCGATGCGCCGCAAGAACTGCGCCGCGCGCTCGCGCGCGGCAACCGGCTGCAGGACATCCTGACCGGCCAGTTCGTCACCGGACGAACCGGCAACGAGATCCTCGCGAGCGCGCTCAAGGTAGCGAGGGACGAAGGCATCACGGCGTCGATCTACACCCATCCGATCGGGTATCACGGGCATGCCGCCGGCCCGACGATCGGCTTGTGGGATCAGCAGGAGGGTGTGCCGGGACGCGGCGACTATCCTCTGTATCCGAACACGGCGCATTCGATCGAGCTGTACGCCGAGACCGAGATCAAAAGCTGGGGTAAGCCGGTACGCATCAAGCTCGAGGAAGATGCTTTTTTTGACGGCGAGCGGACCTACTACATCGACGGCCGGCAGAAAGCGTTAATGCTGATACCGCGGGTCGCAGCGGTCCAGTAACAACGAGTCGCAGAGGAATGGAAAATGATCCGTATGAGAATCTGTGACGTCCTGGAAATCGGTCATCGACCCTGGAGGAGGAAATGCCACGGCCAATCGTATTTTTTGACATTGCAGGGCCGGACGACGCAGCGCTCAAGTCGTTCTACGCGTCTGTCTTTGACTGGGAGTTAGATGAAGCAGGGCAATTCGGCGTCCCGGTTGCCACTCCAATCAAGGGTACAGTCCGCGAAGACCCGAGAGAGAAGCGAATTTACGTGGGCGTGCCAGACGTTAGCGCTTGCCTTTCTCTCATTGAGCAGTGCGGTGGCACAGTCGACGTGCCACGATTCGAAGTTCCCGGCGTAGTCGTGCTTGGTCTGTTTCGAGACCCTGCCGGCAATCCAATGGGGCTCGTCGAAATGGACGGAGACAGTCCTCGTATCCCTTAAGAAGTCCTCTGACACGAGGCCGTAACGTCTGAATCTGGCCATAAGCGAACTTCGAAATAAGGCGTTTTTGCGCGATCCTCTGACCGCCATGGATCCGGATTTGTGATTTTCAGCTGATGCGAACTGCCGGTTGTTGCGCAAAATGAAAAAGTATCTTCCTCGATTGCTTTGCTTTGCCGCTGCTTTAATCGTTAGTTTTGCAGGACTGCTGCGCGCGGACGAACAACCAGCGCAGCCGATCCTGGATTATCCTCGTGGCTCCGATGCGTTGCCGCTGCTACGGGAAATCTGGGATTTTGGTGCTCGGAACATCTATCCGAATACCCTGGCTGAGCGATTTGATCCGATCACCCTCAAACAACTTGAAGAATCATTGATATCGGACGATAAGATTGCGCTTGCAGATGTCCTCAACCCTTTTCTCGACAGTCTTGGCGTGTCGCATACCAGGTTTTATGATCGGAGGCACCAAGGCTACTACCTGTTGCGGTCACTGTTCTCGACACGTGACATAGGTGCCCCGCAGCTGTATACGATCGGCGTCCAGCTGAATGACGAAAACCCGGGGCTCGTGCAGGCCGTGCTGGAAGGCTCGCCTGCGGCGGCCGTTAATCTGCGCCGGGGAGATCGAATTGTCGCGGTTGACGGCGTTCCGTTCGAGTCACTGCTTCAGTGGCAACAAGCCGTGCCGGTGAGGTTGGAAATAGAGACTGAAAGCGGTGTGCGACAGGTCAGGCTCAAGCCCATTTTGCAGAGTTTTCACAGAGCACTGGCCAAGGCAACGGAAGCAAGCAAAAGGGAGATTCGATGCCGCGATCGCCGTATCGGTTATCTGCACCTGTGGTCTGGCACAAACGACGTGTTTTTGGACGCATTGAAAGACGCGATTGCCGAAGCGAAAGCTTCCAGACTGGATGCGTTCGTTCTCGATTTACGCGACGGTTACGGTGGTGCCTGGTGGCCTTATCTTGATCCATTTTACCCGGACCGCACTGACTATTTCACATTCAAGACTCTTGGCCCGGCGGGCGAGAGCGACACGAATCGTGCGGAACCAAAAATAAATCCGGGGGCGTGGCGCGGCCCCGTCGCAGCGATTATCAACGGCGGCACACGCAGCGGCAAAGAATCGTTAGCTTTCCAGTTCAGGCGCAGCGGCCGTGCTAAGCTGTTTGGCACCGCCACGAATGGCGCTTTCACAAGCGGCCTTGGTGTGTTCGCCGAGCGTGATGCAGACTATATTCTGTTTCTCGCTGTGTCGGAACTGCGACTTGACGGAACGGTCATCGAAGGCGTTGGCGTTTCCCCCGACGTTGTCGTTCCAGATGAACCAGATCGTGATGCACCGCTCGAAGCCGCGCTAGCTCATCTGGATTGTCAATTCGAATCGAATTAACGTGACAGTCGGCCGCTTCCGGTCGAATTACCAAAACCTATGACAGAGGTATCGATCATCCGATCGCGCTTGGCGGTATGCCGTTAGCCTTCAATTCTCCGCAGCGCGTCGCCACTGTCTCGAACGCGGGTGCGATCGGATTTATCGGCACCGCGGGCATGCAGCCAGATGAAATCCACGCCTGCGCAGAGTCGATCAGGAAACTGACCAACGCTCCGTCCGCATTCAATTCGCTGACGTTCCTCGAATATGAGCGCGGGCTATGTGCAGTGGTCCGGTTCAGGACCGCATGAAGAGGAAATAGAAGTCGAACTGAGGTTGTTGGCGAGTTATCTCGGTTCGACTCCAAGAACCGTCGAGTCCGAGCATCGAATCCGCTACGTTTTCCTGTTCTCTTTTTAATCCTCTACTTCGACAATCATTTCGATTTCAACTGCCTGCCCCCTGGGTAACGAGGCCATGCCGACAGCGGCACGAGCGTGCCGGCCTCGTTCGCCGAAGACCTGCACGATGAGGTCCGAAAATCCGTTAATGACGGCGGGTTGCTGCACGAATTCTGGGTCGGAGTTCACCATGCCGAGCACCTTGACGACACGCTTGACTTTTTTCAGATCGCCCAGCATTTCCTTCAGCACTGCAAGCTGATTGATCGCTGTCAAACGCGCAGCTTCGTAGCCGTCCTCAATACTGACGTCTGCGCCGAGTTTGCCTCTGATCTCGCTGCCGTCAGCGCGTTTCGGCCCCTTGCCGGCAAGAAAAATGAGGTTGCCCGTTCGAACACCATTGACGTAGTTCGCAACCGGCTCGGGCGCAGCCGGTAATTCGATCCCCAGCTCAACGAGCCTTGCATCCGGATCAAAATCGGTCTCGTCCGGGTTTCCCCAGGCTGCGGCAGGGCCAAAGGCACACAAGTAAAGAAGGACGACGCGTAGGGCTGATGTTTTTGAGTTTTTCATGGATGAAATAACCGGGTTTGTCAGAACTTTGAGCTGGTAATCCACACATCGACACGCGTTGTGCTCGTCTCGAAATCCTCGTCGACTTCCCTGTCGGTCTTGCCTTGCACTGCCAGTGCCGCTTTGAGGCCGTACAATGACCAGACGTCGTGCGGGTGGTCGGCGAGTTCCACGCGATATTCTTTTTCCGCATCCGCCGGCCGGCCGGCTTCGAGAAGCGCGGCGCCGAGCCAGTGACGCGCAGCAAACGGCAGCGGTTCCGGTTCGTCGTAGTTCATCGAGTCTTCGACCTCTGCTGCTTTGCGGAACGCAGCAATGGCGCCGTCGAGGTCGGCTTCGGTCCACAGGATCTCGCCGTCGAGGATGTGCGCGACGGTGCCGACGACCTGTCCCGCCGGGTGGAAGCGGAAGCGCTTGTCCGTCGTTTCGGCAAACTCGAGTGTCGCGTCGCGCAGGCGTTTGGCCGTTGCCATGTCGCCTTCCTTGAGGCTCGCGTAGCCGTAAGCGAAATCCCAGAGCGCAGCACCGACCTCGTCTTGCGGCCGGTTCTCTTTCTCGACCACCTCGTCGAAGCGGCCGAAGCGCACCAGGGTCAGCACCTCGTACATCGCATTGTCGGTCACCTTGCGATAATCCTTGCCAGCCTGCGTGGCGGCGGCGCCCTGGCCGTCGTAGGACGCAGCAAACAACAGCATGTGCAGGTTGTGCCAGGCGGCGTAGGAAAACCCCTTGTTCTCCTTGGCCTTCAGGTCCGAGTGCCGGGCCTTGGTGTTCGCCCGCACCGATTTTCCCCAGAGGCCGACCTCGTTCCAGGTGTGCGAGGGCATGTGCTGAATGTGGCTCGCCACCGGCACC
>JBFHXJ010000155.1:0-4954 GCA_041598995.1 Woeseiaceae bacterium | reverse complement strand
GCCTCGGTGGCACAGGGACTGTGCTTCGGCGCAGGCCTGAAACTCGTGCCGGTGTCGTCGCTCGCGGCGGTGGCCGCGGAAGCGATGGAGCTGCATGATGCCGGGCATGTGCTGGTTGCCCAGGACGCGCGAATGCAAGAGGTCTACGTCGGGCGCTTTCGTCGTGGTGAGGACGGCCTGCCGGTCGCGGCAGGCGACGAGGATATTCAGCCGATCGGCGCGCTCCGCGGGTTCGAGCGGGATTACCTCGCGGCAGGCGGCGCGTGGGCGAAATACCCGGATCTGCTGGCCGCGAATCGCAAGCGGGTCAGCGAGGTCGTGGGGATTGACCTGCCGCGGGCCCGCTACGTGCTGGCTTGCGGCGCCCGCGCATGGCGGGACGGCGCGGCGATCGCACCGGACGCGTTGACACCCTCTTATATAAGAGTAAAGGTCGCGGAGGAGCCGCCGTCCGTAACGTGACCGGACCGCGCGGCAAATGCGTCACCCGATGGAATTTGGCCGTAACAGAAATGTAACAATGCCTTGCTTTAATGCCATAACCGCCGAATTGCACGCGAATTATCACATCGAGATTTAGATGGCGCTCGAGAGCTATGCTACAGCGATCCAACCAGTGACAGATATCAAGATTCTCATCGTCGAGGACGAGGGACCGATCCGCGAGATGATCGCCTTTCATCTGGCGCGTGCCGGATACGACACGCTTGAAGCGGAAAACTCGACGGTCGCGCGACGACTGATTGCCGACGAGCACCCGGATCTGGCGCTGGTCGACTGGATGCTTCCGGACATGAGCGGACTCGAGCTGACCCGCTTGCTGAAGCGGGAACAGGACTACGAAGACCTGGCGATCATCATGCTGACCGCCCGAGGTGACGAGCACGACAAGGTAACGGGCCTGAAGAGTGGCGCCGACGATTACGTGACCAAGCCGTTCTCGCCCAGCGAACTGATTGCGCGGATAGAGGCCGTTCTGCGGCGGTCGAAGACGCACGCGTCGGAATCCATGGTCGCGGGCATCATCGAGCTCGATGCTGCCGGGCATCGTGTCACCGTCGATGGCAAGGATATCGCACTTGGACCGACCGAATATCGTCTTCTAAAATTCCTTATCACGCATGCGGATCGCGTGTACAGTCGTACCCAGCTGCTCGACAGGGTCTGGGGTGCAAATGTTTACGTCGAAGAGCGGACTGTGGACGTTCATATTCGGCGGCTGCGCAAAGCGCTGACTCGCCACGGTGCGGACCGATACATTCAGACCGTGCGCGGTGCCGGATACCGTTTCTCCACTCGTGACGGCAGCAACGTTCAATAGCTGAGCTCGTAGTGAATACCGTCAGGTCAAGACTGATAGTCGGGCATATCCTCCTCCTTGCAGGCGGTGTCCTGATCGGCTGGGTCTATGGACACGCCGACTGGGGACTGCTTGTCGCGGCATTGATCGGCCTCGCGTGGCATCTGCGGCACTTGCTGACATTCGAGCACGCGCTACGCACGAAAGACTTTAGAAAAATGCGATATGGCGAGGGCATCTGGTCGCAAATCTACGCGCGAATCGCGCACATGCGAAATCGCAGCAAGCAGCACAAAAAGAACTATCATCGTTTGATCAAGGAAATACGCAAGTCTGCTAATGCATTACCCGACGGCGGCATTGTTCTCAACGATTATTTCGAAATAATTTTGTGCAACTCTGCGGCTGAGGAACTGGTCGGGTTCCGCCGCCGCCAGGACCGCGGACAACGGGTGGACAACATCCTTAGAGCACCGGCGTTCAGAAAGTACCTGCAGAAGCGGAAATTTGATGGAGCCGTCGAAGTGCCATCGCCCGTTCACGAGGGCAGCTGGTTATCCTGCCGAATCGTACCCTATGGCGCCAACCAAAAATTGCTGCTGATACGCGATATAACAGAACGCCGTCGAATGACCGCCATGCGGCGGGAATTCGTTGCAAATGCTTCTCACGAGCTGCGTTCGCCACTGACGGTCATCAGCGGTTATCTGGATATGCTTGCGTCGGATCCGGCGGCACCGAATGAGTGGCAAAAACCGTTGAGCCAGATGCGGGCGGAGGCCGATCGAATGAACAAGATCGTTGCGGAATTGCTCGAACTATCCCGGCTCGAAAGCTCGGGGACCGCCCCCAACGACGAGCTCGTCGACGTTCCGGGCTTACTCGCAGCGGCAAAAAAGACACTTGCAGGCCAGGAAGGCGTGCCCGAAATAATAGTCGAGAGTCACTCGAAAGCGAAATTGCAGGGAAGCGGAGCAGAAATTGAATCTGTCATCGGCAATTTACTATCAAATGCCATTCGACATACACCGAACGACGGTACGATTACGCTGAGCTGGATCAGCGATGAAAACGGTGCAAAGCTTTCGGTTGCCGATACGGGAATCGGTATCGACGAAGTGCACATCCCCAGGCTGACCGAACGATTCTATCGCGTTGACCGCGGACGCGACCGGCAGGATGGTGGTGTCGGTTTGGGACTGGCGATAGTCAAACATGTGCTCGAACGGCATTCAGCGACCCTCGATATCGCGAGCAAGCGGCATCAGGGCAGCAAGTTCACCTGCCATTTCCCGCTCAGTCGGGTGGTGATGCCCGATGCCATCCCGATAGCCCGCAATACGGCCTGACCGGCCAGGGCCTACTGCCATTTTCTGACTGACGCCCACCGTGTCGGCACGGATGATGGGAGCGACCAGCTACGATTCCTTTGTCACAAAAATGTCACGATACTGTCACCGTCGCGCAACAATCGCTTTGTAACTTGCGCGCAACCTTTGTGTAACAAAGCGGCAATAATTCGGAATCAAAATCCGTATCTTCACCCCACACGAAGAGGAAATTCCATGAAATCAGTAAATTACGTGGCCTCGTCCGCCCTTGCTGCAATCTTTTTGGCATCGTTGCTGCCAATTCCAGGTCTTGCCCAGGAAAACTGGACAGACTCGATCTCCTTCAATGGCGACTTCCGGCCGCGATACGAGTCCATTGACGAGGACGGAGTTGCCAGCAGAGAACGCGGGCGTTTTCGCATCCGCGTCGGCATGACCGCTGACGTCAACAATGATGTAAAAGTCATCTTCCAGGTGGCGAGCGGTGGCGATAATCCCGTATCGACGAACCAGTCATTCGATACCGGCTTTTCGCGCAAGGATATCGGCATTGACCTCGCATACGCCGACTGGACGCCCAGCGATGAGTGGCATGTATTTGTCGGCAAGATGAAGAACCCGATACACCGGGCTGGCAGCCATGCGCTGATCTGGGACTCCGATCTGAACCCGGAAGGCGTTGCAGTCGCATACGAGTCCGGTGCGTTTTTCGGCACGGCGGGAACCTTTTTTGTCGAAGAGCGCTCGACGTCCGACGATTCCGTGCTCCTCGCGCTGCAGGGCGGAATGAACTTTGATTTCACCGATGACAGCGAGCTTACGATCGGTCTCGGCTATTACGACTACACGGAGACGCAGAGCAACCGACCATTCTGGAACGGACAGCCTTCCGGTAACTCGGTGGATGCGAGTGGTAATCTTCTGTTCGATTACAACCAGCTCGAAGGATTTGTCGAGTATTCAACGAACGTCGGAAAACTGCCGCTGAGCTTCTTTGTCGATTACGTCCAGAATACGGAAGTGGACGTCAATGACACCGGCCAGGCTTTTGGGGTTCGCCTCGGCAAAACCGCTGAGCCCGGCACCTGGGAAGCATCCTGGGCGTGGCAGGAACTCGAAGCGGATGCGGTCATCGCGACCTACACCGATTCCGATTTCGGCGGTGGCGGTACGGACGCAAAGGGCCACACGATCAAGGGTGCCTATGTTCTCTCGGAGCATTGGACGGTCGGCGGCACGCTGTTCGTGAACGAAATCGACCTCGCGAGCGGCACACCGCGGGATTACACGCGCCTGCAGCTCGACCTGAATTTCTCGTTTTAAGGGATCCCACCGTCGAGGAAATTCATGATACTGTCATATTGGTGAGTCATTATCCGCGAGAAGAGCGCGAATACCATGCAAGCAAGCGATCTTACGGGCCACATTTCGAAACGATTTGACAAGGAATTGGAAAACCTCCGGAATTCCGTGCTGACGATGGGCGGCCTGGTCGAGACGCAGCTATCGAAAGCGATTGCGGCGATCGTCGAGGGCGACAGCGAGCTCGGGCTCAAAGTCGCCCACGACGATTACAAGGTCAACAACCTGGAAGTCAATATCGACGAGGAATGCAGCCGCATTCTCGCAACGCGCTGTCCAGCCGCCGGTGATCTGCGACTGATCGTCGCGATAATCAAAACGATTACCGACCTCGAGCGCATTGGAGATGAGGCGGAGAAAATCGGTTACCTGGCGTCGAAACTGGCCGCAATGGACAGACCACCCAATTCTTACCGTGAACTGAAGAATCTCGGAAATCATGTGCTGCAGATGATACGCGACGCCATGAACGCTTTTGCGCGCATGGATGTTAAGGAGTGCTACGAAGTCGTCGCCGAGGACGAGCAGGTCGATCACGAGTACGAGGCGATCACGAGACAGGGCATCACACACATGATGGAAGACCCGCATAACATTCAGCGCGTCATGAATGTGACCTGGACCGCGCGGGCGCTGGAACGCATCGGCGACCACGCAAAAAATATATGCGAATACGTCATATACATGGTCGAAGGGCGTGATGTACGGCACACGGACGTTGTAAAATCCGGCGTCATCGACCCCGGCTGACACAGTTCCGCATGAAAAATCTCACTACGCGCCAGCTTAATTTTGCTGGATTCATCGCCTGCGCCGGCTTGATTGGCTTCGCGCTGTATGCGGAGCACTTTCTCATGTTGATGCCGTGCCCGCTGTGCGTGTTTCAGCGCATGGCCGTTATCTCGCTCGGCATTATTTTTCTGGCCGCGGCACTGCACAACCCGTCGGGCTGGGGACGCGG
>JBFHXJ010000154.1:0-5045 GCA_041598995.1 Woeseiaceae bacterium | reverse complement strand
TTCGACAAATTCGGTCGTGTGCATCAGATACCCCCGCGATCTGACAGTGGACGTAAAATCGTAGCGTAGGGATCGCCGGGACGCTATCCGAAACGCCGGCCTGGATGTCAAATCGACAGATCGACGTCGAGGCAGTCCTCAGCCTAGAAATCGGGTGGAGGCGTCGCGCGAGCTCTCGCGTGCAGCCAGAACGGCTTATCCTGCTTTGTGGACAAGGCCATGCGCCGGTACGGGCGATTGTCCTTGTAATAGTAGATTTCGGCCCACAGCTCGCCCTGCAGGTACTCGGTTTTGACCATGGCCAGGGCGATATTCGACTTTACGGCCGGTGACCACATGGCCGAGGTGACATAGCCGATATCCTTCTTGCACGCCTCACTGTCATACATGATCGCGCCCGGCGCCGGTTTATTGCCTTCGATATCGAGTCTCGTCAAGGTGTACTTTGGTCCTCTTTGCATCTCCCGTGACAAGGCCGTGCGGCCGCTGAAATGCGGTTTCCGAAAATCGACCAGCCAACCCAGGCTCAACTCGAACGGGGAATGGTCGTGCTCGAAATGGACGGTCCTGAGTGCCTCGTTGAAATCAACGGCGGGCATGATGAAACCGGCTTCGAGACGGGTCATGTTGGTGGCTACCTCACCATAGGGCTGAATGCCGTAGTGCTCACCCGCGGCGTAGAGTTCGTCCCACAAGTCGAGTGCGAGGTCTTGCCGGACCCAGAGCTCGTAACCGAGATCGCCCGTGAATCCCGTGCGCGACACCATGAGCTTATCTCCGTGAAAAGGGAAATGCATGATGTCGAACGGCCTGGCGTTGTCGATGCCGTCGAGGCCCATGTTCTTGAGTACCGCGCAGGAGGTCGGTCCCTGCAGCGAGACTGCGGCAATCTTCTCGCTGACGTCCGTAACCGTGACGTCACCGAAGCCGAAAGCACTCTTCTCGAGCCAGGCGACGCAGGGACTGCCGCAATTCAGCTGAAAGCGGTCGCTTGCCAGCCTGAAAATCGTGCCGTCGTCGATCACCCGGCCTTCATCGGTACACCACACCGTGTACATGACACGATTGACATCGAGCTTTGTGACGTCCCTGGTCACCATGCGGTTCAGCATGATCTCGGCATCGCGACCGCGAATCTCATACTTCTGCATCGGGCAGATATCGTAGGTGCCGCAGCTGTTACGCACGCAGAAATACTCGTATTCTGCCTCGTAGTAACAATCGGCGAACTTGTAGCCGTTCCACACGCCCCAGGCATCACGGATGTTCAGCGCTTTCTGCCTTGGGTGGAAGGGAGATAATTTCAGCCGTTCGCCCGCATACGGATCATTCGTATTCATCATTATTCATCGTAGAAATCGTCTTCGGGTACGGTATTGGGTCGTCGAAGATCCATGAGTATCTCGCGTGCCGCGTTCGCGCCGCAGGCGGACGACACGCCGCCGCCCGGATGTGTCGACGAGCCGCACAAGTACAGGTTCCTGACCGGCATCCGGTATTGCCCGTAGCCCGGGACCGGCCGGTTGAAGAACAGCTGGTCGATCGTGAGCTCTCCCTGAAAGATGTTTCCCTCCGTCAATCCGATCTCCTGCTCCATCTCGTGCGGCGTGCGTACTTCCATGTGTACGATCAGGTCGCGGAACCCCGGGCTGTATTTCTCGATCCTGTCCACGACGGTCTCGCCGAAGCGGTCGCGCTTCTCCGGCGTCCACGGCCCATCGGCGAGTTCCGGCGGACAGTACTGCACGAAATTCGACATCCAGTGACATCCAGGGGGCGCGACGGTCGGGTCCAGGGCCGATGGAATGATCGATTCGACGAACGGTTCGTCCGACCAGCGGCCGCGCTTCCAGCAGTCGTATGCCCGTTCCATTGTTTCGAGTGAGCCCGTAAATGTCTGTCCGCCGCGGGTCAGATAGCGGTTGTCGGGCACTCCCGTAAACCGGGGCAATCCCGAGAGTGCGATATTGACCTTGCCCGATGACCCGCGAATCTTGAAGTTCCGCGCTTTCACGTAAATGTCGTCCGGCAGGTCCTTCCGGTCCATTATTCGGAGGAAGGTTCGCCTTGCATCCAGGTTGGAAACGACGATGCGTGCCCTGATTTCATCGCCGGTCTCGAGCATGACACCGACTGCCTTGCGATTCTCCACGACGACCCTGTGAACGCCGGCGTTGGTGCGAATCTCTCCGCCGTGTTCCTTCAAGGCTCCGGCGAGGGCGTCTGAAATCGCGCCCATACCGCCGCGGGGCAGGCCCCAGGCGCCGATAGTGCCGTCGACATCGCCCATGACGTGATGCAGCAAGATATACGAAGAGCCGGGCGAGTAAACGCCGAGCGCGGTGCCGATAATTCCGGGGCAGGCCATTGCAGATTTGATCAGGTCGTTTTCGAAATAGTCGTCCAGAAAATCGGCTGCGCTCATCGTAAAGAAGCGGACATACTCGTAAATCTCTTTCTCGCCCAGATTCCACAACTGCCTGCCGAGGAACAGGAGCTCCCTGATATCCCGCGGGCGAAACGACAGCGGATCCGGCGGCGTGCGCAGCAGAGTCTTGCGGATGAATTGCGCATAACGCGTCAGGTCTGCCTGAAAGCGATGCATCGCATCCGCATCGTGCGGCGAGTGCCGTTTCATTTCGAGAGAGGCTACCTGCTCGTTGTGATAGCCGAACAGCCTGTCGTCACCATCCCCGAAATAGACAGTGCCGAGATAGGGCACCAGGATAAGACCGTGCCGGCCGAGATCCAGGTCGCGGTGCAGCGCCTGGCGCATCATGCTGCAGACATAGGAGCAATTCGAGTAGGTCCAGCCCTCGTGCAGTTCCCGGGATGCGGACGCGCCGCCGATGTAGTCGTTCTTTTCCAGCACGACGACGTCAAGGCCTGCTTTCGCAAGGTATGCGGCATTTGTCAGGCCGTTGTGCCCTGCGCCGATAACGATTGCATCGTATTCTTTCATCGCAGGATCTCGCGCGCCGCGTTATGTCCCGCGGCTCCCGTGATGTCGCCGCCGGGGTGGCTGCCTGCACTGCAGAGATACAGGCCGGGAATCGGCGTGGCATACTGTGCCGCTTCGTAGGTCGGGCGCATCATGAGCAACTGATCCATCGACCATTCCGCGTGGTGCCAATGTCCGCCGCTGACCCGGTACTCCCGCTCGAGATGGGCCGGGGTGAGGAATTCCCGGTGGACGATGTGCTCGCGAATGCGTGGCGCATAGCGCGCGATCGTGTCGATAGCCCGTTCTGCCGCCTGTTCCCGCGCGGCATCTGTCCATCCGCCCTTGAGCCGGTATGGCACGTACATGACATGCGCCGACAATACGTGTTGCCCTTCCGGGGCGAGAGATGCGTCGTGCACACTCGGGATGACGATTTCCATCACCGGGTCGCTCGAGCACTCACCGTACTTCGCCTGGTCATAGGCGAACTCGATGGCATCCAGGCCGGGGGCGATGATCATCCGGCCGTCGGGTCTCTCGAGGCCGTCGAACTCGGGCAGGCCGTTCAGCGCCAGGTGCAGTTTCGCGACATAGCCATCACAGCGCAGTCGTCGAATGCGGTTCGTGAAACCGATATCGAGATGCTCGACACCGACGAGCCCGAGCAGGGCAGATTTGGGATCGACAGCAGAGACGACGCGATCCCCTTCGACGGTCGTGCCGTTCGCAAGTCGCACGCCTGCGGCCTTGAGCCCGCCTGCACTGGCGTCGATCAGGATGCGATCGACCGCAGTGCCACACCTGATCTCCGCCCCGGACGCGGTGGCCGATGCCGACAATGCATCGACGAGATGGCCGACGCCACCGGCTGGTACTGCATGATATCCGGCAGACTCCCCACCCATGCGGTACAGCATGGTGAGCACGGCGCCGTTTGGCGATCGCGGGGCGAGCTTCGATCCGACGAGCCCGTTCCAGCTCAGCGTGGCTTTGAGGATGTCGTTGTCAAAATACTCGTCCATGAGGTCGCGCGCCGGAAGCGAGAATACTCTCAGGAATTCCCGCATGTCCTCCTTGCCCAGGCGCCGAAGATTCAAACCGAGGTGCGCAAAAGTCATTGCCTCGCCGACGCCGACATTGTCGATACGCGGCATCGTCTTGAACCAGAACGGTTCAAGCGCGGCGGCGAAATGCCGCATCAGGCGAGAGTATTTTCGAAAGGCGTCTGTGTCGTCTGCACTGGCACCGCTCATGGAATCCCGGTCCAGAATCAGGTGTTGCCGGTTCGTGCTCAGACCGATTGTCGGCAGAAGCTGCGCGGGCGTTTCGTAACCATGTGACTGGAGATTCAGATCGCTGCAGATCTTTCGTGGAAAGTGGCTGATCGAGTGTGCCACCGACACTCGGAAGCCCGGATGAAATTCACGGTTTGCGCCAAGCCCGCCGACGGCATCCGATGCTTCCAGCACGAGGACGCGATGACCACCGCGTGCCAGGTAAGCGGCGCAGACCAGTCCATTGTGTCCCGCCCCAATGACGATGGAGTCGAAGCGATACAATCTCAAGGCCATTCTTATTATCGATCGATCAGGATACTACGCTAGTCACAACATGGCGGTGAAACTTCCGCGCCTACACGCCTTGCTAATTCGGCTGTATTGCATGTGAACCGATGTCGACGTACGCTTCAGCTACGCCTTCGACCGGGAAATAAAGACATTAACAAAGCGAGCGGGGCTCTTATGCCCCGGTTATCGTGGAAGAACTCGGCGCCATAGTCCTGATACCGACACTCGTGGTTTTCGTCCTTGCGATCATCACGCATCGGCCCATCGAGTCCCTGATTACGGGCTCCATTGTCGGTCTCATCATCATTCACGGCCAGCAATTCGTCGGTGGCTTTGCCGAGACCTCGCTGCGGGTCATGGTTGATGAGGACGTCGCCTGGGTCATACTCGTATGCGGCTTCATGGGCAGCCTCATCGGAATCCTGATCCGCACGGGGTCGACGGGCGCATTCACCGAGGTCATGGGAAAGCGCGTCACTTCGGCGCGCGGTGCACTCATGGCGACCTGGGTCTTAGGTATCTTCATGTTCGTC
>JBFHXJ010000153.1:0-5059 GCA_041598995.1 Woeseiaceae bacterium | reverse complement strand
GTGTTTACGATCGCGTCAGGTGCGATCATATTGATACCAACCTACCTCTGGTCACTCGGTTATATCAATAACATCGATGCTGCAATGTACCGGCTGGTTTGGTGGGCACTTGGGCACTCCTCACAACAGATCAACGTCGCTGCCCATGTCGCCGTCTGGTATGCCATCGCTGCAATAGTGTTTGGCGCCAAGCCTCTGTCGGAAAAGGTCAGTCGCACCGCCTTATTCCTGTACATTGCCTTCCTGCAAATCGCGAGCGCGCATCACCTGCTCGTCGATCCGGGCTTGAGTTCGGAATGGAAAATATTCAACACGAGCTATGCAATGTACCTCGCCGTACTCGCCAGCATGGTGCATGGCTTGACCGTACCGGGATCCATCGAAGTCGCGCAGCGCGCGAAAGGATTCTCGAACGGCCTGTACCAGTGGCTTAGAAAAGCACCTTGGGGCAACCCGGTCTTCTCCGGCATGTTCCTGTCGCTGATCGGCTTCGGGTTCATCGGCGGCATCTCGGGCGTTGTGATGGGCACTGAGCAGATCAACATCATCATTCACAACACGATTTACGTGCCCGGGCATTTCCATGCAACGGTCGTGATCGGCACGACACTCGCTTTCATGTCGCTGACCTACTTCCTTATCCCCGTGCTGTTCCGCCGCCAGCTCATGCTGCCCTGGCTGGCCAAATGGCAGCCGTACCTCTTTGGCATCGGCATGATGGTGTTTACGTTGTGCCTGCTGGGCGCCGGCACGCTGGGTGTCGAGCGCAGACACTGGGATATGGCATTCACAGATGCCGTGATCGGTTTCGACTATCCAGCAAGTGCGTTCACTTTCATGGGCATCGCTGGCATTTCCGGTGTCGCCTCGATACTCGGTGGGGCGATGTTCATACTGGTTACCGTACTTTCGGTGTTCTTCGGAAAACCGGTCGGATCGGAATCTTCCTATGGCTTCACGACCACCACGTTGACGAAGGCAGAGCCGACGATCGTACCGCAAGGCGGACACGAAGCCGCGGGCAAGTGGGGCATCGCGGCGCCAGGAACGTTCCTTCTGGCCTTGTTCTTCCTCGTGATATTCGTCCTCTATTACGCCGTCAACTGGAAGTACTTAGCCTCCGTCTGGCCGATGTCTTGACGCCTATGCGGGGGTACGACCATTGCGACTGACACGCGGCCCCTCGTCTGTATGCGAGAATAACGGTAGGCGCCATTCGCGGTTGAAGCGGATCTTACGATTCGTTTTCATTCTGCTTCCATCACTGGCACTGTCCCAGGCCGAGAATCCGTACGACGCCGATACTGCATTGCGCATCTCCCAGGCCGCGGTCGGCACGACGATCGGCAATCACGAATTCACGGATCGAATGAACCGCAAGGTTTACCTGCACGACTTTGCCGGCAAGCCACTCGTGATCAGTATGATCTTTACCTCGTGCTATCACGTTTGCCCGACAACGACGAAGCATCTCGATGACGCGGTGATCGCGGCTCGTAGGGTGCTCGGCGAAGACAGTTTCGAAGTCATCACGATCGGTTTCGATGCGGCACGCGACACGCCGGATGCGATGCGCGCGTTTGCGCGGGAGCAGGGCGTCGCCAACCGCCGCTGGCATTTCTTGAGTGGTTCTCCCGAGACGATCGCGGCCTTGAGCGAGCAGCTCGGGTTTCAGTACTTTGCGTCGCCGCGCGGCTACGACCACATCAACCAGACCACGGTCATCGACCGTGATAGCGCCGTATACAGTCAGGTATACGGGGTCAAATTCGAACTGCCGTGGCTGGTCGAGCCGCTAAAGCAACTGGTCCTCAATCGTCCCGGGTCGGAAGGCCACGTGCTGGCGAGCCTGGTGGATCGGGTCCGGCTTTTCTGCACGGTCTATAATCCGGCAAGCGGTCGATACGAAATCGACAATTCACTCTTCATCCAGATAGCAATCGGATTTATGGTCGTACTGTCAGTCGCTCTTTATCTCTGGCGAGGCTTCCGCCCCGGGCGCACGCGCGGATCCCAATAGGGTCTCATCCTTTGCTTGCCTTTCTGCAAAAGGCCGGCCGGACCGGCCTCGGCGTCCTGCAACGGCCGCTCGCGCGAGTATTCGGATCGGCCGAGACGCCGTTCAATCATCTGGGCGCGCTGACTATCTTCTTCTGCTGGATCGTACTCGTGAGCGGCATCTGGCTGCTGATTTTTTTTCGCACCAGCGTCACCGGCGCATTCGAATCGGTCGAATACCTGACCAATGAGCAGTGGTATCTCGGCGGCATCATGCGCAGTTTGCATCGCTATGCATCCGATGGCGCTATCGTCACGATATTCCTGCATGTCCTGAGGGAACTCTCATTCGATACTTACCGCGGCAAGCGCTGGTTTACCTGGATCACCGGCATGCCGCTCGTCTGGATGGTATTCGCGCTCGGCATTACCGGCTACTGGCTCGTCTGGGACCAGCTGGCGCAATACGTCGCAATAACCTCTGCAGAACTCCTGGACCGGATCCCGATCTTCACCGACTCGATGGCCGCCAATTTCCTGACGGACGAAGCGTTGAGCGATCGATTCTTTACGCTCATGGCTTTTCTGCATCTCATCGGCCTGCCGATCTTCCTGGTGTTTGGCATCTGGCTGCACGTGTTCCGCCTGTCGAGCGCGAGCATTAATCCACCGCGACGCCTGATGGCTGGCACGCTGCTCGCGATGCTGGTCCTGTCTGCCGTATTCCCCGCCGTCAGCCAGGAACAGGCGAATATGGGCCGGGTTGCGCAATCGCTCGATCTCGACTGGTATTACCTGCATGCGTACCCGCTGGTGCAAATCTGGTCGCCGGGGCTGGTGTGGTTGCTGCTGGTCGGTCTGAGCGCCTTGCTTGTCATCGCACCCTGGTTGCCGCGGCAAAAGAAAAGACAGGCGGCGACCGTCAACCTGGAATACTGCAATGGTTGCCGGCGATGTGCGGATGACTGCCCGTACTTCGCTATTCAGATGTCACCGCGCAGCGATGGGCTCAAATATGAGACGCAAGCCGTCGTCGATCCGGATCTTTGCGTGAGTTGTGGCATATGCGTCGGCGCCTGTCCCACGGCGTCACCGTTCCGTACCCGCAGCCCGCTGGTGCCTGGCATCGACTTGCCAGGCGTCCCGGCCAGTCGGCTACGCGGGGACGTGCACAGCGCCGCCCTGAAGCTCAATGGCGACAAGAGAGTATTGACTTTCACCTGCCGGGGCTCAGCAGTGGCCGAGGAACTGAATGCCGCAGGGGAGGTGTCCGTCGAAGTGGAGTGCATGGGTCAGATTCCGCCCTCGTTTATCGACTATTGTCTGAGCCGCAACATTGCCGACGGTGTCTTTCTCGCCGGATGTACGGGCAGATCATGTCACTACCGCCTGGGCGCCAGGTTGACAGAGCAGCGCATCGACCGCGTGCGGGATCCGCGCTTAAGGAAGCGCATCGACCAGCGCAGAATCGCTGCCGCGTGGCGCGATTTTCCGGAGTATCGTGAACGCGTCCTCATGCAGATAAGAGCATTCCGTGACTCCCTGCCGGATACGGCCTCGGCCGCAAGAGACGTCGCCGCATGATGAAGATCGTCAATCAGGTGCTGTGTTACGCCGCGTTCTCGGCAGCGCTTGGCCTGTTTTCGGTGTGGCCCGGTTACCGTCTGCTGAAGGAGAATCAAGCTATTGTTTCTATTACGTTTTCTCACGCCGCGCAGCGCGTGGGAGAGTGCCGGCGGCTGACCCAGGAGGAACTCGACGCGCTGCCCCCGAACATGCGCAGGCCGGACGAGTGCCCGCGCGAGCGGCACGATATCGAGGTCGAGATGCGCGTTGATGACAGGGTCCGTTATTCGGCAACCCTGGAGCCCAGCGGCCTGTGGAAGGACGGCAAGGCAACCGTGTACAGCCGGATGGTGATCGACGCCGGTCCGCACGTTGTGTTTGTCGGCATGAACGATTCCGGTGGCGACAGCGATTTCGATTACGTTCTGCGGCGTGAGCTGGTTGCCGAACCGGGACAGAACCTCGTTGTCACTTTCGATGATCTACACAAGAGTTTCGTGATCAAATAGTGTGCAAATGACCTTACTCACCTGGAAACCCGAATTTTCCGTTGGCATCGAGTCAGTCGATTACGAGCATCAGGAGATGCTTCGCCTCATCAACGAGATTTACGAGGAGATGAAAACACGTCGTGATGCCGCCTCGCTCGAACAGTTTATCGGTGACGTGCATTTCACGATATCCGCACACTTTGCGCTCGAGGAGCGGCACATGCGCGAATCACGATATGCCGAATACGAAGCTCACAAGGAAGATCATGAAGAACTGCTCGATCAGTTGCGCGTGATGATGGACGAGCTGGTCACCGATCCGGACCAGGGATTCGATTCACTGAAAGCGAATCTGATGATCTGGTTCGAGAATCATTTCAGAACTTTCGATGCCCGATTGCACGGACAGCTGGAAAACCGCGGCGTGCAGGAGCGGCTATAGCGCCGATTCAGAATCAAGCCGTCCCGAATAGTCTTCTCAGGATCTGAAACGACAGCAACGCAAGCGCGAGAAATATGAAAAAGAATACGACCTGTCGCTGCTTCAGGACCTTGCCGCGCTTCTCCTCGACTTTGCGGATGATCCAGTCCGCGAACAGGTAAATGAAAATCGCATTCAGCGTGAATATGAGGATTTCTGTCATGAGGTCCGCTCGGATTTGCGCATCGACTTCCAGGCGACGATGAGAAACAGGAGGCCGCCGATCACGGAAATCAGGCCGCCCAGCCCCATCAGTGCCATGCCGGCGATCTCGCCGAGGCGGTCGACGCCCTGGGCGAGCCCCGCCGTCTTGCGCTGCACGCCATAACCGCCCGTCCAGGCCAGGCCGACGATATGTATAAGCTGCCCGCCACCGTATAGGAGCGGCTGCAGGAAGGCCATGCGTGCCGGCAAGGGACCGAAACCGAGGCGCGGCAGGAGGTAATAGGTGAGGCCCATGAAAGCGATGGTGACGCCGACGGTTGCGCCGTGATAATGCGCCGGAATCACGATGTCGAGGCCG
>JBFHXJ010000152.1:0-5061 GCA_041598995.1 Woeseiaceae bacterium | reverse complement strand
CGTGATCATCGTCGGGTTCATAGTGGCGCGGCTTTCGAGTGCCGGCGTCGGCTATGCACTGAATGCGCTCGACAAACGAACGGCACGTATCACCACGACCGACGCGAGCGTGCTCTCGCCACGTCTGATCTCATTCGTCCGGGCGTTCGTGTTCTGGGTCATCTTGATTTTCTCTGTTGCGCTGGCGCTCCAGCTACTGGGGTTCGGAGGTTTATCCGCGATACTCGGCGTCGTGATCGAATTCATTCCCCAGGCGCTGGTCGGGTTTTTCATTGTTGTTGCCGGTCATCTCCTCGGACTCCTCGCAAAAAACCTGGTGATGCAACTCGACCCCAATCTGACCGCCGACTCTTTCGTTCCCCGGCTGCTGTACGGAATATTTGTTGTCGTTGCCGTGGTGATGGGCCTGCAACAGGTCAATGTCGACATCACGTTCGTTACCAGGCTGATCCTGATTCTGGTTGCGGTGACCGGTGGCGGCCTTGTCATTGCATTCGCACTCGGCGCTCGCCAGCATGTTGCCAACCTGATGGCGCACAGGGAGCTTGGCCGATTGAATGTCGGCGAGCGCATTCGTATCGACGATACGGAAGGCAGAATCGTCGAAATACACGGCACGGGTGTCGATATCGCCACGGATGACGGAGTCGCGACGGTTCCGGCAGCGCGATTCGCCGAGACCCGCGTGCTGCGGATTCGAGGACGAGAAGGAGATGGCTAACCTGGATCCGGTGAGTGCGGATTTCGCGCGAAAGCACCCGGGTACATTTGCGAAAGTACTCGGAAAGGGCGAAGTCCTCGATATCGTTCGCGTCCTGAAACAGATGCCTCCGTCGGTGGCGGCGTCGGTCGTCGCCAGGTTGCCTTCATCGAGAGCCGGCGCCGTCGTGAAATCGTCGCAAGAGCTTTTGTCTGCATGGCTGGCCGAGGCCTCCTATGACGATGCGCTGACCCTGCTCGGCCATATGCCGCGTGAGAAGTGCCTGTCACTCGTCAATTCACTGGCGAGCAGGGAGCGCCGGCGAAAGCTGCTTCAATTCCTCAAGTATCCGACGCACTGCGTCGGCGCACTGGTAACAGACGTTTTCGTTCGAATTTCCGCAGACATGCCGGCAATGGATGCGTTGAGGGAGCTTCGTGCCCTGAAAACCGATAACCCCGGTCCCATCGTTGTGCTTCAGAGCGATGGACGCTACCTCGGATTGCTGGATCTGTGGCGATTGCTCGCACGCGATCCGCCGACGGGCATTTTGCGTGACTACGTGTCTCGCGTGCCTGCAATGTTGCCGGAGACGCCGCTCACCAGCGCGGCGCTCGATACCAACTGGCAGCGATACAACTGGTTACCAGTCATCGATCACGAGCAGCGTGTTCTCGGCGGCGTTTCGCGTGACCGTATCTTCGCAGCAACGGCGACCCAGGCCCGCGCCCATGGCGGCCAGGAGATACTGACCAGCCTGGCAACGGAGATGCTGCGCCTTATCGGCGCGCTCCTCGATCGTATTCTCGGCGGGCGCACGGCGCCATGATGCTCGATATCGCCCTGAAGGACGCTTATCTGAAAGAGCAGCCTGCCGATGCGGCGAGGTTACTCGAGACATTGTCAAACCGGGAATTGCGCAAGCATCTGAAAGGCGTGAGCCCGGACGCACTGGTCGCGTGTCTCGAAATGCTGGCCGACAGTCGTGCGATCGCCGTTTTCGAACAACTCGGTACGGAACAGCAGAGAGGGGTCATGGAGCTCGCATCGCCACGACTTGCCTCGATTTTGCTCGCGCAAATGGGGGATGAGGACCAGCAGGCTTTGTTCGCATTCTTGCCGGAAACGGTCACTCACGAACTCCAGCGCCTGCAGCAGTACGACGAGGACGCAGCAGGCCGTCTGCTGGAGCGCCCCTACGACACGATTCGTGTGGATATGACGGTCGCGGAAGCGCTCGAGGTCTTGCGACGCTCCGACACACGCCGTATTCGCTCGCTTTACGTGGCCGATCGTGACAACCGGTTGGTCGGCAAGGTCGACATGCAGTCGATGGCGATGGCGTACGAGGATCAGCGATTGAGTGAGCTCCTGGATGACCTCGAGGGCAGTGTGCTCGCTACCGCGCCACGCAAGGAAATCGTGGAGCAGCTCGAAAAATATCGTGTCGATTCGCTACCGGTTGTCGACGTTGACGGTCGTCTTTTGGGCATCGTTCGCTACCAGCGGATATTCGATGCCATCGAATCCGTTGCCACGGCCAGCATGCAGAAAATGGTCGGCGCGAGCGCCGATGAACGGGCGCTGTCCGGCCCCATGTTTTCCGTCAAACGCCGTTTGCCGTGGCTACACATCAACTTGTTGACTGCGTTCCTGGCTGCGGCTGTCGTGGGAATATTCGAAAGCCTCATCGCGCAGTTCACTGCGCTTGCCGTACTGCTGCCTGTCGTCGCCGGTCAATCCGGTAATGCCGGCTCACAAGCTCTGGCGGTGACCATGCGCGGGCTCGCATTGCGCGAGATCGGCACGCGGGAATGGCGCCGGGTCTTGTGGAAAGAAGTACTTGTCGGTGTGGTCGACGGTGCAGCACTCGCCGTTACCTGCGGCATTGCGGTGTGGTTCTGGAGCCAGTCGGTCGGGCTGGCGTTGGTCATCGCAGTGGCGATGGTGCTGTCGATGATAGCGGCTGGCATCTCCGGCGCCGTCGTACCGATTTTGCTGACCCGGGTCGGACAGGATCCGGCAACCGCGTCATCCATCATTCTGACAACGGTTACGGACGTCGCCGGGTTCATCTCCTTTCTCGGCACGGCCACCTTGCTGTCCTTCATGCTCTGACAAGCACTGGCGGCCCCGCGAGCCGTCTGTGAAAGTTTGCTCGGCTTGGTTGAGCGTCTGCGTTGCTCTAGATGGCGGCGACGCGGCGGACCGATGGCTCCATCCAGCCGGTCATCAGCAGTTCCTCGCCGAGATATTCGGCAATGGCCGCCATCCCGTACTGGCCGGCGCGCGCCTCGGCTTTAGAGTTGTAGTTCGTGTTGGTGTTGATGTCGTAAGTGAACTTCCTGCCATCCTCATCGACGATGAATTCGATGCCGGCGATACGGACGCCATTCGCCGCCAGAACACGCTTGTAGGTTTCGATGATCGGATCATCGAAACCATCGATGATGCTGAACTTCGACGTCGGTTCGGCCGGGCAAAGGCTGCCCTCGTCCTGGCATTCGTCAGCCGGGCAGAGCAAAAACCCATCCGAAGTATCGACCCGTACTGAATACAGAAACTTGCCACCGACGAATTCGCAGCGCGTGATACAGGGTTCCGGCGACCGGATGTATTGCTGGATGAGCGTAATACCGTCGACCGGTGCTTCGAAGTCCGCGCTCTCGATATACGCCCGCAAGTCTCTTGTGTTTTCGAATAACCGCACGCCGAGGCCCTTGCCGGCCCGGTTGTGCTTGGTGATGAACGGTCCGTCAAATGATTTGGCGGCAGCGAGCAGGTCTCTCTTGCCGATGACTGCGACGGTTCTCGGCGTGCGCACACCGTGCGCCTCGAGCGTCGAGTACTGGGCAACTTTGCTCAATTCCAGCTGCAGCGCGCGACTCGAGTTGACGACGTGCCGACCGTGACCCTCCAGCCACGCCAGGACCGCGGCGGTGTATTCGGGCGCAAAGCGATGGCCGCGAGTGTGCGACGAGGCACTCATGCGATTGTAGAAGACGCCCTCGGGTGGCGGCCTCGTGAGGTCGAGCTTGCCCTCGTCCAGGAACCAGTCCTCGTGCGGCAGCCCGCGCGCGCTGAGCTCCCGCTTCAGGGGCGCGGTCCATTCGTCGTTCTCGTGAATCACGTAAATCTTGTGCATCGTGCCATGCTAGGCGGGCGTTGCCGGCAGCGCCTAGTCCGGCTGTTTATGCCTATATAACTTTCGTGTCTAAGGCTGCGGCCCGCTGAACGTGCGTTCCTCAGGCGAGGGCTGCGGGCGACCGCGCCTCCCGCCGCCACAGGCGCTTGAGGACGTAAACGTGCGTGACCATCAGCAGCGGCACCATCATTGCGGTGATCCAGGTAGTGGCGCCCAGTACACCATCCGCCGTAATCCGCGGGCGATGGCGTTGAAAAGGTCGATGAGGCACCAGACGTTGAAGAACGACACGGCGGCGATGCCGGCATGCCTGCTGACATGCATTACGCACACAGATTGGTCAATGCCGATTCGCCGGTATTACTACTGAATTCAATTCGCTAAAGCACTTTTTAAATGTTGCTGTGGAAGACGCGCGACGCATGAATTAATCCGAGTGTGCAAACATTCGATGGCGGTCGCAGTTTCATATGCTGGGAATTCGATGCGCAGGCATTGAGGTTACTGCACTTGCGGACTAAGCTAATAAATACAACAAGAATAACTGCAAGCGCAGAGTACCCGACGTTCGGAAAAAAAATGCGGTCGGGAAAAATTGCATCACCTTTTTGGTTTTGATCAATGACCTGGCAAGCACGTTCGGTATGAACGCGACGCTGTCTATTTGCGTTATGTAAAACCACAAATTGTGCGGGGAGATTCGAATGAACCTGAATAAGAATATTCGGCGGCCGATGTTTGCCGGGCTATTTATCAGCCTGATTACCAACCTGTGTGCTCTAGGCATTGCGCATGCACAAGACCGCCTCGCGCAGCGTCAAACGCAAGCGCTCCCATCCAAAATAGAGGCGCTCAAACTTGATGTGCCTGCACAGGTGCAAAACGAACCGGGAGAAGCCGGTATCCTGAGTTCCTCGCTTGTGGGCGCGAGCGGCGATGCACGGGTCATCATTCGCCTGTCTCTGCCAGCGGTTGGGAAAGAGAACAGCGGCCGATTTTCAGATCAACTCAGCCGCAAACTGGACATTGAATCGGAGCAAGCCGGATTTCTACAACGCTGTGGCACGATAGCGCCGGGCATGCGCGTCATCGCGCGAACGCAGCTCGTCCTGAATGCAGTTTTCGTCGAGGTCGATGCGGCACTGCTACCCGAACTAGCTAAAGACCCGGCCGTTACCCGAATCGCGCCCGTCAGAGATTACGAGCTCTATCTCGG
>JBFHXJ010000151.1:0-5126 GCA_041598995.1 Woeseiaceae bacterium | reverse complement strand
CCCGCGCTCAGAGATGCGCCGTGTGTCGCATCGATGGCTGCGGATTTGTTCATGGCACACGTCGAGAGCAGTAAGGTACAATGCCCTGTTTGTATCGTCGCAAAACAAAAATCCACATGAGCCATACCTACCTCTTTACCTCGGAATCCGTTTCCGAGGGCCATCCCGACAAGATTTGTGACCAGATCTCCGATGCCGTGCTCGACGCGATTCTCGAAAATGATACGAAAGCGCGCGTCGCCTGCGAGACGCTGGTCAAGACCGGCATGGTCCTGGTCGCCGGCGAAGTGACGACATCAGCCTGGATCGACATCGAGGATCTGGTCCGGAAAACGGTACTCGACATTGGCTACGACGACTCTGCCATGGGATTCGACGGCACCTCCTGTGCCGTGCTGAATGCGCTCGGCAAGCAGTCCCCCGATATTGCACAAGGCGTCGATCGTACGGATGCAGAAGCCCAGGGCGCCGGCGATCAGGGTCTGATGTTCGGTTACGCCTGCAACGAGACCGATGTGCTCATGCCGGCACCGATCACCTACGCACATCGCCTCGTACGGCGTCAGGCCGAGGTCCGCAAAGCCGGAACACTGCCGTGGCTCAGACCGGACGCGAAAAGTCAGGTTACCTTCGTCTACGAAGAGGACAAACCGGTCGCCGTCGATGCCGTCGTTCTGTCGACGCAGCATCGCGGCGATGTCGACATGGACGATCTGCGCGAGGGCGTCATGGAAGAGATCATCAAGCCGACCCTGCCGGCCGAATGGCTCAGCAAGAAGACGAAGTTTCATATCAACCCGACCGGGCGATTCGAGATCGGCGGCCCGATGGGGGATTGCGGGTTGACCGGACGCAAGATCATCGTGGATACCTACGGCGGCGCCGCGCGCCACGGCGGCGGTGCCTTTTCCGGCAAGGACCCGTCCAAAGTCGATCGCTCCGCCGCGTACGCCTGCCGCTATGTCGCCAAGAACATCGTCGCGGCCGGGCTTGCCGACCGCTGCGAAATCCAGGTCGCCTATGCCATCGGCGTCGCCGAGCCGACATCGATCAGCGTACAGACATTCGGTACCGGAAAGGTCAGCGAGGAGGAACTGACAGTCCTCATTCGCGAGAATTTCGATCTGCGACCGTACGGCATTCTGAAGATGCTCGACCTGATCCGACCGATTTACAGACCGACCGCGGCCTACGGGCATTTCGGTCGGGAAGACATCGACCTATCGTGGGAGCAAACCGACAAGGCAGAGGACTTGCGCGGCGCGGTCGCGGCGTAATTACTGCCACTTGAAGAGGAGATTTGAATGAGCAGCGAAGCCGTTGCCCTGAAGAAACAGGATTACAAGGTCGCCGACATATCGCTCGCCGAATGGGGCCGCAAGGAAATCGCCATCGCGGAGACCGAGATGCCGGGGCTGATGGCCTTGCGCCAGGAATTCGGTGCGCAAAAGCCATTGCAGGGCGCGCGCCTCGCCGGTTGCCTGCACATGACGATCCAGACGGCCGTGTTGATCGAGACCTTGCGGGAGCTCGGCGCCGACATTCGCTGGTCGTCGTGCAACATCTTCTCGACCCAGGACCACGCGGCGGCAGCCATTGCCGCGTCGGGCGTGCCGGTGTTCGCCTGGAAGGGTGAGACGGAAGAGGAATACTGGTGGTGCGTCGAGCAGACCATCAATGGCCCGGACGGCTGGCATCCGAACATGGTGCTGGACGACGGCGGCGACCTGACACTCGTGCTGCACGAAAAGTACCCGGAGCTGATGAAAAAGGTCAAAGGCCTGTCCGAGGAGACGACCACCGGCGTACATCGTCTCTACGAAATGCAAAAGGACGGCACGCTCCTGTGTCCCGCCTTCAATGTCAACGATTCGGTCACCAAGTCCAAATTCGACAACCTCTATGGCTGCCGCGAGTCGCTGGTCGACGGCATCAAGCGTGCCACCGATGTCATGATCGCCGGAAAAATCGTGGTCGTCTGCGGTTATGGAGACGTAGGCAAAGGCTGCGCGCAGTCCTTGCGCGGCCTCGGCGCGACGGTTCTCGTTACGGAGATCGACCCGATCTGCGCCTTGCAGGCGGCGATGGAGGGCTATCGCGTCGTCGATCTCGACGATGTCTGTGACAAGGCCGACATCGTGGTCACCGCCACCGGCAACTACCACGTCGTAACCGGCGCGCACATGGAGCGGATGAAGAACCAGGCGATCGTCTGCAACATCGGCCACTTCGACAACGAGATCGACGTCGCTTACCTGCACCAGTACGAATGGGATAACGTCAAGCCGCAGGTCGATCACGTGATTTTTCCCGACGGCAAGCGAATCATTCTGCTCGCCGAGGGGCGCCTGGTGAACCTCGGTTGCGCGACCGGGCATCCCAGCTTCGTCATGTCGAACTCGTTCACCAACCAGGTTCTGGCGCAGATCGAGTTGTGGCAGAACGGCGAGAATTACGACAATCAGGTTTACGTATTGCCGAAACACCTGGACGAGAAAGTCGCGCGACTGCATCTCGACCGGATCGGCGCGAAGCTGACCGAGCTTTCCGAGGAACAGGCCGAGTACATCGGCGTATCGAGAGACGGGCCGTACAAGCCCGATTACTACCGGTACTGAGGCCCGGAATACGATCGCGAGCCCGCTCCGCTAGCCCGCTCTGACGCAAAACGCTATCATCGGGGCGCTAAAGATTCGTGTTCTTCGTTGATCTGAGCGAGTCGAAACGCCATTCATACATCGTCCGATCCTGTCCGGGTGCTGCACGTCACAGACCCGCATCTGTTCGCCGATTCGGAGTCGAGTCTGCGCGGAACGGTAACCCATTCATCGCTGGAGCGCGTGTTGCAACATATCGCTGCATCCGGCTGGCCCGCCGACCTGGTCGCCATGACGGGCGACCTGATTCAGGACGACAGTCGTCAGGCTTACGACCGCTTTTGCGATCTCATGGCGACGCTCGACCTGCCGGTTCACTGCGTGCCCGGCAATCACGACGTCCGCGAACTGATGCGTGATGCGTTGTCGAAAGAGCCGTTTCACTATTGTGCATCCGTCCACGTCAAGAACTGGCTTATTACCGGCATCGACAGCTGTGTCGGCGGCGAAGCAGGCGGTCGGATCGACGATGAGGAAATGGACCGGCTTGCCAGGACGCTCGCGGACAGCCGCGCCGAGCACGTGCTGATCTGTCTGCACCATCCACCACTGCCGGTCGGCAGCAAGTGGCTGGACCGGGTGGGACTGAAGAACGGCGAGGAATTCCTGCGGATGATCGCGCAACCGGGCAATGTGCGCGCCGCCATTTTCGGCCACGTGCATCAGGCGTTCTCCGAGGAATATGAGTCGATAAGGATCATCGGCACGCCATCGACCTGCCGCCAGTTCAAGGTGGGCAGTGACGAATTTGCCCTGGACGATAATCCGCCCGCGTACCGGCGCTTGAGCCTGCACGCCGACGGACGGATCGAAAACGAGCTGGTATGGCTCGAACCGGAAGAGGAGCGATGAATATCATTCGCACCATTTTGCTGGCCGGACTGCTTGCCGGCGGCGCCCTGCCGGCCGCGGAAGGCGGCCACCCGCTGTCGATGTGGCGGATCGACGGCGCAAGCAACAGCGTCTATCTGCTCGGTTCGATCCACATGCTGCGCGAAAAGGACTACCCGCTGCCGTCGGCGATCTACGACGCTTACAGGGACGCCGAGGTGCTGATCATGGAGATCGACATGGACGACATCGATCCGTTCGCAGAACAGGCGATCGCTACCGAACTGGGGTTGATTCAGGACGACCGCGTATTGCGCGACCTGATGGGCCCGCGCCTCTATGCGGAGGCCGAGATAATAGCCGCCGAACTGCAGATTCCGCTTAAGCTCCTCGAGAAATCCGAGCCCTGGTATGCGGCCATCAATATCGAAGTCATGATGCTCATGCGCATCGGCTTCAACCCGCTGCACGGCATCGAATCCCACCTGACGGAGATGGCCAAACAGGATCGAAAGGAAATCATCGGCTTCGAAACGACGCGCCAGCAGCTGGAGTACCTGGACAGGCTGTCGGCCGAGTCGCAGCGCGACCTGTTGATGCAGACGCTCGCCGACAGCAAGAAGATATCTGAGCTCATGGACGAAATGGTCGAGGCCTGGTATTTCGGCAAGATCGATTTTCTCGAACAGAACCTGCTATCCGAAATGCAGGGTTTCGAGGAACTGCACGAGACGATCGTCGTGCAAAGAAACCTAAACTGGGCGGAAAGAATTCAGGCATTGCTCGGCGACATGGATGATTACCTCATCGTCGTCGGCGCATTGCACCTGGTGGGCGATGAAGGCGTGCCCAGCCTGCTGACCGCGCGGGGACACGAGGTCATTCAGCTGCACCAGCCGGTCGACTGACAACAAAAAAACCCCGCCGAAGCGGGGTCTTTGCATCTGCACTATTGATTTGAGGCAACGTTCGTCAGCGCCACCCTTATTTGTTGCCTTCCACATTACTGGGAAGGTAGAAAGACTGGGTGGAAAAGCCGACGCGAGTACATTCGGCGCCGCCGTCACCGTCGTCTTGCCAGGCAAAGGTAATAAAAGCGTAGGCACTGGTCGCTGCCATGGCGTCAAGCAAAACGGGATTCTGGGTGAAGCAATTGATCAGGTCGCCCTCCACGTCTCGGGCCTGACAAAAACCGAATGTAAACATCGGATCCGCATTTACGCGTGTACCGCAACCGATGAAGACGTCTTTCCCTTTTCCCGTCCTCGCGGTGACCATATCCCCGAAAGCGAAGCGGGCATCGAGATCGACATCGACGGGTACAGACTGGGTGGCTCCCGCCAACGCGACGCCGGCCAACAGCGTCAATGCTGCGCCGAGTAATGTAATTTTCAATTTCAAAACATTCTCCTGTTGTTATTGCGACTGATGAAAGATTACAGGCTCCCTTCGAGCCTCCCTGAATTCAGTGCCTGCGTGAGTTTACCCAGCATCTCTCTGCGGCCTGCCGCATCGAGCTTCGCGATATCTGACTGCAGCTTTTGCATGTCGGTAGGTGAAATGCTTCCGACGCTCGTAAAATAGTCGAGCTGCTGCGATACGAATTCCCGCCGATATTCGAGTTCAGCATAATCCGTT
>JBFHXJ010000150.1:0-5253 GCA_041598995.1 Woeseiaceae bacterium | reverse complement strand
TAACAAGTCACCGGTCTGGAGAACCGCGATAGCCGGTTGAAAATCAACAAATTAGAGGAGATCTGATCAATGAAGATTCGTCCGCTTCATGACCGAGTCATCGTAAAGCGTATGGAAGAAGAGCGCACGTCACCGGGTGGCATCGTCATTCCGGATGCCGCGGCCGAGAAACCGATCAAGGGTGAAATCATTGCCGTCGGCAACGGCAAGATCCTGGAAAACGGCGAGATTCGTCCGCTGGATCTGAAAGCCGGCGACAAGGTGCTGTTTGGCAAATACAGCGGTACCGAGGTCAAGGTGGAAGGAGAAGAACTCCTGGTGATGAAGGAAGACGACATCATGGCCGTCATCGAGGCCTGATCGTCGGATTGCTCTTCTTAAGCTCTACCGTATTTGAAAGAGGATATTTAAATGGCTGCAAAAGAAGTTCGTTTCAGCGACGACGCGCGCCAGAAGATGTTCAAAGGTGTGAACGTCCTGGCTAACGCGGTAAAGGTGACCCTCGGTCCCAAAGGTCGCAATGTAGTGCTCGATAAGAGTTTTGGCGCACCAACCGTCACCAAAGACGGCGTTTCAGTTGCCAAGGAAATCGAGCTCGAGGACAAGTTTGAAAACATGGGCGCGCAGATGGTCAAGGAAGTCGCTTCCCAGACCTCCGACGTCGCCGGTGACGGCACCACGACCGCCACGGTTCTGGCGCAGGCAATCCTGCGCGAAGGTCTGAAATCGGTCGCGGCCGGCATGAACCCGATGGACTTAAAGCGCGGCATCGACAAGGCGACGGTGGCGATCGTTGCCGAACTCGAAAAACTGTCGAAGCCGTGTGAAGACGACAAGGCGATCGCACAGGTCGGCAGCATCTCCGCCAATGCCGATGTGCCAATCGGTGAGATCATCTCCGAGGCCATGCAGAAGGTCGGCAAGGAAGGTGTGATCACGGTCGAGGAAGGCTCCGGTCTGGACAATGAGCTCGACATCGTCGAGGGCATGCAGTTCGATCGTGGCTATCTCTCTCCGTACTTCATCAATGACGCACAAAGCCAGAGCGTGATACTCGAGGAGCCGGTGATCCTGCTGCACGACAAGAAGATCTCGAACATCCGCGATCTTCTGCCGGTCCTGGAAAGCGTCGCCAAGGCGGGTCGTCCGCTCCTGATCATTGCGGAAGATGTCGAAGGCGAGGCGCTGGCAACATTGGTCGTCAACAACATCCGTGGCATCGTCAAGGTCGCCGCCGTCAAGGCGCCCGGTTTCGGCGATCGTCGCAAGGCCATGTTGCAGGACATCGCGATCCTCACCGGCGGCCAGGTGATCTCGGAAGAAGTCGGCCTGTCGCTGGAGAAGGCGACGATCGACGACCTCGGCGAAGCCAAGAAGGTGCAGATTACCAAGGAGAACACGACCGTCATCGACGGTGCGGGACGTGCCGAGGACATCAAGGGTCGCGTCGAGCAGATCAACAAGGAGATCGAGGAGTCGAGTTCCGACTACGACAAGGAAAAACTCCAGGAGCGCGTCGCAAAGCTCTCCGGTGGCGTTGCCGTCATCAAGGTCGGTGCCGCGACCGAAGTCGAGATGAAGTCGAAGAAAGCGCTCGTCGAGGATGCGCTGCACGCCACGCGCGCCGCAGTAGAGGAAGGTGTCGTGCCCGGTGGTGGCGTCGCGTTTCTCCGCGCCCATGCCGCTATCGACAATCTCGAAGGCGATAACGACGACCAGAATGTCGGCATCAAGATCCTTTATCGCGCCATCGAGGAACCGCTTCGCCAGATCGTCAAGAATGCGGGTGCCGATCCGAGCGTGGTACTGAATGCCGTTGTCGAGGGCAAGGGCAATTACGGCTACAACGCGGCGACCGGTGAATACGGTGACATGATCAAGATGGGTATTCTCGACCCGACCAAGGTCACGCGCTTTGCGTTGCAAAACGCCTCTTCCGTGTCCGGCCTGCTTCTCACGACCGAAGCCATGGTTGCCGAGGCACCGAAAGAGGAAACGCCGATGCCTGACATGAGCGGCATGGGCGGCGGCATGGGCGGCATGATGTAAATCACTCGCTCAGGCTGAAGTTGAGAAAGCCCCGCAATCGCGGGGCTTTCACATTATGGAGATGGCTTTTTGCAGCAGTCCGTGGCAGTGACTAAACTGCCAGCACAACCACAAGAATGGAGAACCATTGATGAATCTTTACGCTATTTTGCGCCGCGACGGATTCGCGGACGGCGCGACTCTCGAGAAAGCCGCTGCCCGCTCCACTAAGTCGGGCGACGAGATGTCCAACGACATCCTTTGGATTCGTTCTTATGTGCTTGGGGAGAAAAACGGATCGCTTGGTACGGTTTGCATCTACCAGGCAAGCAGCGAGGAGAAGATACGGGAACATGCCGCTGCGGCGGACCTTCCTATCTCCGAAATCATTCCAATTGCGGATACTGTGGTCGTCAGGCCGGATCCGGCCTGACGGGATTCAGATTATCATTGGAGCCGGTCCGGGTCGCGGCACTCGCAGATACGCGGCTCCCGGTCCCTAATCCCGCCGGTCTTGGATACGGTCCCGCCCGTGCAAACGAGAACGCGCGGGCTCTCGCAGCGTTGCCCTTCGGTCGCGCCCGGCAACTCGCCGGATCCGGCGCAAGCCGACAGCAGCAAGGTACAGGCGGTAACGAGGCCGCTATTCAAAAGCCTGCGTCTGAGCATGGGCGCATTATAAGCGCAGGAAGGACAACTCGCGTCCCGCTTCCGAGATCGCAAAAATCCGGTAACCGTCGGTGCGCAACCTGGCAATGAGCTCCTCGGTTCTCTTCAAGCCGATACCCGGGAAGCGATGATGGAATTCGACCAACAACTGTATCGGTTTCATCGACGAGGCGAGAAGGGCTTCGAGCACTTCATATTCGGCGCCTTCGATGTCCATCTTCATGAGGTCGACCTTATCGTGATCCAGTTTCCGGCAAATAGTCGCCAGCTTGTAGGCCGGAACCTCGATTGCGTCGTCAATGGTTGCCTCCTCCGGAACCATCGTATACATGACCTCGGACTTGGTACCGTCCTTTTTAAGGCGCGGATAGAAAGTCAGCGTGCCGTCGTTTGCGGTAACCGCCCAGGGATGAAAAGCAAATCGCGCCGGCAGGTTTCGCTTCCCGAGCATGTCAATTGACGACGGCGTCGGGTCGAATGCATGCACAGCGACACCATATTTTTCGATGAGCGCCAGGTCGAACTCGATGTCATCGCCGACGCCGAGTGAATAGACGATGCTGCCGCTATCGAGATATTCGGGTGCGTACCACCAGCCGCCGTCCTTGACGATCGGGACCTCGATGTCGATTTTGAGGCGTAGCTCCTTGCCGATCAGGCGTTTGAAAAAACGCTTTTTCTTCTGGTAACCGGGCGTCTTTTCAAGTCGTTTCCAGGCGGCGATGGCCATACGGATTCCTCTTCTCGAGCGCCGCTACTTTACGCCGTCGATGGATTAGCCGGTAGCCGAGCAATATGGCCAGCAGGACCGCATAGACGGCCGGATCGCTGGTGTCGAGTTTGACCTGCCACCAGTAGTGCCAGACCCCGAGGATACCGGCGACGTAGATACCATAGTGGAGTTTTTGCCAGGCTTTGCCGAGCCGCCTGCGCATGCCGTTGGTCGATGTCGCGGCAAGGGCGGTCAGAATAACCAGGGCCGCGAAGCCGATCGTAATGAACGGCCGCTCGAAAATGTCTTCGTAGATGGCCGATGGCAGAAGTCCCTGGTCCAGTACGAGCCAGGTCAGGAAGTGCAGCAACACATAGAAAAAGGCATAGAGCCCCAGCATGCGTCGGAAGCGAACCAGCCAGTTCCAGCCGCTCAATCGCCGCAAGGGCGTCACGGCCAGCGTGATGAGGATAAAACGCAGGCCCCAGCGCCCGAATCGATCCTGTAACTCCTCGATCGGATTCGCACTGAGGGTGCCCGTGAGATTGAAGATGTCGCCCACGATGTGCGCCAGCGGAATCAGGCAGGCGATAAAGAGCAACGGCTTCCAGAGGAAGCGGATTTGCCGGGTGATATTCATCGGGCTTCAGAAATTCTTTCTGAGATCCATGCCGGCGTACAGGTGGGCGACCTGTTCGCCGTAGCCGTTGAACAGGATGGTCGGCTGTTTCCTCGCGCTCAGAAGGCCCCTGAGGCCGCCTTCGGACGATGCACCAATGCGCCGCTCCCTCGCCTGGCTCCAGCGCGGATGATCCACTTCGGGATTGACGTTGGCATAGAAACCATACTCGTGCGGGGCCGCGAGCTCCCAGCTCGTCCTCGGCCGCCGGTCCGAGAAGTCGATACTGACGATGCCCTTGATGCTCTTGAAGCCGTACTTCCAGGGCACGACCAGGCGAATCGGGGCGCCGTTCTGGTTCGGCAATACCTCTCCGTAGAGGCCGACCGCGAGTATCGCGAGCGGATTCATCGCCTCGTCCATTCGGAGCCCTTCGGTATACGGCCAGCGAAGCACGCGCGAGCGTTGCCCGGGCATGCGCGTCCGGTCATTGAGCGTGCGGAAAACGACGTATTTCGCGTCCGACAGCGGCGAGAACTGCTTTAAGACGTCAGCGAGCGGGATCCCCACCCAGGGTATGACCATCGACCATGCTTCAACGCAACGCAGCCTGTATATGCGCTCCTCGAGCTTGTGTGGCCTGACCACGTCTTCGAAGTCGAATGTGCCGGTTTTCTCCGCATGGCCGGACACCGTGATAGACCACGGCCGGGCCTCGAAATCTTGCGAGTTACGAAAAGGATCATTCTTGTCGACGCCGAATTCGTAATAGTTGTTGTAGGTCGTGATATCGATGTAGCTGTTCGGGGCTTCGTCGGTGCTGAACGCGCTTTTTTCGATACCCTCGAGCCTGGCGCGCCGCCCATCGGGTATGAGGGCGCCGGCCGCGGTGCCAGTCAGGATTATGCCGCCCGCAGAGGCCGCACCCTGCATGAATTTGCGCCGGTTCAGATAGATTTCCTTGTTCGTGATTTCGGACGGGCGGATGTCCGAAGGCTTTCGAATCAGCATGTTTGCTCCGATCGTTTAGACTTAGTTTAACAGACCGGGTTGAGGCCACGAATATTGCATGGCCTGTTCGAAGATAACCGCGGCTTGATTAAATCACTTGCTTAATTTCTACTGGTTCGGCCGCTAGCGATGAAGACGACGGATGCCGCTGCATCCCATACGACACGTTTGCTGCGCATTTATTACGCCGCAACCCTGCTGTTCGTCGTTCTCG
>JBFHXJ010000149.1:0-5275 GCA_041598995.1 Woeseiaceae bacterium | reverse complement strand
GGCCGCCTCTGGTCGAAAGCCACCCTGATCTGATGGTTATACTGACCCTTTAAACGTCTGCTACCGGAAACAGCACGCATGCGATCAGAATGGGTCAGAAGGGCGGCTTATGAGCCAATGTGGAGGTGGCCGCTTCGGCTGGCTTTCATTTTTTGAATCCAGGGATATCCCTAATGCTCGACTTCGACAATCATTTCGATTTCAACTGCCTGTCCCCTGGGCAACGAGGCCATGCCGACAGCTGCACGAGCGTGGCGGCCCCGTTCGCCGAAGACCTGCACGATGAGATCCGAGAATCCGTTGATGACGGCGGGCTGCTGCACGAACTCAGGGTCTGAGTTCACCATGCCGAGCACCTTGACGACGCGTTTGACTTTTTTTAGATCGCCGAGCATTTCCTTCAGCACCGCAAGCTGATTGATCGCTGTCAATCGCGCAGCTTCGTAGCCGTCCTCGATACTGACGTCGGCACCGAGCTTGCCACTGATCTCACTGCCGTCGGCCCGTTTCGGTCCCTTGCCGGCAAGGAAAATGAGATTGCCCGTCCGGACGCCATTGACGTAGTTCGCAACCGGTTCGGGCGCAGCTGGTAATTCGATGCCCAGCTCAGCGAGCCTTGCCTCCGGATCAAAATCGGTCTCGCCCGGGTTTCCCCAGGCTGCCGCAGGGCCAAAGGCGCACAAGTAAAGAAAGGCAACGCGAAGTGCAAATTTTCTGGAGGTTTCCATGACTGGACTCGCCGGGCTTGTCAGAACTTTGAGCTTGTAATCCACACGTCGACGCGCGCTGTGCTCGTCTCGAAGTCCGCGTCGACGTCCGGGTCGGTTTTTCGCTGTGCTGCCAGCGCTGCCTTGAGGCCGTGCAATGACCAGACGTCGTGCGGATGGTCGGCGAGCTCTGTTCGATATTCCATTTCGGCATCGGCGGGCCGGCCGGCTTCGAGCAGCGCCGCGCCGAGCCAGTGGCGCGCCGCAAACGGCAGCGGCTCGGGTTCGTCATAGTTCATCGAGTCTTCGACCTGTGCTGCTTTGCGGAACGCAGCGATGGCGCGGTCGAGATCGCCTTCGGTCCATAGTATCTCACCGTCGAGGATGTGCGCGACTGTGCCGACGACCTGTCCCGCCGGGTGGAAGCGGAAGCGCTTGTCGGTCGTTGCCGCAAATTCGAGCGTCTTATCGCGCAGGCGTTTGGCGGTCGCCGTGTCGCCTTGCTTGAGGCTCGCGTAGCCGTAGGCGAAATCCCAGAGCGCGGCGCCGACCTCGTCTTGCGGCCGGTTGTCTTTCTCGACGACCTCGTCGAAGCGGCCGAAGCGCACCAGGGTCAGCGCCTCGTACATCGCGTTGTCGGTTACCTTGCGATAATCCTTGCCGGCCTGCGTGGCGGCGGCGCCCTGGCCGTCGTAGGAGGCGGCAAACAGCAGCATGTGCAGGTTGTGCCAGGCGGCGTAGGAAAACCCCTTGTTCTCTTTGGCTTTCAGGTCCGAGTGCCGGGCCCTGGTGTTCGCCCGCACCGATTTGCCCCAGAGGCCGACCTCGTTCCAGGTGTGCGAGGGCATGTGCTGGATGTGGCTCGCCACCGGCACCGCATTGCTCAGATATTCGGCGCATGCGAGCGCGCGGCCTGGCGTCTGGCTCGATTCGGTGGCGTGAATATACAGGTGGCAGGCACCCGGGTGTGCGATGTCCTCCTCGAGCACGCCGGTCAGCACGGCGTGCAGCCGGATCAGGTCCGGATCCGCGTTGTCGCGGTAGCCGCGCCGTTCCTCGAGCATGAAGAGCGCTACCGCGTAAACGACGGCGACTTCGTGATGATCGGGATACCTCTCGTAGACTTTCGCCATTTCGGCCGCAAACGCCTCGTCGACGGGCCGGCGTTCCCCAGGATTCCAGTCGGCCGGGTAACGCACGCGCGCCGCCATGATGAGATCGCGCTCGACCTCCGTGACATCGCCAGCGAGTGACACCGCTTGCTCGATTGCCGCGTGCGCGTAAGGCCCTTTCTCGGTGCTCATGACGCCGTTGAGAAAGGAACCGAGCGCGAAAGCCTCGCCCCAGTAACACATCGCGCACTCGGGATCGATGCGTCGCGCCTCGGCCATCGAACGCGCCGCCTCGTCCACGTTGTAGGCATAGCGCAGCTGCATGCCCTGCTTGAAATACTGCTGTGCGCGCTCGCTGTCGGTCGTGATCTTCCAGTCGTAGGGACCGAGCGCCGACGGTATGTAATCGATGGGTTGCAGAAAAGCAGGCGTCGCGTCGGCCTGTTCTGTTGCGACAGTGGTTGCCGATCCGTTGCTACGTATATTTGCGCAGGCTGCAAGACATACGATGACGCCGGAAAGGGCGAGAGCATTTTTCATTGCTGAATCCTTGTTGCTGTCGTTCTTTGAATTTCAAGTTGCTTACTGTTTCGCAGCCGCGTTTTTTGCGATCAGGTCGTCGATCACCGGCTCCGGGTAGCTCAGGAGGCGACCGAAACGGCGCGCGATGTCCTCCCGGGCTTCGCCCTCGTAGGCACCGGCGGTAACGAGCTTTGCCTTGTCGGCCTTGAGTGCGAGGTACTCATCGAGCGTGTCGCCTGTATAAATGAGTAAAACGTGCTTTCCTGCGGCGACGTCGGCCGGATACAGATCGGTAACCAGGAAATCGGTTTCCCGCCACATGTCGACGCCATTCCGTTCGGCGATGACCAGCGCGTCTTGCATAATGTCATCCATCTCCGCGGGCGTCATGACCTCGCTCAGCGCGAGTTTTTTTACGCCGAGTTTCACGACCTCCGAGAAACCGCCCATGATCCCGAGGTTGTAGGATCGCTGGTCGATCACCGGTCTACTGTCATCGTCCTGTGCCATGAGTGTCGATGCCAGCAAGAGCATGCCGGCCAGCGCGGCAGAGATAGTGTTTTTCGTCATAGCGCGCCCCAAAGGTCGCATAGCTTAGCGTAAGGCGTTGGCCCGTGCAGCCATCGCCCGCGCTCATCAACAGTGTTATTCTCGCCGCCTGATTCGGGCGTTGACGATAATGGCGCAAAGCACACAGAAAACGGCGGGTGTCATGGGCGGCATGGGTCCCGATGCCACGGTGGATTTCATGGCGCAGGTCATCAAGCTGACCAATTCCGGTCGCGACCAGGACCACGTCCACATGATCGTCGACCAGGATCCGGGGGTGCCAAACCGCCAGGAGGCCATACGCAATGGATCGAAAGCCGTAACGCGGGCGCTCGGCACGATGGCGAGACGACTCGAGGATGCCGGCGCCGACTTTCTCGTGCTGGTCTGCAACACGGCGCACGTGTTCCTCGATGATGTGCACGCGAAGACGAGCATTCCGTTCATCAGCATTGTCGACGAGACGGTGAAGGAAATCGATCGCGTTTGCCCCGACGCAAAAAAGGTCGGCGTGTTGGCAACCGACGGTTGCCTCAGGACCGGCATCTATCAGGATGCGGTCATCGCCTCGGGCAGAGAGGCGCTGGAGCCGGATGGCGAGGATCTCGCCGAACTGATGCGCCTCGTGACGGCAATCAAGGCGGGCAACCGGGGCAGTGACGTCGCTACCGGCATGCAAGCAGTGGCCAACACGCTCGTCGAAAAGGGCGCGGATGTCATTATCTCCGGTTGCACCGAGATCCCGCTCGTGTTCAAAGGCGAAAACTGTGCTGTGCCCGTCGTGCCGTCGACCTACGTGCTCGCGGAGCGCACGGTCGAGTTTGCCAGGGGACTGAAGCCCTTGCCCGAAAAGAAAATGAACTAGAAAGATAACGAGAGGAAAAAAATGCTGTTGTCGCGATTTCCGCGAGTACGACTCGCGCATCTGCCGACGCCGCTGGAACTTATGCCGCGTTTGAGCGAGCACCTGGGCGGCCCGAACATTTACGTGAAGCGTGATGACTGCACCGGGCTTGCGACCGGCGGCAACAAGACGCGCAAGCTGGAATTCGTGATGGCGGATGCCGTCGAAAAAAAGGCGGACGTCATCATCACGCAGGGCGCGGTGCAGTCGAACCACGTGCGGCAGACCGCGGCCGCAGCGAAAAAGCTCGGTATGGACTGCGAGGTGGTGTTCGAGAAGCGCGTCACGGATGCGACCGAATGGTACAGGCTATCCGGTAACGTCCTGCTCGATCGGATCTTTGGCGCCAAGTTGCGCGACGTCGAAAAAGGCACAGACATGAATGCCGTGATGCAAGATATCGCCAAAGACCTGCGGAAAAAAGGCAAGACGCCGTATATCGTTCCGGGTGGTGCCTCGAACACGATCGGCGCGCTCGGCTACGTGGGCTGCGCGCTGGAGATGATCGCGCAGGCGAATGACCAAGACATCGTCATCGATCACGTGATACACGCGACGGGTAGCGCCGGCACGCAGGCGGGACTTGTGACCGGACTCAAGGCAATGAACTCGAACATTCCGCTCACGGGAATCGGCGTCAATGCGCCGAAAGACATCCAGGAAGAAAAGGTATTCAAACTCGCGGTCGAGACGGCGGAATACATCGGTGTGCCGGGCGCCGTGGAACGCGAGGACGTCGTCGCGAACTGCGACTACGTCGGCGAGGGCTACGGCATTCCGACGAAGGCGATGAACGACGCCATCATGCTGGCGGCGCGACTCGAAGGGCTCCTGTTCGACCCTGTATACAGCGGCAAGGGCCTTGCCGGCATGCTCGACCTCGTCGGCAAAGGTTACTTCGACGGCGCACAGAACATCGTTTTCGTGCACACGGGCGGCGTCGCAGGCCTGTTCGGTTACGCGGATCAGCTGGTCACCGACTGAGAATTGTCGCGGTCGTTTCGCATACCGAATCGAACCACGCAAAAGCCGGCGATTTACGGTGCCGCTCGCGAACTGTACGTATTGATTCCGGTCCGATGGTTTGTAAACTGGCAGGCCGTTTGCCCTGCCGCTCCTGACGGAATTAGTTTCTGAAGCAACTACTTGGGGGTTACGTGACTGAAACGCCTCGACGAACTTCTTTGTCCACCGCACTCGTATTGGGCCTGCCGGCGCTGTTGATCACGGCCGGCGCGGTGGCTCGAACCGTCGATTCGACGGCGCCGCGGCCGATCGCACAGGCCATCGAATTGAGCACAGCGCCCGTCGTCGATGGCAACGTACTGGATGATCCGGCCTGGCGCGCCGGCGAGCCGATCACCGATTTCTGGCAGATCCAGCCGAGACCCGGCCAGCCGGCATCACAACGCACCGCGGTCTATTTCGGTTACACGGACGACGCCATTCACATCGGTATCGTGGCCTACGACGATCAGCCG
>JBFHXJ010000148.1:0-5469 GCA_041598995.1 Woeseiaceae bacterium | reverse complement strand
TGCGGCTTCATGGGCAGCCTCATCGGAATCCTGATCCGCACGGGGTCGACGGGCGCATTCACCGAGGTCATGGGAAAGCGCGTCACTTCGGCGCGCGGTGCACTCATGGCGACCTGGGTCTTAGGTATCTTCATGTTCGTCGACGACTACCTGAACTCGATCGCGGTCGGTTCCGCGATGCGCAAACTGACCGACAAGTACAGGATTTCGCGCGAGAAGCTCGCGTACGTCGTCGATTCGACGGCGGCGCCGATCAGCGTCATCATCCCGTTCTCGACCTGGGGGGTGTTTTTCGCAGGCCTCATCGTCGCCAACGACATCGCGCCGGAAGGCGAGGGTCTCGACACCTACATCAGCGCGATTCCCTACATGCTCTATGCCTGGGTCGCGGTATTGCTCGTGCCCCTCGTGATCTATGGCCTGATACCGTCAATCGGGCCGATGAAAAAAGCTGAACAACGCGCGCGGACAACTGGCGAGACGGTACCGCCGGATGCGTTGCATATCGAGGAGGCGAACGAGTCGATTCAGCCACGGCAGGATATCAAGCCCAGAATTTCGCTGTTTGTCGTGCCGATGACCGTGTTGGTTCTTGCCACGCTGTACTTTGACAAGGATTTTCTCATCGGCATCTACATCACGCTCGGCAGTACTGCCATCTATATTCTCGTCACACGCATGATGGACATGCACGACACCTTCGACACGATCATCGACGGCTTCAAGACGATGATCGAGCCGCTCGGCGTGCTCGTCGCCGCATTTATTCTCAAGGATGTGAACGACGTACTGGGCCTTGCACAGTATGTCGTCGACACGATGCAACCGCTGCTGACACCGCAGTCGTTGCCGGCCGTCGTTTTCGTGTCCATGGCGCTGGTTTCGTTCATGACCGGATCGAACTGGGGCGTGTTCGTCATTATATTGCCGATCGTCGCGGCGCTTACCAACAATCTCGGGGCGGACATGACGCTGGTCATCGGCGCGACATTGTCCGCCAGTACCTTCGGCAGCCACGCCTGTTTCTATTCCGACGCCACGGTGCTAACCGCACAGGCATCCGGTTGCACGCCGTTTCAGCACGCCGTAACGCAAATTCCATACGCGCTGATTGCAGCGCTGATCACGATTGCCGGTTTCCTGCTACTTGCATACTGGTAAGAAACGAAAGGGATAAACGATGAAGAAGATATTGATGATGACGATCATTTTTGCCGCCGCGACGGTTGCGATATCCGGTCAAAACGACAAGGCTGTCCTGCCTGCGAAGATCAGCAAGGAGGACCTGTCGGGAAAGATATTCGATCGTGATGACATGATCGAGACGAAACACGATAGTGGCAACGTCACGCTCGATGTGACGACCTTGCTGTCGAGTGACAAGAAGTTCGCGTCCGGCATGTACCGCTCCGGTCGCAGCTACGCGGAGATAAACGAACCTTACGGCGTCGACGAGTTCATGTACTTTCTCGAAGGCGGCGTCAAGCTGACATCGTCCGACGGCACGGTACAAACGATCAATGCGGGTGAGGCGGTCACGATCCCCAAGGAATGGACCGGCATCTGGGATACCCAGGGATATACGAAGATCTGGGTGATATATTCGGCGGACGGTTCGGGTCTTTAGGAAAACAACAAGGGGAGAGGCATGAGTCGGATAACACGCAGGAGATTCCTCGGCACGTCGGCAGCGCTGCCCATTGGTCTGGGGGTTGCGAACGAGACGGCGGCACAGGATACGGGTGTCGCCCCGACAGGTGTCGCGTCGATGATCGTGACCGGGGCCAGGGTCTACACGATGTCATCGAGCAATCCCAGGGCGGAGGCACTCGCGATTCGCGGCAACCAGCTATTGGCGGTCGGCTCCGACGAGGACGTTATCAACCTGTCGAACGCGAGCACGCAACGGATCGATGCGCGAGGCATGACCGTCACGCCGGGATTCATCGACGCGCACAGTCATCCCCTGTTCGCCGAGGAAGCCGTGGGAGTGAACGTAAACCTGAGGCGCATCGAAGACGTCAAGCAGGCGCTCGCGGGCAAAGCCAGGCAGACCCCGCCCGGACACTGGGTCCGAGGCGTGATGTATGACGATACGAAGTTCGAGGATGAAAGGCCGCTCAATCGACGCGACATCGATGACGTGGTTCGCGATCACCCGGTCTATGTCGGCCACCGCGGTGGACACACGGCGGTCGTCAATTCCAAGGCCTTCGAGATCGCCGGCGTAACAAACGACACCCCCGACCCGGAAGGCGGCAGGTTTTTTCGCGAAAGCGGCGAGCTGACGGGAAAAGTCGCCGAGCACGCACGCGACGTATTCTTCAAAGTCGGGACCTGGCCCGTGATGGATCGTGCGGTGCGGCAAAAAGCGGCGGAGATCGCGTCACGCAACATGGCCGCGGCAGGCCTGACTTCGACGACCGATGCCTACGGCAGCCTCGACGACCTGATCGCCTACCAGGATGCGCGGGAAGCAGGCCAATTGCGTTTCCGCATGTCATTCATGCCCGGAGGCAACAGCGAGGTGTATGCCGGGCTCAAGACTGCCGGCATTCGATCCGGTTTCGGCGACGATATGATTCGTATCGGTGCCGTGAAGTTCTCCGCTGACGGGTCGGCGTCCGAACGCACGATGTACATGAGCACGCCTTACGAGGGCACCGAGGATCACGGCATCCTGACAATGACCCAGGAACAGATCGACGCAGCCGTCAACGATGCCGTCGCGCACGGTTTTCGGGTCGGTATTCACGCAAACGGTGACCTGACCATCGCGATGGTGCTGAACGCGTACGAGCGTGTGTTGCAGGGCCACTCGGGCCGCAATCCCCGCCATCGTATCGAGCACTGTTCTTTGGTCAATCCGGAACTCCTGCGGCGCATCAAGGCGGCCGGTGTCGTGCCGACACCTTTTTATACGTATGCGCACTATCACGGCAATAAGTGGGTCGATTACGGCGAGCAGAAGATGGAGTCGATGTTTGCGCATCGCAGCTTCCTCGATGCCGGCATTCCGGTCGCGCCCGCCTCGGATTACACGCCGGGTCCCTATGAGCCGATGATGGCAATACAGAGCATGGTGACGCGCAAGGACCTGCGCGGCCGCGTCTGGGGACCGAGCCAGCGCATCAGCGTCACCGAGGCCATGCGCATCTGCACGATGCACGGCGCCTATGCGTCGTTCGAGGAAGATATCAAGGGATCGCTCATCGCCGGTAAGCTCGCCGACTTCGTCATTCTCGAACAGGACCCGCACGAGGTCGACCCGGACTCGATCAAGGAGATCAAGGTTCTGCGCACGGTGATGAACGGCCGCACGACCTACGAAGCCTGACACCCGGCGTCGAAGCGGGGTGGATCCGGACCGCGCCTTCGCGGTGGGGGAGGGATCGCTGTAACCTTCTCGCCGGTCCCGCCCTATAAGAGCGTATATCACTGGTTTTCGAGGAAGCCCCATGAGCGTGAGCCGAATAGTTGTTTTCCTGCTGCTTTCAACCTTACCCGCACTGGCCGGCGCTGAGGTTACGGCCCGCGACCTGCCGGATGGCACGGTCTGGTACCTGCATGCCGATCTCGAGGCAATGCGCAAGTCCGAGTCGGGCTCGCGGCTTTACATGTGGTTCGATGAGGAGATCGGCGCGGAGGTTCGCGAGGAGATCGGCATCGATCTCAGCAAGGAAGTGCGCTCGATTACGGCATATTCGGATGCGGCGAATGGCATGGTTGTAGTCTCCGATGGTCCGCTGAGCAAGGAATCCCGCGAGCAATTGCTGGCCATGGCGACACTCAATGCCCACGGCGATATCGATATCCTGGAATACAAGGGCATGACCTATTACCACGTCGGTGACGAGGATGCAGAGGCCTTTCGGGGCCATGAGCCGTTCGAGGATCTGCAGGATTCCGCCTGGTTCAGCTTTGCGATCGACGGCAAGGCGATACTCACGAGCACCGAAGGACAATTGAAAGCACTACTGGACAGCGGTGGAAAAATCGCCGGCAGCGGCAGTCACAAGGGCGCGATGTTCGTGCTGTCGGCCGACACGACCTTCGTGCAGGCGGGCATGCAGATGGACAACATGGCCTCCAAATACGACGGCGACTGGGAGTCGAACATACTGAAGAACACGCGTCAGGCTGCCCTGCTGGTCGCGGATCATAATGGGCTTATCGCGGTCCAGGCGCAGCTCGTTTCGACGGATCCGAAAATGGCCCAGGCGATCGGCGGCATCGTCAACGGACTCATCAGCCTGCAGGCGTTCAATGCCGAACTCGGCTCGGAGATCCAGGAATTGATTCGTAATACAAGGGTCGAAGTGTCCGGCAACACCTTGTCGGTCAACGCGGTGCTCGACCCGGATATCGTGGCGGCCATGCTGGCCGACTGAGAATGGATTGGCAGAGCCGAGCGGAGAATTCTGCCTGACGTGGTAACCGATGAAAAACTCGTCGAGCAGTCGCTTGCCGGATCGCAACTGGCTTTTACCGAGCTGGTGGAGCGGTATCAGGAGCGCTTGCTCCGGTTCCTGCTAACGCGTTGCCGGAATCGGGCTGATGCGGAAGACGTGGTACAGGACACGTTCATCAGCGCATACCGCTATCTGTACAGTTTCGATCCACACTGGCGATTCAGCACCTGGATCTACCGAATTGCAATTCGCAATGCCGCTCGCCAGTCGAACACGGAAATGCCGGCCGTCGACGTCGCGGGCGATGAAAACGCATCCGATCCGCTGGAGGCATGCATCATCGATTCCGAACGCGAGAACGTCTGGCTCACTGCCAAGAGGCTACTCAAAGCGGAATCCTTTGCCGCCATGTGGCTCAGATATGTGGAAGACATGTCGATCAAAGAGGTGGCCAGGGCGCTTGATAAATCGCAGTCGTGGGCCAAGGTGACCCTGTTGCGCGGTCGTCGAAGCCTGAGCGCCGAACTCGGTGAGGACCGGTCGACGGCGGCCGGGAGAGAGAACTATGGACGAATTTGAAAAAAGACTGAAACGGGATGCGGAAAAAATCGAAGCGCGGTGTTCAGCTGAACTGAGAGAGCGCATCGATGCTTCGCTGCGCGCAACCAAGCGAATCGAGCCGGTGCCCGAATCGCGAACGAGCGCGATCAAGCTGTGGTGGGCGAGCAGCCTGACAGGTCTCGCGGCAGCCGTCATCGTGATCATCCTCATCGACTGGAATCGGCCGGCACCGGAACCGGTCGCGCCCGTCGCAAATCGAACGGTGCCTGACGCGATCGATGCACGCCCTGGCTTCAGTCCACCACGCCTGTTGAAGACGGCCGAATTTACCTCACCGCTCGAGGAAGAACTGGCAAAATTGCAGGCCGATATCGAAAAAGCACGCGCGACAGTCAGGAAAGACATCGAATTCACATTCTGAACCGGGGCCCGAATCGTTTACACTAACGGAGCCGTTTTCGGCTCCTTTTTGTTGCAGACATTGAAATAACAGGCG
>JBFHXJ010000147.1:0-5547 GCA_041598995.1 Woeseiaceae bacterium | reverse complement strand
TGGCGCGAGACCTGCATCCTGTTCAACCAGTCGTATCACATGACCGACATGTATGTCGAAGGCCCGGACGCGCTGAAGCTGCTTACCAGGCTCGGTATCAACACCTTCAATAATTTCTCGGTCAACAAGGCCAAGCAGTTCGTTCCGTGCAACTACGATGGCTATGTCATCGGCGATGTCATCCTTTTTCATCTCGCTGAGCGAAAGTTCAATCTCGTCGGGCGCCCGTCGGTACACAACTGGGTGCAGTTTCACGCCGAGACCGGCGACTACGACGTCAAGCTCAGGCGCGACGAGCGCTCGGTCGCGCGCAAGGATCCCGAAGGGCGCGAGGTCTACCGCTACCAGGTGCAAGGGCCGAATGCGGCCAAGCTCATGGAGCGGGCCGTCGGCAAAACGATGCCGGACATCAAGTTCTTCAATATGGAAGTGATCAAGCTTGGCGGATGCAAGGTCCATGCATTGCGCCACGGCATGGTCGGCCAGCCGGGTTGGGAACTGTTCGGGCCCTACAAGGATGGCGAAGCGGTAAAGGACGCAATCGTCGAGGCGGGTCGGGATTTCGGCCTGCGCCTGTCTGGCGCCAGGACCTATTCGTCGAACACGCTCGAGTCCGGCTGGATACCATCACCGATGCCCGCCGTGTATTCCGGGGACAGGATGAAAGCCTTCCGGGAATGGTTACCGGGCGACGGCTTCGAGGCCAGGCAGTCGCTCGGCGGCAGCTTCTATTCCGACAACATCGAAGACTACTACCTGACACCATACGACCTCGGCTACGGCTCGCTGATCAAGTTCGACCACGATTTCATCGGGCGCGAAGCGCTGGAGGCGATGCAGGACAAGCCGCACAGGAAGAAGGTCACGCTGGCGCTCGATGGCAAGGACGTCGAGCGCACCATCGGCAGCATGTTTCACGAAAAAGGAAATGCAAAATTCATGGACTGGCCGTCGGCCGTCTACGCCATGCTGCCGTACGACAAGGTGACGAAGGACGGCAATACGATCGGCATCTCGACCTGGTGCGGCTACAGTTTCAACGAGCGCAAGATGCTCACCCTGGCCATGGTCGATGCGGAATACAGCAAACCGGGCACCGAAGTCGTCTTCGTCTGGGGTGAGGAAGACGGCGGTACCTCGAAGCCGACCGTGGAACCCCACGTGCAGACGGAGATACGCGCGACTGTCGCGCCGGTGCCTTACGTGGAGTTTGCCCGAACGACCTACCGCAAAGACTGAAACGGACCCCGATGCCGGGCAGGAATTCAGTCGCGCGTTCCTTCATCGAAGCGCTTCGGCGGCGCGGCATCGAGCACGTCTTCGCGAACGCCGGTACCGATCACGCGCCGATCGTCGAAGCGCTGTCGGCAATGAAAGCGGGCGGCGCTCCGGCACCCGAGTTCCACGTCATCCCTCACGAAAACCTCGCGATGGCGATGGCCCAGGGTTATTACCGATTGAGTGGCAAGCCTGCCGCCGTCCTGGTTCACGTCACGGTCGGAACCGCGAACACCATCTGCAGCCTGATGAACGCGCGGCGCTCGCACATCCCGGTGCTCCTGGCTGCCGGCAAGAATCCACTGTCACAGGAAGGGCACGCAGGCTCGCGCACCGCGCCCATACACTGGGGACAGGACGCATTCGACCAGAACGCGCTCGTCCGTGAATACACGAAATGGGAGCACGAACTCCGCGCTTACCAGAGCGTCGATGCGCTGGTCGACCGGGCGCTGGCGATTGCCATGAGCGAGCCGCGCGGCCCGGTTTATCTCACTTTGCCGCGGGAACTGCTGGCGGACGAGGACCCGGCAGCGCCGGGCCCGGTCACGCCCGTCACCTTACCGGCGGAACCCGGCAGCGATGCGATAGCCGCGCTTGCCGATACTCTCGCTGCGGCTGTAAAGCCGGCGATCATTACCTCGACGCTCGGCGTCGACCGCGAGTCGCGCTTGCTGCTCGAGAACATTGCCGAGGAAAACGCGATTCCGGTACTGCAGTCCTGGCCGTACGCGGTGAATATCCGCTCGGCGCACCCGATGAACCTGCGCATGCACCATGCGGAGTGGCTCGAGGCGGCAGACGTCATCCTCGTCATCGACGCGGCGGTACCCTGGGTGCCGCGGCGCGCCAAACCACGGGCGGACGCGACGATCATCCAACTTGGCGCCGATCCCTCCTACACGATGTACCCGTATCGCGATTTTCCTGCCAGTCGCTTAATCAGCGGTTCGTCGAAGGCGGGCTTGCGACTCCTCGACGAGGCATTGCAACGCCACGCGAGGGATGAAAAGAAAATCGCAAGCCGGAGAAAAGAGCTTGCCGGCATCGTGGAGCGGGCGGCGCAAAGGAGGGCGGCTTTGCAGGCTAATGCCGGCAACGAGGAGCCGGTCAGCGCCGTGTGGATTGCGGCATGTCTCAACAAGGTGAAACCGGACGATGCCGTCGTTTTGAACGAGCTCGCGGTGCCGTTCGATCATCACGAGTTCTCGGGCGAAGAAATCTATATCGGCGAGACCACGGCGGGCGGACTCGGTACCGCTCTCGGCGCCGGACTCGGAGCGAAGCTGGCGGATCCCGGGAGAACGGTGTTCTGCTGCGTCGGTGACGGCTCGTACCTCTTCAGTAACCCGACGGCGGCCCTGCTCGTCAGTCGCGCGCTCGCCATACCGGTCCTTGTCATCGTCGCGAACAACGGCATGTGGTATGCCGTCCAGCAGACGACGACCGACATTTACCCGGACGGTGCGGCCTCAAGGACCGCGGACGTGCCATTATCGAGATTCGGCGAGAGCCCGGACTATGCGATGATGGCCGAGGCCTGTGGCGCTTACGGAGAGACCGTCACGAAACCGGGCGAGCTGCAGGCGGCGCTCGAGCGCGGCATCGAACGCAACCGCAACGGTCAGGCAGCGGTCATCAACGTTATCACGGCCGCAGGTTCGAGGATCGCATAAATCAATAAACGGAATCGGGGGAACCATGAATACAGGCGTCGAAGCACCGTACCCGAGCGCAAAGTACGCGTGGTACGTCGTGGTCGTACTTTTCATCGCCTACACGTCGTCGTTCGTCGACCGCATCATCATGAGCTTGCTGGTCGAACCGATCAAAAGGGACTTGTTGCTGAGCGACACGCAGTTCTCGCTGCTGCACGGCTTCGCGTTCGCGATTTTTTATACCCTAATGGGCCTGCCGCTGGGCTGGCTGGCCGACCGCTCGAACCGGCGCCGACTGATATCCATCGGCATATTGCTGTGGAGCATCATGACCGCGATGTGCGGGCTGACGAAAACTTTCACCACCCTGTTTATTGCGCGCATCGGCGTCGGCATTGGCGAGGCTGCGTTGTCGCCATCGGCGTACTCGATGATCTCGGACTATTTCCCGAAGGAAAAACGCGGCGTGCCGATCGGCATGTATTCGATGGGTGTGTTCTTCGGCGGCGGCATCGCATTTATCCTCGGCGGTTACGTCGTGCAACTGACCGCGGGAGCCACCGATGTCGTTCTACCCCTCATCGGCGCGGTGCGGCCCTGGCAACTCACGTTTTTCATCGTAGGTCTCCCCGGTCTGCTGATCGTCCTCCTGATGCTCACAGTCAAAGAGCCGGCTCGCCGGGACGTCGTCAGCCTGACGGACGACCCGCAATCGCCAACGACCGAACCGACGATCCGCGAAGCCCTGTCATTCGTCATCCGCAACATGCGCGTCTACGCCTCGGTACTGATCGGCTTCGCCCTGCTCGCGACCTCGTCATACGGCTTCTTCACCTGGTCGCCGAGCTTCCTGATCCGCACCTACGGCTGGCAGGCGAGCGAGGCAGGCTATGCCTTTGGCCTCATCGTGCTGACCCTCGGCACGGGCGGTACGCTGCTCGGCGGCGTACTGGCGGATCGCATCCTGGCAAAGGGAAGGCTCGACGCCAAAATGCGCGTTTCATTATATGCCGGCGCGGCGACACTGATCTTCGGCAGCATTGCGCCGCTGATGCCGAATGCTACGCTTGCCCTGTTGTTCCTTGCGCCGACGGTCGTCTCGATCGGCATGCCTGTCGGGCTCGGGCCGGCCGCGCTCAATTTCATCACGCCGAATCAACTTCGGGGCCAGGTGATTGCGTTATACCTGTTCGCCGTCAATCTGATCGGACTCGGCGCTGGTCCAACAATCGTCGCGGTCATCACCGACTTCGGCTTCGGCGACCCGGGCGCCGTACGCTATTCGCTCGCCATCTTCGCCGTCGTCATCTCGGCACTGGCGATAATCGCCGTGGCATCCGGCTTGAAAGTCTATCGCGCGCGGGCGAGAGATATGTTGAGCGAAACCGCGCATCTGACGTAAAGATTTATCGGGGAACACATTAATGAATGTAGACGAACTGGTTGCCATCGACGTACACGTCCACGCCGAGCTGTCGGAACGCGAACCGCTGGACAAGGTAAAGGCAGAATTCATCGAGGCCGCAAAGAAGTATTTCAAGGAAGAGGGCAAGCGACCGACGATCCGGGAAACCGCCGACTATTACCGCGAGCGCAAGATGGCCTGCGTCATTTTCACCGTGGACGGCGAGGCCGCGAGCGGCCAGAAACGAATCTCGAACGAGGAAGTCGCCGAGATCGCGAACGAAAACAGCGACGTCATGATTCCGTTTGCCAGCATCGATCCCGCCAAGGGCCGATATGGCGCGCGCGAGGCGCGCAGGCTGATCGAGGACTACAAGGTCAAGGGCTTCAAGTTTCACCCACAGTTCCAGGAGTTCTTCCCGAACGACACGAAGGCCTATCCGCTCTATGAAGTGATCGCCGAGGCGAAGCTACCGGCACTGTTCCACACCGGGCATTCGGGTATGGGTACCGGCATGCCGGGCGGTGGCGGCATCCGGCTGAAATACGGCAACCCGATGTACGTCGACGACGTCGCCGTCGATTTCCCGGACATGCCCATCATCCTCGCGCACCCGTCGTGGCCGTGGCAGGACGAGGCACTGTCGATCGCCCTGCACAAGTCACAGGTGTATATCGACCTCTCGGGCTGGTCGCCGAAATATTTCCCGCCACAGCTCGTGCACTACGCGAACACGCAGCTGAAGCATAAGATGCTGTTCGGTTCCGACTTCCCGCTGATCAAGCCCGACCGCTGGCTTGCGGACTTCGAGAAAGCCGAATTCCGCGACGAGGTGCGCCCGCTGATCTTGAAAGACAACGCCGTGAGGCTTCTTGGTTTGTGAGCCAGGATTCGGCTGTTTGAAGCATTTGGCATGATCTTAATGTCCGCATATCCCGATAGCGGACATTTCATCGGGTTGTTTCGTAGAAATTCGACGGGCCGCTTTCGGCCAATTGCGGACATCAACTGTTACGGATTTGCCAGGAAATTCAGGACGCTTTCATCGATCTTCTGGTGAACGTCGTGCGCCGGATTATTAGCGAGATGCCTGTCAACAATCTCCGTGATTCTCGGTCCCACCATGCGATTACGGACGGTTTTCCAAAACGCCCGCCCATATCTGCTTCCGAAGTATTTGATGGCAGTGTCCCGCGGCACACTTTC
>JBFHXJ010000146.1:0-5607 GCA_041598995.1 Woeseiaceae bacterium | reverse complement strand
AGGCGGACCGGTCGAACCGACGGGAAACACGGTTGCTGCCGACTATGTCTACCACATGGAATTCGAAGGTGACCGCATCAAGCACATGACGAAAATCTGGAATGACACGATCAGCTTGCAGCAGCTGGGTTGGGCTTGAGAAACAAACTGGGGTCAGAGTCGGGCTCTGACCCCAGGTAGTCCTTGCCGCCGATCAGCTAGGCGTCGCGTATGGCACGCGTAACCAGCTTTTCGAGGAACGGGATCTTGAAGTGGTTGAAATTGAGCGGCGTCGCACCCCGCGATGCCGCGCCGCCGGCTAGCTCCGCGGTCTCCGCGCTGCCCTTGACGATGTTCTCGACGACCGTCATGCGCCTCGGTATGCACTGCACGCCGCCGGCAACGATTCGGATCGTCTCTTCAACGGAATAACGCTGGCGCGCCATGCGGCGAATATCTCGAATCGCCTTCTCGATGTCGCTTTTTCTTGCTCATCATCGTTATTCTTGCAGGCAACGATGAGTCAACAGTCTCTCTTGTTCAAACACCCTATCTGGTCGGACTATCGTTGACGGCGACCACGGGCCCGTCCTCAAGACCAAGCTGAACAACTGGTTACGACAATGAAGGGAGGTACTGCCTTTCGTATCGACGCGCCAGCTACACGGCAGTACCGGCGCGGTCTACGTTCTGCTCTGGAAGGACTAGATCGACTCGGCTTCGGGGCAGATGTCAGGGGACGGCCGCCACGTCGCGAATCCGTCGGGACCGCAGGCGACGGTGAGAAATTTGATGCGTTCCTGCCTGACATATTCATCGTGCCGGCTGCGCCGTTCGACGTATGCCGGTAATTCATTCAGACTGAGCGTCTCATAGGTACGATCCAGGTCGGCCGCATTGATGATCCCGCGGGAGAATGCGACGTCCAGTTGGTCAAGCGACGATTGCGTTTCTCCCCTGATGAAATAGACGATCGCTCTGTTAAAGCGCAAGCGTGTGTTATCGACACCGGACGCCAGCCTTTTATCCATGGAAGATTCGAGCGGCCCAAGGTGACGTTCGAGCAAGTCCTGGTCCCCGGTCTCTAACGCATGACGAATGAACAACCAGTTGATACGGTCAATTTCTCTTCTGGATTGATCGAGTGAATCCAGGTATCGACGGGCATTCCTCAGCGCCTGCTCGGTATTACCCGTTTCGTAATAGGCCTCGGCCAAAGCTTCGAGATTGGACGGATCGGTCGGATCCCGTTCAAATTCCGCCTTCGCGAGCTCGAGCGCATACTCGTCGTCGTCCGAATAGGCGATGATCGGCAACGGATTCGGGAACGGCCAGACCTGCAGAGCATCGTCGATCAGCCCGAGACGCACGAGGGAGATTGCAGCTATGCTCCTCAGTCGCAGACTGTCGCCATCGAGATCCGCCGCGCGAAATATCATTTCAGTGCCTTCCGCCTCGCGATGCTGCTCGTGCAAGATAAATCCCCTGAACGCGGTGCCCCTGGCAGGATCGACCTGGGTCAGCCTGTCGAGGACCGGCGTGACCTGGTCAAACTGGCGTCGCATGAGCAGCTCGTTCGTGTAGTTGTTGAGCGTCAGAACCGATAACGGATCAAGCTCATAGGCGCGCTCCATCTGAGCAAGCGCCTCTTCATCTCGACCCAGCCTAGTGAGTGAGCTCGAATACCAGTTTCGGATATCCGTTTGCGATGGGTTGGTCGCTAGCGCCTTTTCGAAGTAGCCGATCGCCTCCTCGTATCGCTCCTTCGATTGCACAACAAGGCCCATCGCACCCAGCGCTTCCGGCAAATTCGAATCGAGTGCCAGTGCCCGTTCGAGTGCCGGAACTGCTTTTTGGTTAGACTCTTCAAGAGTAAGTGTGCCGTAAGTCTGACGGCTCTTCAGTAGAAGGTGCCACGCTAATCCCAGCCCGGCATGCGCAGGCGCATAATCCGGGTCGATGCTAACGGCCTTCTCATAATTCGGAATAGCCAGTTCAATATCGGTCTTGGTTCGCTTCTTTATGAGGTGTTGCCCGAGCAGAAATGCGTTGTAGGCCTCCGGATCGGTCGACGTGACATGCGGCGCCGATTCTTCCCGCAACCCCAGAGTTTCGGACAATGCCGCAACTATTGATTCCGATATCTCATCCTGAATGTGAAAGATATCGGTCAGTTCTCGGTCGTAGGTGTCGGACCAGAGATGGTAGCCGGTGTCAGCTTCAATAAGCTGGGCAGTTACACGAATACGCACATCCGCCTTACGAACGCTCCCTTCGAGAACGTGTTTGACGTTGAGCTGCCTGGCGACTTCCGAGATATCGAGATTTTGTCCCTTGAATTGAAAGCTCGAGGTCCTCGCAGGAACACGGAGCTCCGGGATCTTTGCCAGCAGGTTCAGGAGCTCCTCAGAAATACCGTCGGAAAAATATTCCTGCTCGGGGTCTGCCGACATATTGACGAATGGCAGGACGGCGACCGAGGCGACGCCTGCAGTTTGTACAACCTCGCCAGCACCGTCACCCGCCGAAGCAGCAGTCGATTGCGACTGTTCGACGAGCACCTGCCGCTCCCAGATGAAATATCCGAGAGCAATCACCAGGACCGCGATGATGGCGTAGTTGAGCTTCTTTCCGGTATCGGCAGTGACGGATTCTTCCTTCGCAACATCCTTCGTCTTCTTGAGGCCCTCCGGTGTTAATTCGAATGCCCAGGCAAAGATGAGGACGAGCGGTAAACCCGTTGCAAGCAGGACGATGAAAAAGGCCTCCGTCCAGGTTGGCAGGCCGAGTGGTTCGCTGACAGTCTCGATGACCTGCAAGATGAGCCAGCTGACGACCACATAAGCCACGCCTACGCGGAACACGTTTCGTCGTCTGAGTTCCTGGAAAAAGCGACCCACGCGTCAATCCCCCGCTAATGCAAAGAAGAACATAGCATTAGTGACTCGAAATTTGGATCCTTTCCGCGCCGGCCGTGCCGTAATGAAAGGGTTTGCATTTGCGTCATTTCTTAGCGTGATCTGGGTGATCGCGTTTCTCATGAGTTGGGCTTAAATTTGATCGTCCGAACGTCAGCTTGCAAGCGAGAGCAGAGACTTACTTTGCATTCATCGAAAAACGCTGCTGAGCGCCGAGTCTGAAAAGACACGTCCGCTCAGCAGCGGTTCTTGATGGCCGGCTTCGCCTCGTTGCTAGGCGTCACGAATCGCACGCGTAACCAGCTTCTCGAGCAACGGGATCTTGAAGTGGTTGAAATTGAGCGGCGTCGCTCCACGGGAAGCCGCGCCACCGGCGAGCGCCGCGGTTTCGGCGTTCTTCGCACTGCCCTTGATGATGTCCTCGACGACCGTCATGCGCCTCGGTATGCATTGCACGCCGCCGGCAACGATACGAATATCGTCGATCATGCCGTTGTTGACACGCATCGCCGCCGCGATGTTGACGAGGGCGAAGTCCCAGGTCTTCCGGTCGGCGACTTTCTCGAAATAGAAAGTGGCATTGGCCCAGGTGGCGGGAATCCTGATCGTCGTCAGGATATCGCCGGGCTGCAGCACCGTCATTCTCTCTATATCGACGTTGGGGCCGATGAAGAACTTCTCCGCCGCAACCACACGTTCCCCTTTGGCGCTGCGAATGACCATGCTCGCGTCAAGCGCGACCAGCGCCGGCGCGGTATCCGAGGGCGTAACCGCAACGCAGCGGTCGGCACCGAACAGGCACTGTTCGCGATTCATGCCTTCGGGCGTATCGGCGTAGCAGGTCGTGCCGCCGGCACGATAGCAGTCCATGCCGGCACGGTAATACCAGCAGCGCGTGTCCTGACAGACGTTGCCGCCCAATGTACCGACATGCCGAATCTGCGGGCTCGCTACCCTGCCCGCGGCATCGGCAAGTAGCTTGTAGCGCTCGTTGATGATCGGATTGGTCTCGATCTCGGTCAGCGTCGTGAGCGCGCCGATCTCTATTCCGTCACCCGTCTCGCGTACGCCTTTCAAGTTGGCATCGGCAATACGGTTGAGGTCGATTACCGCTTTGGTTCTCTTCGCCCGGTCCTTGATCCAGTCGAAGCTGTCCTGTCCGCCGGCGACCTTCCAGCCGTCGGTGCCGAGCTTGTCGGCGAGATCGAGCGCGTTAGCGATGTCTGTCGGCTGATACAGCTCGAACATTGGCATCATATCTTTTGACATTGCTGGCCCCTTCTCAGTAAGTCGCGACTTGCAGCGGCTTATGTGACTGTTGCCGCCCGTTCAGGGCATTCACGATCATGTCCGCTACGATCGGTGTGCGGTTGAAATAGTGTCCGCCCATGGCATCCGAGATGGCCGAGACCAGCGCAGCCGCGGCGCAGCCCATGACGGGCTCGCCCATGCCGCGCGTGCCGAGCGGGCTCTGCGGGTCCGCGATATCGACGGCGCCCCATTCCATTGTCGCCGGAACGTCGAGATACGACGGCGGCTTGGCCTGGTAGAAGCCGACGTTCGCCGCGACGCCGTTTTGCGGGTCGTAGACGATTCGCTCGAGTGCCGCGAGGCCGATGCCCATGACCGCGCCGCCCTTGACCTGCGTCGCCAGGCTTTGCGGATGGATGACCGTGCCGCAGTCGATCGAGCCGGTGTAATCGAGAATCTCGAACTGGCCCGTCTCGGTATCCAGCTCGATCATCATGAAGCCGGCCGCGAGCGCCGGCGGCACCGCGTTGATGTCGTAGTTGTCCTTGGCGACGCCGATGAGACCGGTACCGGCAATGCCGGCGACGGCCCCTGCGGTCATCGGATTGATGTCCTCGGGCGTCTCTTGACCGTCGTATCTGCCGCCCATCTCGAGCGCCTTTTGCGCCGCCTGCGCGAAGGTCATGCGCTTCGAGCTGTCTGCCTTGGCGGTGATGACCTCGTCGGCGATGTCGTAATCGTCCGCGCTACCACCGAGTTCAGCCGCGGCAATCTCCAACAGCTTCTGCCTCGCATCCATCGCCGCGGCGTGATAGCTGCGTGCCATCGTGAACGAGGTATTGCTGCCGAATTGCCCGAAGTTCCACGGCAGGTGCTTGCGCGTGTCGCCGCGTTCGATGACCACGTTTTCCCAATCGTAGCTGAGGGCTTCCGCAGCGATTCGTGCCGTTGCCGCATAGGAATAGGTGCCGAGATTGCCGACGCCCGAATGGATATGCAGTATGCCGTCCGGCGTGATGCGCACGAGGCCGTCGAACCCGGCAGCGCCGGCCGAATGATAGGCCTGGCCGATGCCGATGCCGATCACTTTCGAGCCGTTCCGCCGTCCGCTCAATTGCGCCTTCTCGGCCCAGCCGAATTTCTCGGCACCGATTTGCAGTGCCTCACGCTGATAGGCGCTCGTCACCGGGTTCTGGTGACCGTCGAATATCGCTTCATTGTCCGGCGCGTTGATCTTGCGGACCTCGACACGGTCGAGACCCAGTTCCTTCGCCGCACGGTCGAGAAACGGTTCGAACGCGCAGGCGATCTGGTTCTCGCCCGGGCCGCGCTGCGGCCCACCCGGCGGCGTGTTGGTCAGCACGGGAATGCCTCGATAACGCATCGCGTCGGGCTGATAGCAGATCGATACGGCGGCGCCCGCCTCGGTGTAGTCCCAGAAGCCGCTGTTCGGGCCGTT
>JBFHXJ010000145.1:0-5621 GCA_041598995.1 Woeseiaceae bacterium | reverse complement strand
TGTCGCCGGCATGGCGCGCGTCGCGGTACGACCCGATCGAGGCAATTACCAAGGTATAGAAATGAGTTCAGTCAGCTGTATCGATCTTTGCAAGACCTATCACCAGGGCGACCAGGAGATCAAGGCACTCGATCACGTCAACCTGGAAATCGTCAGCGGCGGTTTCGTCTGCCTGTCCGCACCATCCGGCGGCGGCAAGACGACCTTGCTGAACGCGATCGGCGGACTGGACCGGCCGGACAGCGGTGAAGTCTGGATTGCCGGCAGGCGCATCGACAACCTGAGCAAGGGAGAGCTCGCGCATCTCAGGCTGACGCAGATCGGCTACGTATTCCAGGCTTACAACCTGATCCCGGTACTGACGGCACGGGAAAACGTCGAGTTCGTGATGCAGGTACAGGGCGTGCCGGCGGACGAGCGGCGCAAGAAGTCAACGGAGATTCTGGAGGAGGTCGGCCTCGGCGGGCTCGAGGACAGGCGGCCGGCGGAGATGTCAGGCGGGCAACAGCAGCGAGTCGCGGTCGCGCGCGCGATCGTGTCCGAACCGGAACTCGTGCTTGCGGACGAGCCGACGGCCAATCTGGATTCCAGGACCGCCGACGAGCTGATGGCACTTTTCGTGCATCTAAACGAACACCACAACACGACATTCGTCATCGCGACGCACGATCAGCGCGTCATGGCGTATGCAAAACGCCTCATACGCATGCTGGACGGACGCATCATCGACGACATCGACCAGCGGGCTGCTTAGTTCTCCAGGCGAAAAGTCTCAGGCTGCACGATACCGCGTTAAGCATCGGACCTAAATGCTCATGTACTTCTGTGGACACTCCGCTTTAGATCCGATGCTTGCCTTGTCTCGCGTCAGCCTGAGACTTTTCCGTATGCGTTTCAGATTTCGATTACTTTTGATTGTTTTGCTATTGGCGCTGGCGTCCCGAGGAATTGCAGATGAAACCAATTACGAAGTCGGCGGGCACATAAAGGGACGTGTCATCGGACAGGTCTTTCCGGATAACAGCGAGTTCCGGCAGCTTGCAGGCGCAACGGCGCTCGATATCGAAAGCGATCTGCGCCTTAATGTCGAGGTGCGCAGCGGCCAGTGGTCTCTCGACGCCGCCTACCAGTTGTTCGCGGGCTACGGGGATCGCATCGATGCCGCAGGACTGCTTCCAGGCGGCGGCCTTCCCGATGACCAGCGTCGCTTGTTCGACCTGACCAACGCAATGGACGACGACGGCAAGTTCGTGGCTCTGCATCGCCTGGATCGCCTGTGGGTCGGTTACACGAGTGACAGGACCGTGATTCGCCTCGGGCGCCAGGCCCTGTCCTGGGGCAACGGGCTCATTTATGCGCCGATGGATCTCGTCAATCCGTTCGACCCGGCAGCCGTCGATACCGAGTACAAAGCCGGCGACGACATGCTGTACGCGCAATACTTGAGGAGCAACGGCCACGATGTAGAGTTTGCTCATGTCGTACGGCGTGACGTCGTCAGTCGCGATGCGGAATTCGGGGAGAGCGCCACTGCGATCAAGTACCACGGGCTCGTGGGCGAGGCCGAGTTCGATCTGCTCGTCGCAAAGAACTACGGCGATACGACACTTGCGGTTGGTGGTAATACGAGTATCGGCGGCGCCGTGTGGCGCGGCGACGCGGTTTTTACTGATACGGCGTCCGGCGTGAAGCTGCAGCTCGTCACGAGCCTGAGCTACTCGTGGATGTGGCGCGGGAAAAACGTGAGCGGGGTGCTCGAATACTACTTTGACGAATTCGGCCAGAAGGATGGCGAGTACGACGCGCTGAGCCTCGAGCAGAATACCGAGTTGTTCAACCGCCTCACCCGCGGGCAGTCATTTACAATCGGTCGGCAATATGTCGGCGGTGCACTGACGGTCGAGATGACGCCACTCTGGATACTCGCGCCGACCCTGTTTGCGAATGTCGAGGATCGCAGTGCCCTGGTACAGATAGTCACGCGGAACAGCCTGTCCGAGGACATGGAGTTCATCGGCGCGCTGAATATTCCCTTGGGTCCGAACGGCAGCGAGTACGGCGGCATCGCCTCGACGATGCCCGGCCAGTTCCTGTCGACCGACGCGAGTGTCTTCGCACAGCTCGCCTGGTATTTTTAGATCAGACTTCCTCGATCCTTTCCTTGACGGACTCGAACAGGCGCTGGAATTTCTCTTCGACCTCCGGCCCGAAGACAGGGTCCGCGGCTTGCAGGTATGTCGACGCCTCGATCAGTTCATGGCCTTCCGCGACCATCTCCTCGACGCGGCGAAACAGGTCGAGTTCCTCCCACTGCATGTGGCCGCGCAAGGTGTTGACGTATCGCAGCGTGTCCGCAACAACCGAATTCTTCGGCACCATGCTGCCCGAGATGACCGATGCGATATCGTTGCGGAGCTTGAGTCCCAGTTCCTCGATATTGCGGTGGTCGACGGTAATACGATCGAAACCGGTGGATAGGTCGGGTCGCACCGCCTTCAATTCCGCATACACCCGGTCCTCTTTCGGATGATGTACGGCATCCGGATACACGGTCATGTAGATCATGATGTCGTGCAGGAGCTCGAAGTCGGTATCCTCATCATCGAAGAGGCGATTGGATTCCTGCTCCAGGAGGTCCAGCATCAGGCTCATGTTCCTGTGGTCCTGGCGCAGTTCGCCCAGGACCTTGGCGACGTTCTTGTCCATTATTGAGCCGCTCGGGTCTAAGGAGGTCCGCGCCATCTTTCCGCAGTTGCGGGCCGCCGGAAATCCGGGCTTTCACCTATGCTGCCCAGTTAAATCAAGTGCTTACGGGGATACTCTCGTAGTCGGCAGCGGATTCTGCGTCCAGCAGCACGTCGGCGAGCGAGGCCAGCAGGGCCTGGTTTGCGGAGTAGAGCTCGCGGTTGACGTTGAGCAGCGTCGAGATCTGCACCTCGCTCAGCGCGTCGAGTGCGACCTCGTGGTAGATGTCGGCATGCATTTTCGAATGCAGCGATTCGTTACGATTCTTGAGTTCAACCAGCATCTCGAAGCGGTGCGAGGGCGTTTCCGCATTGCGCAGACTGTCCATGGCCTGGAAGAAGTCCTGTGCAGCGCCGCGAAACTTGCCGAACCAGGCGTTGAATCGGTCATCGACGGACTCACGGAACTGCGCGAGGTCGTGATGCGTGTCCTTCAGGCACTTGGCCGCGTGTACCGCATTGCGCACCGCGGGGATGATCTGTCCGAGGCGTGACGATACCTCGCTGTCCAGGCGTTCCTTCTGCAGTCGCAATGCATACTCGAGAATCTCTCCTTCGAGCTGCTTGATGCCCGCGTAACCGGCGTCGTGGTCTGCGGCCGCCTGAAAAACCGGCATACCCTGTCTGTCGCTCGCGCTTTCGTAGAAAGTCATGTCGGAGCTGAGGTCGAAACTGATCTGGTTCAGCGCAGCGGCCTGGTCGACGAGCCTCAATGTTTCTCGGCTCATGTTCTCGACCGCGACCTCGGGAATGGCGAGATCCGCCTCTTTGATGTGGCGCAACAGGGAGGTGGAAACCTTGCCGAAGCGCCGCGCCAGTTGATCGCTCATGTAGCCGATGAGCGGCAGGAAGATGATGATGCCGATCAGGTTGATCGTACTGTGAAAGCCGACCAGGGCGAAGAGGGGATCCGTGAGTTTGATGATGTCGGTCACGAAAGCGAGGATCGGGTACAGGAATATAAAGGCGATCACATCGGTGACGACGTTGAAGATGACGATGGCGATCGCGACGCGCTTCTTGTCATCCGCACCGGCGAGCGCACCGAGCATAGCGGTGATCGTCGTGCCGAGATCGGCGCCGATGGCCGCTGCCGCCGCGGACGGCAACGGAATGACACCCGCATACAGTGCGCTCAGCGTGATCATGATGGTCGCCGAGCTCGACTGGATGACCGCGGTAATCATGAGACCGGTCAGCAGGAACACGATCGGCGGGTAGTCGGCCAACTTCTCCGGGTCGAACAGGGCGGTAGCGCTGATCGCGCCGCCTTTCATGAACTCGAGGCCCATCAGCATCAGACCGAATCCGGCGAGCAAATGGCTGAAGCCGGCGCGCTTCGTGCCCTGCGCCGACCAGACGACACCCAGGCCGCCGATGGCCACGAGCGGCAGTGCCAGCGCCTCGATATCCAGCTTGAAGCCGACCGTTGCGACGATCCAGCCGGTCGCGGTCGTTCCCAGGTTGGAGCCGAAAACGATGCCGATCGCGCTCGCCAGCGAAATGATCCCGGTACCGACGAACGCCAGCACGATCAGGCTGACGACGGAACTCGATTGCAGCGCGGCAGTCGAGACGATGCCGGCCAGCACGCCCTTGACGGGGTGCGCCGTATGTTCCCGCAGGAATTTCTTGAACGGGCGCCCGGCGAGCAACTTCAGCGATTGCTCCAGCTGGTGCATACCGAAAAGAAACAGGCCGAGTCCGGCCGCGAGGCGCCAGATGTCGAATTCGCCGTTCAATCTTCAATCTCCGTGAGCGCCTGTATTCTGCCCGAAAATTCGTGCGGTCGCCGGTGACGCGGCTCGCATACTTTACTGCCGGCCAATATCTGCGACACTGCCGTCGGGAACAAGGGGAAATTTATTAATGCAGGGTGGCCGGCTGGTCAGGGTGATTCGACGGCGCGAGGTGCTCGCGCTCGCCTTCGGCGCAATGATCGGCTGGAGCTGGGTCGCGCTGACCGGAAACTGGATCGACCGGGCGGGCAGCGTCGGCGCCATGCTGGCATTCCTGATCGGCGGTATTGCCGTCGTGCTGGTCGGCCTTACCTATGCCGAGCTGGCCTCGGCGATGCCGCAGGCAGGCGGCGAGCACGTGTATTCGCAACGCGCGCTCGGCAGCACGGCCTCTTTCATCTGCACCTGGGCGATTCTCCTGGGCTATGTCTCGGTGGTCGCATTCGAAGCGGTCGCCCTGCCGACGGTCGTCGACTATCTCGTGCCCGGGTTCAGCCGCGGCTATCTGTGGACGATCGCCGGCTGGGACGTCGAGCTCACCTGGGTGCTCGTCGGCGTCGTCGCGGCCATCCTCATGACCGTTATCAACATCATCGGCATCAGGACTGCCGCAAAACTGCAGTTCCTCGTCACCGCGCTCGTCATCGCGGTCGGCCTGTTGCTGATCGGCGGTGCGGCGACGGCGGGAACGGCGCAGAACATGCAGCCAGTCTTCGATAACGGTGCCAAAGGCCTGCTCGGTGTTCTCGTCATGGTGCCGTTCATGTTCGTCGGCTTCGACGTGATTCCACAGTCGGCCGAGGAAGTCGACATCCCGTTTTCCGAAATCGGCAGCACGCTCATGTTGTCCATCCTGATGGCGGTGCTCTGGTATGTGCTGATCATCGCCGCGGTCGCGATGGGGCTGCCGCAGATCGATCGCGCCGCATCGAGCCTGCCGACGGCGGACGCGACCGCCGCCCTGTTCGGCGGCACCTGGGCAGCAAAACTGCTGGTCGTTGCCGGCATCGGCGGCATCCTGACGAGCTGGAACGCGTTTCTGATCGGCGGCAGCAGGGCGCTATACGCGCTCGCGCGCGCAGGCCAGTTGCCGCGTTCGCTTGGCGCGCTGCACCCGCGTTACAACACACCGCACAAT
>JBFHXJ010000144.1:0-5659 GCA_041598995.1 Woeseiaceae bacterium | reverse complement strand
CGAGCGTCTCCAGCGGAAACTCGCCGCCGCCATCGTAGACGAGCAGGATCGTGCGGCGGCGTGCCGACTGCCATTCAGCGGGCAGGAAGGTGCGGATGACCGGGTCCTCGTTGTACTCGCGGGAGATGATGACCCACATGTCGATACCGCTGCGCCGCATGATCTGCGGCAATACGGTCTGCACGCGCATCGTCAGCCAGCGGTCGATGACTGCGGCGCGCTCGCGCATCGGGAGAATGCGCGGTTCTGCAACCGCGGCAGAACAGATTGCCGCCAGCAATGCTGCGGTGACAAGTCTCTCGATCATAGTCAAACCTCTGAGGAATCGCGGCCAAAGCCGCTCCCACAAGAAAAGCACAGGCGTGGGAGCGGCTTCAGCCGCGATTGCTTAATTCGCCATGTCTGCGTAGGCCGCTTCGATCAGCGTGGCCGCACCGCCGATGCGGCGGCCGCTCGCCCAGCGCTCGTCGTATTCCTTCGTGAGTCCGGCCGCCTGGGCTTCCTCGAGCGACTTGCCTTCCCTGATCGCCTTCGCGACGCGGTCGCGAATGACGAGCATCATGTCGCGGAATGCCCTGACTTCCACGACGGTCGAGACCACACCGTGACCCGGAATGATCTTCGTATCGGCATCCGATTTCTCGATCAGCAAGTCATAGGCCTTGATCGTGCCGAGGAAGCTGCCGCCGTTGTTGGTGTCGATATAGGGATAGGACGTAGTGCGGTAAACGTCGCCAGTGTGGATCACGTTCGCTGACTCGAACTTGATGTAGACGTCGCCGTTGGTATGCGCATCGGGCGTCTTGAAGACGTTCACGGTCTCGCCGTTGATGTGAAACGTCATGTCCTTGCTGAAAGTGACGAGCGGCGGCTCCTCGGCGTAATTCGACAGGAACATCTGCTGGCGCGTGTTGTCGTGGCCGAAGATTGTGGTACCCATCTTGCCGAAGTTCTCGTTACCGCCGGTGTGATCCGGGTGCAAATGTGTGTTGACGAGAAAGCGGATCGGCGCCTGCGACACCGTTCGTACGGCCGCGACGATCTTTTCCGTCAGCGGCGCGAACTGGTCGTCGATCAGGAATACACCGTCGCCGCCGTGGAACAGGCCGATGTTGCCGCCCCTGCCCTCGATATAACTGACATTGCCGGCCACCGGATGCACTTTCATCTCGACTGCATCCCAGTCTTCCTGGGCAATAGCACTAGCCGCGGAGAGCGGCAGAAATACGAAAAGCATCATTGCTCTTAAGATTTTCTGTGTCATGACTTCTCCCCTGTCGAATCATTGATGCTCGCGCGCGGCAGCGCCAGCGCAATCAGCTCTGCCGGCGACTCACCGTCGGTCACCATCATCACGATGAACTGCCGCCCGTTCACCATGTAGGTGCTCGGCGGGCCGGATTGCGTCGCCGGTATGTCGATTTCGGCGATGATCTCGCCGGTTCTCTTGTCGTGCGCGCGAAAAACGGGATCGCCGCGTATGGCAGTACCGACGGATCCGAATCCTTCGCCGGCAAACAGTAATGTCTTGGTGACGACGATGCCCGCCCGGGTCGGCTTGCCGGTGCGCGGCAGCTCGACGCTTTCGAGTGCCGGATTTTCCTTGTAAGTTTTTGGCGTATCGCCGTTGGCGATCATCCACATATGATCGCCGCTCGTCAGATCGATCGCGGTGATGCGTCCCAATGGCGGTTTGATGATGGGCAGATCGAATACGGTGGGTATGTCGGCCCGAACGCCGATAAAGTCGATTTCGGATCGCTCCGGGTCGTGGTCGAGTACGTAGTTCCACACGGAGCTTACTGACGGCACATAAAGGATGCCGGTTTCCGGATCGTAGGCACTGCCTTCGAAATTGGCGCCGCCGGTGGGAAACGGCAGGCCGAGTGTACCCTTGGTGCCGTCCGGCGCATTGATCACTGACGGCGGCGTGTATAAAGACGAGCTCAAGCGGTAGTCCTTGATTGCTTCGTCGACGGCCGCGCTGATTTCGGGCGTGTAGGAGATCAGGTCGTCGCGGCTCAGACTCTGCCGGTCATAAGGCGCGGGTTTCGTCGGGAACGGCTGTGTCGGCGCGGTCCACTCACCCGGCACGTCCGTTTGCGGCACCGGTCGCTCGACGATCGGCCAGATCGGCTCGCCCGTCGCGCGGTCGAAGACATAAGCGAAATTCTGTTTGGTGACCTGCACGACCAGTTTGCGGTCGTCGGGAAGGTCCGCGAGTATCGGCGCGGCCGGATTGTCCAGATCCCAAATGTCGTGATGCACGATCTGGTAATACCAGCGCGGCTCTCCGCTAATGGTGTCGAGCGCGACCAGGGAATTTGCATACAGATTTGCGCCGTGCCGATCACCGCCGAAGTAATCGCCGGTCGGCGCCTCGACGGGAAGGTAAACGAGGCCGAGTTCGGCGTCGGCCGACATCGGTGCCCACACGCCTGCATTGCCGGTGTAATCGGCGGAGCCGTCGTACCAGGTCTCGTAACCGGGCTCGTCCGGCTCCGGAATCGTATGGAAAGTCCACAGCAATTCTCCGGTCTTCGCATCGAATCCGCGGACATCGCCCTTGACGTTTCGTTTCAGCGGAGGACTGAGGCCCAATGCGTGCGCCGCGCCAACGACGACGACATCGCCCACGACCAGCGGCGGCGCATTTAGGCCGATATCGAGGTCGCGGTTCTCGGCGCGCCGCAACCCTTCGGTCAGGTCGACCCAGCCTCCCCTGCCGAATTCCGGGTCAGGCAGGCCGGTCGCGGCATTCAGCGACACGAGATAGTAACCGGGTGTGACCGTGATGACGCGGCGCCGACCGTCACCGCCCTCCCAGTATGCAACACCCATGCCCGAGGTCTTGCGCGCTGCTTTCTCAAATCGTAGGCCTTCGTCCGGCCGCCACATCCACAATGTTTGACCCGTCTCGGCATCGAGCGAAACGATATTACGCGTCGACCCCGCAGCGAGATAAAGGCGGCCGTGCCGCATGATCGGCATATTTACACTGCGAATTTCCGGTGACGGTCCGAAGTTGCCCGCTTTCCAGCGCCACACGACTTCCAGTTCATTGGCGTTGCCGGCATTGATCTGGTCGAGCGGCGAATAACGATTCGCGTTGAGCTCACCGTGAATGTTGCGCCACGGGTACACTTCGCCTTTGTCCGCGTCTGCGGTGACTTCCAAGACAATGTCGCCGAGCGACGCCCTCGTCAGTGCATTGTTCGGACGCGGCACGCCTGCGACGTCGAGCATGTAAGTGAGGATTTCGAGAAAGTCGGCATCCGAGAGCGTGCCTGGCGCCATCGCCGGCATCGTCAGCCGCGTACGCTCGAATAGCTGGCCCGCGTTCCGCCCCAACCAGTCATTACGAATGCGGCGTTCAATATCCACCGTAGCGTGGCACAGCGCGCAATGCAGACCGAACAATTGCTCACCGCGTTGCTGCGCAAACGCTGATGCGGCCAAAAAAAAGAACGCGAACACGATGAACGCACTTGATTTCACTGCCTGGCTCCAGCTAATTGTTGTCGGCGCCTAAGTTATTACATTTCGTGGCATATTGCGCGGATTCAACGGCCGTGACAGTTTAACCCTCCCGCAACCATTAGCGTTTCGGCTGCGGTATGATGCCGTGAATTGATAACGTTCCTAGACGATTTTGAGGGGGAGAATATGAAGTGCCCGTCCGCAATCCTTGCGATCGTACTACTATCCGGCGGCCTGTCTGCATTTGCCCAGGACGAAGCCATCGAGGTCGAGGGGCCGCCGCCGCAGCTGACCGGCTTGAAGGCAGATGCGGCGCAAATGGTCGGCGACAAGCAGAAACTCACGCAGGAAATCGTCGACAGCCTGTTCTCGTTCTCGGAACTCGGCTTCCAGGAATTCGAAACACAGCGCTACCTGACCGGCATTCTCGAGGAGAACGGGTTTACGGTGGAACACGGCGTGTCCGGCATCCCGAGTTCGTGGTGGGCCACCTGGGGTAGTGGAAAACCCGTGATCGCGCTCGGTTCCGATGTGGACGGTATTCCGAAGTCGTCGCAGATGCCGGGCGTCGCCTATCGCAAGCCGATGGTCGAGGGCGCACCCGGGCACGGCGAGGGCCACAACTCGGGGCAGGCGGTAAACATCACCGCCGCGCTGGCCGTCAAGGAGATCATGGAGCGCGAGAACCTGCCTGGCACGATCGTCCTGTGGCCCGGCATCGCCGAGGAACTCGTGGCCACCAAGGCATGGTTCGCGCGTGACGGGCGTTACGAGGGCGTCGACGCGGTGCTCTTCACCCACGTCGACGACGAGATGAACGTCAGCTGGGGACAGCCACGCGGCACCGGGCTCGTCTCGGTCGAGTACACATTCGACGGTACCGCGGCACACGGCGCCGGCGACCCTTGGAAAGGACGAAGTGCGCTCGATGCCGTCGAGCTCATGAACATCGCCTGGAACTACCGCCGCGAACACTTGCATCCCTTGCAGCGCTCGCACTACGTGATCGTCGACGGCGGCGATCAACCGAATGTCGTGCCGTCGAAAGCGACGGTCTGGTATTTCATTCGTGAAATGACCGCCGACAAGATTCGCGAAAACTTCGCGACCTTGCAACGTATTGCCGAAGGCGCGGCGATGATGACGGATACCTCGGTTTCACGCCGCATTGTCGGCGCCGCCTATCCGCGCCACTTCAATAAACCCATTGCGCTCGCGATGCACGACAACATACGCGCCGTCGGCATGCCCGAGTGGTCTGAGGACGACCAGAAATTTGCGCGCGCATTCCAGGAATTCATGAAGGCGGACGAGATCATCGGATTGCGAACGGAGCTGGAACCGATCAACGAGCCGCTCGAGAAACCCGAATCCGGCGGTTCCGACGACATCGGCGATGTATCCTGGAATGTGCCTACCGTAACCTTGCGTTTCCCGTCGAATATCGAAGGCAGGACCGGTCATCACTGGTCGAGCGCCATCGCGATGGCGACGCCGATCGCGCACAAGGGCGCCACGGCCGGCGCCAAAGTGCTGGCGGCGACGATGCTCGACCTTATTCAGGACGATTCGCTCCTGGAAGATGCATGGAAATACTTCCGCGAGGAACAGACGGCGAACGAAACTTACGAACCGTTTATCAGCAACGACGACGATCCGGCAATCGAGAAGAACGTTGCGATCATGTCCAAGTTTAAGCCGCAACTTGAAAAGTATTATTACGATCCGTCCAAATACGACACTTACCTCGAACAGCTCGGCATCGATTATCCGCAAATTGAAAATCCGCAGCCGGAATAGAACGAGTGGGGAATCTGCAATGCTTTCATTTCATCGATTGATTGTCGCCATAAGTCTCGCGTCACTGGCGACAATTGTGGACGCCGCCGGCTCGGTCAAGGTGGACGTGATCAAGAACCCCTATGGCGGTTCGCGCAACGTGCCGGAGCTGTCGACGAACCCCGACTACATTCACGCCGCCGGGCTCGAGCGCCTCATCGAGGTTTGGGGCGGCGAGCTGATTCGGCCGGTGCAGGACATCAGGCTCAATCCGGAACAGGAGAAAGCGTACGGCGCCTGGAATCGAATGGCGCTGGCAAACGCCAATTTCGCGGACGTGGTTCGCGAGGGCCTGCAGGACAATCTGATCACGGTCGGGCTCGAAGCCAACTGCAACGAT
>JBFHXJ010000143.1:0-5697 GCA_041598995.1 Woeseiaceae bacterium | reverse complement strand
GTTTCGATCCTTTTTTAATTTGACCTCACGAAATTCGAACGCAAGCGCGTCAAAAAGCACCAGCCGGCCGATGAGCGAATCGCCGCGGCCGAGAATCAGCTTGATCGTCTCGAGCGCCTGCAAGGAACCGACGATGCCCGGTAACACGCCGAGCACGCCGCCTTCGGCGCAGGAAGGAACGGCGCCCGGCGGCGGCGGTTCGGGAAACAGGCAGCGGTAACACGGGCCGCGGCTCGCATCGAACACGCTGACTTGCCCGTCGAAGCGAAAGATGCTGCCGTAAACGTTCGGTTTGCCGGCCAGCACACAACCGTCGTTGACGAGATAGCGGGTCGGAAAGTTGTCCGTGCCGTCGACGACGATGTCGTAAGGCTCGATGAGCTTCATGATGTTGTCGCTCGACAGGCGTACACGGTGTGGCACGATATTGATGGTCGGATTGAGCCCGGAAATTCTTTCACAGGCGGCGTCGAGTTTCGGCCGCCCGACATCGTCCGTCGAATACAGTATCTGCCGCTGAATGTTGGTCAGGTCGACTTCATCGAAATCGACGAGGCCCAGCGTCCCGACCCCGGCCGCAGCGAGATACAGGGACAGCGGCGAGCCGAGACCGCCGGCGCCGACGCAAAGCACCTTCGCATCTTTCAGCTTTCGCTGGCCCTCGAGGGTCACCTCCGGCATCACGAGGTGGCGGCTGTAGCGCAGAATCTCTTGCTGGGTAAGCTCGGACATCGACATCGACTGCATCATTCGAGGCCTGGCCGCATTCGCGATGACGGACCGGCCGGGTTGTTCAGTATACTCCGAGAAAACGGTGCGCTTGGCGTCCGACAATCCAGGAGAGAGCAATGAGCGGCATACGGCTATTGGTCGGCACCCGCAAGGGGGCCTTTATCTTGACCTCGGACAACAAGCGCAAGAAGTGGAAGATCGACGGGCCGCATTTCGGCGGCTGGGAGATCTACCACATGACCGGGTCGCAGGCCGACCCGGACCGTATCTATGCCTCGCAGACGAGCGACTGGTTCGGCCAGGTGATGCAGCGGTCGGATGATGGGGGCAAGACCTGGGACACAGTCGGCAACGAGTTCGTATACGAAGGTAAAGTCGGGACGCACCAGTGGTACGACGGCTCGCAGCGTCCCTGGGCGTTCAAGCGCGTATGGCACCTCGAGCCGTCGCTCGACGATCCGGACACTGTCTACGCCGGCGTCGAGGACGCGGCGCTGTTTCGTTCGATCGATGGCGGGCAAACCTGGAGCGAATTCGCAGGTCTGCGCGGGCATGGCTCGGGCCCCGACTGGATGCCGGGTGCAGGCGGCATGTGTCTGCACACGATCCTCCTGGATCCAGCGCGCCCCGAACGGATAACCATAGCAATCTCCGCTGCCGGCGTGTTCCGCAGCGACGATGGCGGCAAGACGTGGATACCGAGCAACAAGGGCCTGCACTCCGAGCAATTGCCCAACCCGAAAGCCGAGGTCGGACACTGCGTGCACCGCATCGCGGCGCATCCGTCCCGCCCCGACGTTCTCTACATGCAGAAACACTGGGACGTGATGCGCAGCGAGGATGCCGGCGCGACCTGGACCGAGGTCAGCGGCAATCTGCCGACCGATTTCGGCTTTCCGATCGCCGTGCACGCGCACGAGCCGGAGACGATTTATGTCGTGCCGATCAAGAGCGACTCCGAACACTATCCGCCGGATGGCAAGTTGCGGGTTTACAGGAGCAAGACCGGCGGCAACGAATGGCAGGCGCTGACCAAGGGCCTGCCGCAGAGCGACTGCTACGTCAACGTGCTGCGCGATGCGATGGCCGTTGACGTTGCGCAGCCGTGCGGCATCTATTTCGGCACGACGGGCGGGCAGGTCTACGCTTCGGCGGACGAAGGTGATAGCTGGGACGCCGTCGCCACACACCTGCCGACGGTGTTGTCGGTCGAGGTGCAGACGCTGTCATGATCCAGGTGGTCCTTCCGGCGCCGCTGTGCCGGCTGGCCAAGACCGACGGCAGCGTGGTCGAGCTCGAGGTCGGCGATCCGGTTACGCAAAAAACCGTGCTCGATGCGCTCGAGGCACGCTACCCGATGCTTAAAGGCACGACCCGCGATCAGCAAACGAAGCTGCGACGCGCCTACGTCAGGTTCTTCGCCTGCGGCGAAGATCTCTCCGACGCATCTCCCGACACGCTGCTACCGAAAGCGGTCGCCTCCGGCAGCGAACCATTCCTGATTGTCGGCGCACTGGCGGGCGGCTAACGTGAAAGGTGCGCTAATGGCACAAGTACGCGGCCGCCGCGTACTGACTGGCCTGGGATCGCTCCAGGACTGATACTGCAAGCTGTCGCAATCAATGCCGGCCGGTGATCAGGCGGGCGCCCCGTCCGTAGGTGAGGTATTCCCAGAGCCAGCGGAACGACACCATGAGCGGACTCGGCAGCCCGATCAGGAAATAGATGTGCGCGATGCCCCAGATCCACCAGGCGAGCCAGCCCTTCAGGCGAAACGCGCCGCGCTCGATGACCGCCGAATTCCGGCCAATGGTCGCAAAATTGCCGGCGTGTCGATAGCGGAATGGGGGCGGCTCTTTTCCCCCGGCAAGACGGGCGGCGATCACACGCGCCACGTAGCGGCCCTGCTGCTTCGCGGCAGGGGCAATGCCCGGTACCTGTATACCTCTCGAGTCGGTGACTGCAGCGGTGTCGCCGACCGCGAAGATATTGGTCAAGTCCTTGAACGACAAATCCGGCTCGACGATGACACGCCCCGACTGATCGGTCGTGGCCTCGAGCCAGTTACCGGCCGGCGAGGCCGCTACGCCTGCGGCCCACAGCACCGTGCCAACGTCCATTCGTTCGCCGTTGATGATCACGCCTTTGTCGTCACAGTGAGTAACTTGTGCGTTGAGCCGGACCTCGACATTCAGCTTTTCCAGGGCCCTGTTCGCATAGCTCGACACCGATTCGTGAAAAGCAGGCAGGATGCGCGATCCTGCCTCGACGAGCATGATGTGGGCCGTACGCGGGTCGATGCGACGAAAATCCTTAGCCAGGGTGTAGTGCGCAAGTTCGGCAATCGCGCCGGCGAGTTCGACGCCCGTCGGCCCGGCACCAACGATCAGGAATCGCATCAATCGTTTTCTTTCGATTTCATCGTTACAGGTTTCCGCCCTTTCGAATGCAAGCAGCAAGCGCCGACGTATGGCGGTCGCATCATCGATGCTTTTCAGGCCGGGGGCGTCGTCGCTCCAGTCGTCGTGGCCGAAATAGGAATGTCTCGCCCCGGTCGCGATAACGAGGTAGTCGAACCCGATGCGATCGTTTTCGAGAATCACCTCGTTGCGCACAACGTCCACTTCGCGAACCTCTCCGAACACCACGGACGCGTTTTTTTGCCGGGTCAATATCGCGCGGATCGGCCACGCGATATCCGAGGGCGCGAGACCCGCGGTTGCGACCTGGTACAGCAATGGTTGAAAAAGGTGATAGTTATGCCGGTCGATCAGAATAATTCTTGCCGCAAGCCTCTTCATCGCCTGTACGGCGAACAGCCCGGCAAAACCTGCGCCGACAACGACGATCCTGGGCAACCGTTGCATCGTTTCGACATTCATATTGAGTCTGCACTCGTCGATCATCTATTCGGACTGGATACCACGCAACAAGCGGCCTAACAGATCGGCGCCGGTAATCACCTGTTTATGGTCTTCAGTCCACAGGAGCACGATGTCCTTGTCGATTGCGGTATCGTCCGCTTCGCCCATACCTTCTTTGAGCGAACCGATGATGTGGCCGAGCGGGCTATCGGGTTTCGAAACGACGATCGGCCGATGGCAATGAGCGTATCCATCCAGCGTTTCGACGTCGAACATGACATGACGCAAATACGAATCTGCGTCAAGCACCAGTTGCGGCTTGCCGGATGTATCGGTGAGGATGACCCATTTCTTGCCGGACGCATGAACATCGCGTACGAATTGATCTGTCGGTGACGTGACGTCCGGCAGTATCGGCAAGTCAACGGTCGTCGGTAAGGAAATGACACTCGCCGGATCCACGGCTTCTCCCTCATCGGAAATTGGTACATCGTCAATGTCCAGAAAATTCAGTGCACCGCGACCTTCGATGAAATCAATTTCCGCGTGATCCGAATCGATATGTTGTTCGATGACACCCTTCAACTGGCGTTCTTTCAGGTATTCGACGCCTTCCCTGCCAAGTAACTTGTCGAGCATAAGAGCACTCGGCTTTGCGAATGGATAGAGCACGTATTGATAGAAACGCAATACGGGACTCAGCAGCGACGCCATGGTCATGGCACGACGCGAGAAATATGCCTGCGGCAGAATTTCCCCTGCAAATGTAATTACAAACGTGGAGAAGAAAAACGCCGCGACACCTACCATGATGGAGTCCGCCAGCAATGTCAGCAGCACGTTGATTCCGACATTACCCCAGAGGATCGTGGTCAGCAGGAAATTCGCATCACGACGTAACTCGAGTATCTTGATCGCAGGGCGATTGCCGGTTGCCGCCTCTGCTTCGAGGCGAAGCCGGCTCAGGCTGAAAAAAGCCAGATTCAGGCCAGAAAACATCGCGGAATGGCAAAGACAGATCAGGATCCCGATCCAGATTATTTGTTCCATCAGATTCACTCAGTACTTAGGACGGTTTTCGCCCTGGTAAATCGACCGAAATTCGTATCCGGCACAGCAATCCGGTCCTGCCGAAATTGCGCCTCAAGCAGCTGTTGCGTCAAATGTGGCAGGTGGTACGGCCGGCAATACACTGGACAATCGATAGCTGACAGCCGGTATTACTTGAACCGATGATTCTACACATTGATACTGTCACCGGCATTCGGTTCGGCAGTCTGCCCGGGGAGGCGGCATGAACGAGTCATTCTTCAGCACCAGCCTCGCCGCTCATCCGGAGATCGTCGCGCTTGGCGTCATCATCCTCGGCTTCATAGTGGCGCGGCTCGCAAGCGCTGGCGTCGGCCACGGGCTGAATGCGCTGGACAAACGAACGGCGCGCATTACCACGAGTGACGCGAGCATGTTCTCGCCGCGTCTGATCGCCTTTGTCAGGGCAATCGTGTTCTGGGTGATATTGATTTTCTCTGTTGCGCTGGCGTTGCAGCTACTGGGGCTCGGAGGTTTATCCGCGATACTCGGCGTTGTAATCGAATTCATTCCCCAGGCGCTGGTCGGGTTTTTCATTGTTGTTGCCGGTCACCTCCTCGGACTTGTTGCAAAAAACCTGGTGACGCAACTCGACCCTAATCTGACCGCCGATTCATTCGTTCCCCGGCTGCTATACGGAATATTTGTTGTTGTTGCCGTGGTCATGGGCCTGCAACAGGTCAATGTCGACATTACGTTCGTCACCAGGCTGATCCTGATACTCGTTGCGGTGACCGGAGGCGGCCTTGTCATTGCATTCGCACTCGGAGCTCGCCAGCACGTTGCCAACCTGATGGCGCACAGGGAACTCGGCCGGTTGAACGTCGGCGAGCGAATTCGTATCGACGATACGGAAGGCCGAATTGTCGAAATACACGGCACGGGTGTCGATATCGCTACGGATGACGGGATCGCGACGATTCCGGCCGCGCGATTCGCCGAGACTCGTGTATTGCGGATTCGAGGAGGAGAAGAAGATGGCTAACCTGGATCCGGTGAGTGCTGATTTCGC
>JBFHXJ010000142.1:0-5854 GCA_041598995.1 Woeseiaceae bacterium | reverse complement strand
GCGCGCCCGGAGAGATTCGAACTCCCGACCACCTGGTTCGAAGCCAGGTACTCTATCCAACTGAGCTACGGGCGCATTGCCATGGGCCATTGTATGCAATTAGGGCGCGTCGGGTCATCACCCTTGAAACAATTGCAGACCTTGAACTCTGACGTCTTCTGATGTCGCATGCCGCCTGCAATCGATCCGCTCGTTATCGCTGTTTCGCGTGAAATCTCTTGAATTGTGACCGCTGTCACAAGAACTGTTATATGCAATTGGCTGTAACTGGACGTGGTTCGTTAGTGATCGGTGCACATTCAGCTATGGTTGATATTCGGTCGCAGCACCGTATGGGCACGGTTGCTCGCGCCGAACCGCACGGAGACTTTCATGAGCAGGCGCTGTCACAGCGTGAGCGCCGCCGCACCGGCCGGCGTTTTCAAAATCCGCACAGTCACGCAGGGCATATTGATCGCAGCGCTCTGCTGCCTGCTCGCGGCATGCGCTGGACAGCAAGTGTATCGCAGCGATCATCGGGCAAACCTTTTCATTACGACTGACACGGAAACGCCGGGTTTGTTCTATGACATTGATGCGTCGCTGGACATCTATCGCATGCACGATATCTGCGACGTCGAATACCGCGGGACCGTGGATCTCGATGATCCGCTGATCGGGGTGGGCATTCCCGAGGGCGTGCCGGCTTACCTCGTGTTCCGCATTCGTCATTCTGCTTTCCTCACGAATACGCAGAGTTACCTGGGTTACGACCTTGCTTTATATCCAGAGCATGGGCAGGTTTACGATGTCAACGTCGTCTACCGCGACAACATTTACGACATCGAGGTCGAGGAACGGCCGAGGGGCGGCAGCGAAGGGGAGCGGCTCGCGGTTGGCATGGTCGAGCGTGCCTGCATGACCGAAAATATCTAGCTGCAGGCGTATCGATTTAAGTCGCGATCGCTTTCAGAGCCGGTTCGCGGCTAAAGCTGCCCTCACAATCCAGGTGAACCGGGTGCGTCAAAGGTCTTCCGGACCGACCTCGTCCACAGGTGTTTCGGGAGGTCGTCCCGGTCGAGCGGGCCGTTCGCATAACTGTAGGCGATCCAGAATCGTGCGCCACGCGCCGTCGACATGCGGTTCCACGATGGCTTTTGGGGCGAAGAACTGATGCCGACCGCCTTGCACAGCAATTTCTTGATATTCATTTTTCTTATCCTGTTTCGGAAGCCGTGAAGTCGACCGCTTTCCCGGCCTCCAGCAAGGTCTTCAGGCCGCCGATGACCAGCGGCCAGCCGTTGCTGACAGCCTTCAAAATCTCCGAGCCTTCCTCGAACTGGTCGTGGATCACGGTCAGCTTGCTGCCGCCGCCGATTGCCTCGATCAGGAAGGTGACGCGGGACGGTGGTTCGTTTTTCTGCGCGGGGTTTCTCGGAAACGCCCAGGTATAGCTGAGTTTCCTCGGCCTGTCGGCAACGAGGATCTCGCCTTCGCACACGACACCGCCATCGTCGACTGTGAAGCGAACCGGCGAACCGACCGCGAAGTCGCTTTCTACCCGTGTCCGGTGCCAGTACTGGTACGTGAACTCCGCCGATGTCAGGCCATTCCAGACGGCTTCCGGCGGCGCAGCGATCGCTGCAACATAAACAAATTCAGGCTTGGTCATTTGCCCGCCTCCTCCAGTGCTTTTTTCAAGGCGATAACGGCGTCGGTCCTGTCCTGCGAGAACTTGTCGATCCAGCGAGTACTGATCTCGGCGATCGGCACGGCATTCAGATAATGCAACTTCTCGCGCCCTTCCCACACCGTGACCACCAGGCCCGCATCCTCCAGCACCTTCAGATGCCTGGTCGCGGACTGCCTGGTCATGGCGGTCCCGGCAACGAGCTCGGTCAGGGTCAGCCCCTGCTCGACGTGCAGGGCGTCCAGCATGTTTCTCCGGGTGCTGTCGGCCAATGCCTTGAAAACTTTATCCATATATAACATGCAGCTTTTTTGCTGCCTGTTATTATGCAGCAAAAATACTGCATGTCAAGCGATCGTTTCCAGCGCCTGGGTGCAAGACCGGGGCCATGCCTGTGCGTGGACGGGTTGCGGGGAGCGCCAGGTTTGTTCACTTGATCCGGGTACTGCACGGGATCAATATCAACCCGGCAAGACCTTTCGACTATAGGAATAACAAGCGGAGGGCTCTTTATGACATTGCCAGTAACCGCGCTTTATGCGGGCATTCTCGCGATTTTCTCACTGGTCTTGAGTTTTCAGGCCGGGAGTATGCGGGGGAAAGCCGGCGTTTCCATCCTGTATGGCGAGCCCGTCAACTGGGAACTCGCGCAACGGGTACGACGGCACCAGAACTTTCTCGAATACGTGCCCATCATTCTGATACTGATGGGGCTCATCGAGATCAACGGCGGCTCCGCGATGTACCTGCATATCGCCGGCGTCCTGTTGATCGTCGCGCGGGTCGCCCATGCGGTCGGCTTGCAGCACGACAACATCGCACATATCGGGCGCGCGATCGGCGCCGGCGGAACGGCCCTGATCATGCTCGTGTCGGCCGGCTACGCGTTGTGGATGTCGGCCGGTGCCCTGTTCTGACGAACGCTGAAGTTTAAGGCGCTGCGATTTACACCTGGTCCATGACCGCTGCCATGCGGCGGCGCATCGACTCGTCGGGCATGCGCCCGAAAGCGGCGCGCGCATTCTCCGCCATGTGCTTCGGATTGCTGGTCTCGGTCAGCACGCAGGTAATCGCGGGGTGGGGCAGGATGTATTTCAGTGAAAACTGCGCCCAGCTCTCGCAGTCGAACTCTGCGGCCCAGTCGGGGAGCGGCCGGTTGCCGAGTCTCTGAAAGTATTCGCCGTTCATGAACGGACGATTGATGATCACGCCGATGCCGAGGTCCTGCAACAGGGGCAACATGCGCTCTTCCGCCCGGCGCTCGGTGATCGAGTAGTTGATCTGTACGAAATCCGGATTTTCGCTGCGGACAAATCGTTCGAGCGGTTCATACAGGCTCTCGTTGGATACCGTGACGCCGATGTAGCGCGTCGACCCTTCAGCCTTGCAATCTTTCAAAGTCTGCCACTGCGTATCGAGATCGGTGAGGCTGAAAACCTGCATCAGGTCGAGGACCTCGCGCTGATAGAGACGCTGCGTGTCGCGGAACTGTTGCAGACCCGCGTCCCGGCCGACCTTGTCGATCTTGCTGGCGATGAAGAGCGAGTCGCGCAGGTCCGAGTCGTTGATGACGCGGCCGAAAGCCTCGTCATTGGCTGCGTCCCGCGGCCAGGAATCCACGACTTTACCGCCGTTCGCGACGAGCGCACGCAATACGGCGGCGAGGTGATCGGTGCCGCGGTCCGCGATTTGCGATACCGGTTTGCTCGAGCCCAGTCCTATGATCGGAAGACTCTCGTCCGTCCCGGGTATGAGACGGCCGGGCATCTGTTGCCTGGCGCACGATGCCGTCGAGCCGAGGCCGGCGAGGCCGAGGGCCGACATCAGGGCCAGGAATTCCCGCCGCGTGGTGTTGTTATTGTTCATTTTCTCAGCTTAGTCCATGGGCGCATAAGAACAGCGTAGTACAGCGTCCATCCGTGGTTTTCTTTGTGCCGGTCGCGATCCTTCGGATCCATTACATATTCTAGCCGATATCCCCTATCGCGCAGCCGGCTCTGAATTGCGCGATTACTGGCTCACGACCGGCCGCAGATTGATGCCGGTGCGGAATCGGTACGGTCGCAGCGCATCGTCACCGGCATAGTCGACACCGATGCGCGGGCCGACGATGACCGACTGCTCGTCGATCTCGATGCCATGGTCTTCGATCCAGATTTGTCTGCCGAGGAGGCTCGTCCCCGTGTGTTCGGTCGTAATCCCCATCGCCTTCGCGAGCGACCCCGGCCCCGCCAGCAGCGTCTCATCCAGACGTAATTTGTTGCGGCGCCTCAGCATGACGTTCATCCCGCGCAGCGGCACGCCGGCTCGAATCAGGATGGCGTGCGGCGTGTTCGCCTCGTTCGTCACGATATTGAACAGGTGATGAATGCCGTAACAGAGATACACATACGCCGTGCCGCCCTCGCCGAACATCGGTTCCGTCCTGCCGGTTCGCCTGCCGCCGTAAGCGTGACTCGCCCTGTCCGTGACGCCGGCATAGGCTTCCGTTTCGGTAATGATCAGCTTGGTGAGACAGCCGTCGATCCGCGTGCAAAGGACCTTGCCCAGGAGATCGGCGCTTACTTCAACGACATCGTCGCGCAGGTAGAAGTCCCGGGACAGTTTCAACGCAGCAACCCCGGCGCCAGGTTCAGTGCCGCCAGCGACACGATGACGATACCGATGAGGTTGAGAAACACGCCGGCACGCACCATCTGCGGGATGCTGATGGCGCCGGTGGAAAACACGATGGCGTTCGGCGGCGTCGCCACCGGCAGCATGAACGCGCAACTCGCTGCAATCGTGATCGGCACGGTGAGTAAGATCGGCGGCACACCGGCCTGCACGGCGATCGCGCCCATGACCGGTAACAAGGTCGCGGTTGTCGCGAGGTTGCTGGTGAGCTCGGTCAGAAAAATCACCAGGGCGACCGAGGCAACGACCAGTACCGCCGTGCCCCACGCATTCAACGGCGCCAGCTGCTCGCCGAGCCATAACGCCAGGCCGCTGTCCGACACCGCGGCAGCCAGGCTCAAGCCCCCGCCGAACAGCACCAATACGCCCCACGGCAGTCGTGATACGTCCTGCCACACCATGAGGCGCGGCTGATCGCTGTTACCGCTCGGCAGTATGAACAGCAGCATCGCCGCCGTCATGACGATCCCTGCATCGGTGACGCCGCCGATGCCGAGCCACTCCGTAATCGGCAGACGAAACATCCAGGAGAAGATCAGCAACGAAAATATCATCGCGACACGGCGCTCCGCGGTCGACATCGCGCCGAGCTCTTCGCGCAGATCGTGCAAATGTTCCTGCACCGCATCACTCGCCGGAATGTGACAAGGAAACAGAAAACGCGTCAGCGCGAACCAGGCGATCGGCAGCATCGTAAAGCTCACCGGGATACCGACCAGCATCCAGCGCGCAAAGCTGATCTCGATATCGTAGTTCTCGGCCATGAATCCCATCAAAAGGGCGTTCGGCGGTGTGCCGATCAACGTCGCCAGGCCGCCGATGCTGGCGGAATAGGCAAGCCCCAGCAGGATCGCGATCTCGAAATCGCGGATATCTTTTTCCGACAGGTTTGGCACGTTTTCGCGAATGACGCCGGCGACGGAGAGTACGATCGGCAGCAGCATCATGGTCGTCGAGGTGTTCGTCATCCACATGCTCAAGACGGCGCAGACAAACATGAATCCACCGATCAGGCGTCTGCCGTCGGTGCCGGCATGATCGATGACCGCCAGTGCAATGCGCCGGTGCAGGTTCCAGCGCTCGAGGGCAAGCGCCATCATGAAGCCGCCGAGGAACAGGTAGATAGTCGGGTTCGCATAAGGCGCCGCGGCGTCGCGGATGCTTGCGATGCCCAATGGCGCGAAAACCACGATCGGCAGGAACGCGGTGACCGGCACGGGTATCGCCTCGGTGGCCCACCACACGGCCATCCACATGCCGACGGCGGCGACCCGCCAGGCTTCCGTCGACATCACGTCCTGCCACTGCCCGGCGAGCATCATGACGACGAAAATCGCCGGCCCGAGGAAACGGCCGACGACCTGGTGCGTTTCGACCGGCCGCCCGGCCGGCACGCTGTTTGGGTGAGATTGGCTGGTCACGGTTTGCGGGGCAGCATACCCAAAAAAGCGTTGCTCCGCCGCCCGATTCCAGGCGACACGTGAGCCGCCGGATGCATATTCAGATGGT
>JBFHXJ010000141.1:0-5899 GCA_041598995.1 Woeseiaceae bacterium | reverse complement strand
CTTGAAGTCGAACCGACAGCCCGGCCGTGCGCCGGGCTTGTTTTTGCGCTTCCGGGCATATGAATGAGCAACTCGCAACAGCCGTAATCGCAAACGTCACCGCCGCGTTACAGGAAGACGTGGGCAGCGGAGACCAGACCGCAGCGCTCGTGCCGGATTCGCAGCAAGCGAGTGCAACGATCGTTTGTCGCGAGCCCATGACGCTCGCGGGACAGCCCTGGGTCGACGAAGTTTATCGGCAGCTCGACCCCACGGTCGCGATCGAGTGGCTGGCCAACGACGGCGATCACCTGCCGTCCGACTCGGAAATCTGCGTGCTCAAAGGTCCGGCACGCGCCCTGTTGACCGGCGAACGCACTGCGCTCAATTTCCTGCAGCTTTTGTCGGCGACGGCAACTTCCACGGCGCGCTACGTCAGCGCTATCGCTGGGCACAAGGCAAAAATACTCGACACCAGAAAGACCGTGCCCGGTCTGCGTCTCGCGCAAAAGTATGCGGTGCATTGCGGCGGCGGTGACAACCACCGCCTCGGCCTTTATGACGCGATACTGATCAAGGAAAACCACATCGCGAGCGCCGGCGGGATCGCGGCAGCTATTGGCGCGGCGCGGCAACAACACAGCAATTTGCCGATCGAAATCGAGGTGGAATCGGTCAAGGAACTGCGCGAGGCATTACGCGCCGGCGCCGATCGCCTGCTGCTCGACAATTTCGACATTGAAGATTTGCAGCGCGCGGTCGATATCAATCATCGTGAAGGCAATCCGCCGGCCGATCTCGAGGCATCGGGAGGCATCACGCTCGAGGACGTCGCGAGCGTTGCGGAAACCGGCGTCGATTACATCTCGGTCGGCGCACTGACCAAGGACCTGAAGGCGATCGACCTGACGATGCGCTTTCGGTATTGAATCGCTGCCGGGATCCGAGCCAAAGTCTATTACGCCGGTTCCACGAGCTCCGGCCTTTTATCGAGGTGGCCGGTGACCGCTTCGTAGGCCGCCGCGAACTCGAGCGCGCGCCGGTCTTCGCCGAAAGGCGCCAGGACCTGCATGCCCATCGGGCGCCCCCTGCGATCGAACCCGACCGGCACATTGACGACCGGGACTCCTGCGAGCGTGCCGCCGATCACCACTTCCATCCAGCGGTGGTAGGTGTCCATCCGCTTGCGATTGACGCGCTGCGGCCAATGCACGTCTTTCGGGAAAGGAAAAACCTGCGCGGTCGGTTGCGCCAGGAAATCGTATTCGTCGAACAGGCTGCGCATGGCGCGGAACCAGTCGGCGCGGGCAATACCGGCGTGATATACCGCTTCCGCCGTCATGTCGAAGGCGCCTTCGATTTCCCACACGGCCTCCGGCTTCATCAGTTTGCGGATTTCCGGATCGTCATACAGGGGCCTGAGCGAATGCCGCGACCAGTGACGCAGGGTCAGCCAGGTTTGCCACAGGCGGTCCATGCCGAAGTCCGGTCGGCATGGCCCGACGGTCGCGCCCTCGGCGCTCAGCATCTCCAGGCTCGACTCGCACAATTCCAGAATGCCGCGCTCCATCGCCAGGTAGCCATCGAAATCGCCCAGCCAGCCGATCCTGATGCCCCTCAATCCCAGCGGACGGAAAGCCTCGGGCTCCTGCACCCGGTCCCTGAGCGACAACGGCACCTTGACTTCGGCGCCGGCGATCGTATGCAACAGGCGGTAGGTATCCTCGCTGTTGCGGCCCAGCGGCCCACCGGTTCCCAGCTGCTGGTAGAAAAGGTCGTCGCCGTAGTCGTCAACGACCCTGCCCTGCGTCGGGCGGAAGCCGATCACGTTGTTGAAGGCAGCCGGATTTCTGAGCGAACCCATCATGTCGCCGCCATCCGCCACCGGCAGCATGCGGGTGCCGAGGCCGCAGCATGCGCCGCCACTGCTGCCGCCGGCCGTGAGCGTCGGATCGTAGGCAGAGCCGGTCGCGCCGAAAACCGCGTTGTAGGTCTGTGATCCCATGCCGAATTCCGGCAGGTTCGTCTTGCCGATGAAGATCGCGCCGGCGGCGCGAATCTTGCTGACTATCAGGCTGTCCTGCTCGGCGATCGTGCCCGCAAATATCGGTGAGCCCTGACTGGTCGGCATGCCCTCGACGTCGGTGTCGTCCTTGATCGCATGCGGCATGCCGTGCATCCAGCCCCAGTATTCGTCGTTCGCGAGTGCTGCGTCCGCCAGTTCGGCCTGACGAATCAGTTCGTCGTCGTCCACCAGGTTGACGATGGCATTGTAAACGGGGTTATAGCGGTGAATCCTCGCGAGATAGGCCTGCATGACCTCTGCACAACTCACGTGACCTTCGCGGATGGCGGCAGAAAGGACGGACGCGCCCATCTCGGTCGGGTCCGACGGCAATTCGCTCGCGACGATCGTTTTCGGCTCGATCGCCATCAAAACACCCAGGCTGCCAGTGCCTGCCAGAAAGTCGCGTCGATCCATAATTGTTCTCCCGGCCGGGACACGTCAGACCACTGCCCTGACGATCAGGAACAGCACCGAAGGCGCGAGCAGACAGCCGACGCCCGTGTAAAAGGTAGCAGTCATCGCGCCATACGGCACCAGTTTAGGATCGGTCGCCGCCAGGCCGCCCGCCACGCCGCTCGTTGTGCCCATGAGCCCGCCGTAGACCATCGCCGCATGCGGGCTATTGAGGCCGATCTTCGGGGCCACGAACGGCGTGCCGACCATCACCAGCACGGATTTGGTGAGCCCCGCAGCAACGCTCAATGCGATCACGTCCGTGCCGGCGCCGAGCGCGCTGCCGGTAACGGGTCCGACGATGTAAGTTGCGGCGCCTGCGCCGATGGTGCTGATCGCGACAGCATCCGTGTAACCGAAGGAAACTGCGACGATGGCACCGACCGCGAACGACAGGACGACGCCGATGACCACCGATGCCGCGCCGACGACGCCCGCTTTTCTGAGCGCACCGAGGTCCGCGCCGAAGGCGGTTGCGACGATCGCGAAATCGCGAAACATGGCTCCGCCCATGATGCCGACACCCGAGAGCAGGGTGATATCGGCGAGTCCCTGGCTGCCCCCGGTCTTGGATCCGCCGAGGTAGGCGAGCACGAGTCCGAGCGCAATCGCGATCGCCGAGCCGTGGATATGGCCACGCGTCAGCCGCGCCGAAATCTCGTAAGAGAGCCACACGAGTGCGCCAACGAACACGAACGCCGCAATCAGGGAATTCTCGATCAGCACATCGGCAAGCAAGTCAGGAATCACGCTCGCCTCCTTCGCCGACATGAATCCTGTCGAGCAGCGGGATCACGGCGAAGCTGGCCGCGACCGCGGCGACGCCCGCGATGATCGCCATCCAGCCGCTCGATACGGCTGCAATCACGTTCTGCTTTGCGGCCATTGCGACGACGATCGGGATATACATCGCGCTCCAGAAATTGATGCCTTTTTCGGTCGGCAAGCTGAGATGAAATCGATGATGCGAGAGATTTGACAGCACGATCAACAGCAGCATCGCAATACCGACACCACCGACGTTTGCCTGCACGCCGATCACGCGTCCGAGTAAATCGCCGACGAAAACGCCGACCAGCATGCAAAACGACAACAGTGCCACGCCGTAAATAACCACCGCTTTTATCCTTTTTCTTAAGTTCCGAGTGGCTCATCGATTATCATGCCCGCAATAAACAGAAAATGCGACGACCGAATCCTATGCCCGGCGGGGACTACAATCTCTATACCCATTTTCACGAGCAGTTCGAGAGCCACGCAACGAGCGAGCTCTTGTGTACGGAAACGGACCGGAGTTTCAGCTATGCCGGAATCGACGAACGCTCTGCGCAATACGCGCATTGCCTGAGCGAATTTGGCGCATCGCCGGGTGGCCGTGTCTCGGTCCAGGTAGAAAAATCGCCCGAATCCCTGTGCCTTTACCTCGCCTGCCTGCGAGCGGGACTCGTGTTCCACCCGCTCAACATGGCGTACAAGCGCGGCGAGCTCGAATACTTTCTCGAGAATGCGGAACCGACCATCGTCGTGTGCGACCCGCGGCGCGAAGAGACGATCGCGCCGCTTGCCCGATCGTCCGGTATCCAGCATTTGTTGACGCTCGGTGCCGACGGTGACGGCACCTTGTCTGATAACGCCCGTCGGTTACCCGTAACCTTCGACACCCTGCGCCGGGACGCAGACGACCTGGCCGCCCTGCTGTACTCATCGGGTACCACGGGCAGGCCGAAGGGCATTATGCTGACCCACCGTAACCTGCTGCGGAACACCGAAGCGCTGGTCGAGGCATGGGGATTCACCGATGCAGACCGGCTCCTGCATGCGTTGCCGATATTTCACGTGCACGGACTGTTTGTGGCGATCGGTTGCGTGTTACTGAGCGGTTGCAGCATGCGCTGGTTGCCCGCGTTCGATGCAAAGCAGGTGATCCGGTACTTGCCGGAGTGCACGGTGCTGATGGGCGTACCGACCTATTACACGCGACTTTTGGCCGAGCCGTCGTTTACGAAAGAAGTTGCCGCGCAGGTACGCCTGTTCGTTTCCGGCTCGGCGCCGCTCCTGGAGGAAACCTTTGCCGAGTTCGAGAGCCGGACCGGGCATCGCATCCTCGAGCGTTACGGCATGACCGAGACCAACATGAACACCTCGAACCCGCTCGATGGCGAGCGCAAGCCCGGCACGGTTGGCCCACCGCTGCCGGGTGTCGAGGTTCGCATCTGCGACGACGATGGCAGCCCGCTCGGCGTCGATGAGATCGGCAACCTGCAGGTGCGTGGGCCTAACGTGTTCATCGGCTACTGGAAGATGCCCGACAAGACCGCCGAAGACTTCACCGAGGACGGATTTTTCAATACCGGCGACAAAGGCAGGATCGACGGCGATGGTTACGTGGCGATCGTCGGACGCGCCAGGGACGTCGTCATCACCGGCGGCCTCAATGTGTATCCCAAGGAAGTGGAAATGTTCATCGACGACTTGCCAGGCGTGAGGGAATCGGCCGTGATCGGCGTACCCCATGCCGATTTCGGCGAAGCGGTCGTCGCCGTCGTCGTGCCTGCGACCGGCAGTCGGCCGGACGAAACCGAAATCATCGCTCAAGCCAAAGCGGCGCTCGCGAATTTCAAAGTGCCGAAGCGGGTCGTGTTCGTCGATGCCTTACCGCGCAATTCGATGGCGAAGGTGCAGAAAAACCTGCTGCGCGAACAATACGACGCGCTCTTCAAGAAATAGGGGTCGAACCGAAATTTCCGGTTATGCGACGGCGCGGGTGACGCGCTTCGGCTCTGAGACACCGTAGCCCTGCGCGTAGTCGATGCCCATGCCCTTGAGCATCGTGATGATCTCTTCGTTCTCGGCGAATTCCGCAATCGTCTGCTTGCCGGTCAGATGGCCGATCTCGTTGATCGAGCGTACCATCTCGCGATCGATCGGGTCATGCAGAATTTCCTTGACGAAGCTGCCGTCGATTTTCAGGTAATCGACCGGGAAGTGCTTGAGATAACCGAACGAGGACAGCCCGGTTCCGAAATCGTCGAGCGCAAATTTGCAGCCGAGCTCCTTCAATGCATTGATGAAACGATTCGCCTGGGAATAACTGGCGATTGCCGCAGTTTCCGTTATCTCGAAACAGATCTTGGTGGCGTCGAGCCCGCTCATCTGGAACTGGTCGACGACGAACGGCAGGAATTTTTCGTCGCCCAGGCTCTGTCCGGACAGGTTGATCGAACAGAGCACCAGGCGCTCCCGCTCGTCAGCCTCGGAAACGAGCCAGCGAAACGCGTTCCTGATGACCCAGCGATCGATGCTCGGCGTGATGCTGTAACGCTCGGCGGCTTCGATGAACAATCCCGGCGCGATGATGCCGCCGGTTTCGTCGCGCATGCGCAGCAGGATCTCGTAATG
>JBFHXJ010000140.1:0-5969 GCA_041598995.1 Woeseiaceae bacterium | reverse complement strand
TTTCGCGATCGACTGCCGACCGCCGACTCCTCCCCGGGCGGACTCAACCCCGCCACCCGGTATAACAACCGTACCTGTCCCGGCGTCAGCGCCCGGTACTGGCCACGCCGCAGGTCACGTGGCAGCTCGATCGGACCATAACCAATCCGGATCAGCCGGCTGACCTCGTAGCCCAGGCCTTCCCACAACCGCCGCACCTCGCGGCGCCGTCCTTCGCTCAACGTCACGTTAAACCAGCGATTGGCGCCCTCACCGCCTTGTGCCTCTATTGATTCGAAGGATGCAGGACCATCGTCCAGTTCGATTCCTTCACGCAATTTCGCGATCTCGGCCCGCGACGGCTTACCGTGCACACGCACGGAATAACGCCGCACGAGGCCGCTCGATGGATGCATGAGCGCGTTTGCGAGCTTCCCGTCGGTCGTAAACAGCAACAGGCCACTCGTCGTCAGGTCGAGGCGGCCGACCGCGACCCAGCGGGCTCCCTTGAGCTTCGGCAATGATTCGAACACGGTGCGCCGGTCTTCGGGATCCGTTCTGCTCGTCACCTCGTCGGCCGGTTTGTGGTAAATGAGGTGCCGATGCGGCGCCTGCGTCCGCTGCACGCGAAGGCGCCGCTTGTCGAGGGCAAAGCGTTCGTTTCCGGAGACCGTGTCACCAAGTTGGGCGACGCGACCGTCGATGGTCAGCCTGCCATCCCGGATCCATGCTTCGATTTCACGACGCGAACCGTGCCCGGCAGCTGCCAGCACTTTCTGTACGCGTTCCATTGGTCGAGATTCAGGATCCCGTCAGCGACGCGTCGAGATCCTCCAGATCGTCATCGAAATCGGGCTCGGGCAGCGGGGGTATGTCGGTGACATCGGCACCGAACTCTTCTTCCAGCTCGTCGACGGCGGGCAGATTCAATTGCACGCGCAGGCTTTCGAAGTCCGACACATCCGCCAGCGGCGGCAGATCGTCGAGTTTTTTCAGGCCGAAATAATCGAGGAAGGTTTTGGTCGTGCCAAGAAGTGCGGGACGCCCGGGAACGTCGCGGTGCCCGACGACGCGCACCCATTCACGCTCCAGCAGCGTGCGCACGATGTTGGTGCTGACGGAGACGCCTCGGACCTCCTCGATCTCTCCTCGCGTCACCGGCTGCCGATAGGCGATCAGCGCGAGCGTTTCGAACAGCGCCCGGGAGTATCTCGGCGCACGTTGTTCCCACAGCTTCTGCAGGCGCTCGGCCATATCCGCTGTCACCTGAATGCGGAACCCGGAGGCGACCTCGGCGATCGTGATGCCCTGCCCCCGCGCCTGGTAATCGTCCTGCAGCTTGCCGATGGCATCGCGTATCTCCGACTTCTCCGGAATCGGCGATGCATCGAACAGGTTCTGCAGCTGCTCGATGCTCAGCGGACGGCCGGCCGCCAGCAGCGCCGCCTCGACAAAGTGTCTGATTTCGCTTTCGTCCATTTTCCTGAATCGTTCCTTATCTCTAAAACACTGCTCAATGCCGCTCGGAAAAATCTTCGTTATCGGTGACCAGTCGTACGGCCGACGCGGCTCGGACATGCAGCGGCGCATAGGCTTCCGACTGCACCACCTCAATCACGGATTCCCGCAGCAGCTCGAGAATCGCAATGAACGTCACCGCAACGCCCATGCGCCCTTCCTCAGGATCGAAAAGATCCGCAAATGCAGTGAACGAACTCGCTTTGACGCGCGACAAGATCTCCGACATGCGTTGCCTCACCGATAGCGGTTCACGCTGCAGATGCAGATTCGAGAACATTTCTGCGCGCCTCAATACATCGTGAAACGCGAGCAACAGTTCTTTGAGCGTGACTTCCGGCAACTTGACCGTGATCTGTCGCTCCGGCGGCGCCTCCACGTTGGCGACAAAGATGTCTCTTTCGAGGCGCGGCAAAGCGCTCAGGTCCTCGGCTGCTTTCTTGAAGCGTTCGTACTCCTGCAGCCGCCGCACCAGCTCTGCACGAGGATCATCCTCTTCGTCCTCGACGTCGGGTCGCGGCAGCAGCATGCGCGACTTGATTTCGGCCAGCATCGCCGCCATCAGCAGGTACTCGCCGGCGAGGTCGAGCTGTAACTCCTTCATCAGCTCGATGTACTCGACGTACTGGCGCGTAATCTCGGCGATCGGGATATCGAGAATGTCGATATTCTGGCGGCGGATGAGATAGAGCAGCAGGTCCAGCGGCCCTTCGAACGCCTCCAGGAAGACCTGCAAGGCGTATGGTGGGATATACAGGTCCTGCGGGAGCTCCGTTACCGGCTCGCCGTCGACGACGGCAAAAGGCATCTCGGCTTGCGCCGGCTCCTGATCCTCGGCGCCGGGTGGCTTGGGGGCATCTTTGCTGGTTACCACTGTCAGTTCAGGTTTCATCGTAATCCCAAGCGAGGACGCCGCATTTTAGCGTAATTCGCGGGTCAGACCAGCGCGCTGACGTCGCCGCGACCCTTGCGCAATATCTCGACCGAGCCCCCCGACAGGTCAATCACGCTGGTGGGCTCGATCCCGACGGCGCCGCCGTCCACGATGAGATCGATCTGGTGACCGATCCGCTCGTCGATCTCGTTAGCGTCAGTCATCGGCATGTCATCCCCGGGCAAGGTCAGCGTGGAACTCATGATGGGCTCGCCCAGCGAATCGAGGATTGCCCTGACGATCGCATGGTTCGGGACCCGCAAGCCGATGGTTCGCCGCTTTGGATTCTGCAGTCGCTTCGGCACTTCCCGTGTCGCCGCCAGGATAAACGTGTATGGCCCTGGCGTGCGCGAGCGGATGAGTCGGTAGGCCCAGTTATCGACGCGGGCATAGAGACCGATCTCGGACAGGTCGCTGCATACCAGCGTGAAGTTGTGATTGCTGCCGGCCTTGCGAATGGCGCGGATGCGATCCATTGCGTGCTTGTCCCCGATATGACAGCCGAGTGCGTAACTGGAATCCGTCGGGTACGCGATCAGACCGCCGTTCCTGATGGTTGCCACGACTTCTGCGATGCGCCTCGGCTGCGGATTCGTGGGGTGGATTTCAACGATTCTCGCCATCCGCGAATTGTAACGATCCGCGCCCGTCAACGGCCAAATTCTTTGCCGGCATTTCGAGCGCGACCATAATTACGCTATCATTCGGCACCTTTTCATAGCCCAAAGCCGCTGGAGCGCATGCAGCTTTTCATCGACTACATTCCGATCGTCGTCTTTGTTCTCGCATATTTTTACGAAGACATATTCTTTGCCACCGCCGTGCTGATGGTGGTGATGCCGATCGTCATGCTGTTGCAATGGCTGCTAACCAAAAAGGTCAACAAGATCTATGCCGTGTCCACGGTGCTCGTCCTCGTGCTGGGTGGTGTCACGATCGCCTTCAGGAACCCGACTTTCCTGTACTGGAAGCCCACGGTCCTCAACTGGCTCATCGCAATCGTGTTTCTCGGCAGCCAATGGATCGGCGAAAAGCCGATCGTACAGAGGATGCTGGAAAAAGCCGCCGAGCTGAACTCCGATCAGTGGGTCCGCCTGAATCAGATCTGGGTAACATTCTTCGTCATCGTTGGCGCGGCCAATCTGTTTGTCGCCTACAGTTTCAGCGAAGCTTTTTGGGTCAAGTTCAAGCTCTTCGGCATGCTCGGCCTGACTTTCGTGTTCGTGATCGTCCAGAGCATCTGGCTCACACTTGCCACACAGAAGAACGCAACCGCGGAAGATTCCGAGACCTGATCATGTGGTATGCCATCATCAGTGAAGACGTTGAAAACAGTCTTCCGCTGCGCGCCGAGGCGCGAGCGGCGCATATCGAGCGCATGAAAGCTCTGATCGACGAAGGTCGGCTGCTGCTGGCGGGACCTCACCCGGCAATCGATACGGAAGAGCCGGGGCCGGCGGGGTTCAGCGGAAGCCTGGTTGTGGCAGATTTCCCGTCGCTGGATGACGCCAAGGCATGGGCGAATGCCGACCCTTACGTCGAAGCCGGGGTCTACGCAAACGTGGTCGTCAAACCATTCAAACGTGTCCTGCCATGAAGGAAGATCGCGAGGCGTTGATCCGAAGGGAACTCGAAAAGCATTTCCAACCGACGGAACTACTCATCAAGGATCAGAGTCAACTTCATGCAGGGCACGCCGGTGCGAGGGACGGTAAAGGCCACTTCGATGTAACCATCGTCTCGGCTGCATTTGACGGCGTTAATCGTCTGCAGCGGCACAGGATGGTTTATGATGCGCTCAGCCAATTGATTGAAACAGACATTCACGCGCTCCGTATCAAGGCATATGCCCCTTCCGAGCGTTGATGCTTTACCGTCATTTCAGATTCAGAGACCCTCTCAAGGACTTCAAAATGCGATTCAACAGCAGTTCCCGACACGCCGGAACCACGCTCGCTGCGATGGGATTTTCGCTCGCCGCGTTTTTCAGCGGCAATGATGTCGCGGCGGAAACGGTGTTCACGGTCAACGGTACGCCCGTCGACAGCGCGGTCATCGATGTTTACTTCGAACAAAGACTTGGGCAAAACTCGGCCCAGCCTACGCCGGAGCAGCGCACCATCTTGATTGCGCAACTGCGAGATATTTACGTGTTAGCAACCCAGGATCTGGCGGCCGAACTCGCCAAGGACCCGAGGCTTGCAGCACAGATCGAGCTGCAAAAACAGGGCGCGCTCGCTCAGGCCGTTGCGGCAAACTTCATCACCAACGTCGAGGTTACAGACGCCGAGATTCGTGAGGAATACGAGGAGCAGATCAAGCTCGCACCGCCGCTGCAGTTCAAGGCCCGCCACATCCTGGTCGCTACCCAGGGCGAAGCCGTTGATGTCATTGCGGAACTGGATGGTGGTGCCAACTTCGAACAGCTCGCCAAGGAGAAATCAACTGGCCCATCGGGCCCTAACGGTGGCGAACTGGGTTGGTTCTCTCCTGACCAGATGGTGGCGCCCTTTTCGCGAGCCGTCGAGGCATTGGAAAACGGCAGCTATACGAAGCAACCGGTGCAAACGCAGTTCGGCTGGCATGTGATCCTGCGTGAGGAATCCCGCGAAAACACTCCGCCTACGTTGGAAAGTGTCCGTGATCGCGTCACGCAGCAAGTACAGCAGAAGAAGTTTCAGCAACATCTTGCAAGTTTGAGGGAAGCCGCAACGGATTAGAACTTGCTTAACTTAATACAACCGTATTTAACAAAAGGGCGTCGAATGACGCCCTTTTTTTTTATAAAAATCTATGTTGTGAGAACCATCACAGCAATAAAGCCTTGCGCTGCTATAGTAACTCGCGAGTCGTCTCTAATCGCTCAGGGACGGCTCCTCCAACCCTCGCATCATCTTTATGATGATACGAGAACTAAGTCGGCAGGGACGCCGACTTTTTTATTGTCGACCCTAACGTCTCTCGAGTCTTAGCTGCGGATCTGCGACCAATAACCCCAGGCTACCGTAGTGATATCCCGTAACCGAAACCTGGTCACCGACCCTCGGCGCCCATCCCGTGGCCGACAACGCGTTATAGTCGACCATCAAGCCACTAACCAGCGCCTTGCCCGTCGAGTAATCGACCGAATCAACCAAACCCGTCAGATAAGACGCAGTGCTTGCACGAAAACCGGCATCACGCGCTGAAACCATCGTCGCGCCAACGATACCGCCGGTATCGATGTCAATTGATCCGTAGACGGCGACTATGTCACCGATTCCAAATCTGCTTCCAATTTGATCAAGAAATACGGATTGGCCAAGAATTGACACAAAGTCACTTTCGATTAGAGAGATTCGACCAAGAAGAATCATCCGTGTATCACTGCCCGTAATCGCCCGAGCATCGCTGCCCGTAATCGCACGGGCATCGCCTCCGGTAATAGCACGCGCGTCACCACCGGTGATCGCACGGCGGTCACTGCCCGTAATCGCCCGAGCATCGCTGCCTGTAATTGCACGGGCATCGCCTCCGGTAATAGCACGCGCGTCACCAC
>JBFHXJ010000139.1:0-6365 GCA_041598995.1 Woeseiaceae bacterium | reverse complement strand
GTCGTACAGAATGAAATCGCCCGCTGGCGACGCCTCATCCCAGCCCGGTTCGCCATGCACGACAAACGCCCTTTCGATCGGCATGCCGCTCAAAGTCTCCGCCATGAGCATCGCCGCATCGTTGCTCCAGGCGCCGACCAGCTGGAATGGCGGCGCCGAAGGATTCGTCAGTGGGCCGAGCATGTTGAAGACGGTACGCACGCCGAGCGCGCCGCGCACCGGCATGATCGATTTCATCGCAGGATGGTATGCCGGCGCGAACAGGAACGTGAAACTCAATGCCTCGAGGCAATCGATCGCCGCCCGCGCATCGAGCGGCAGCGGCATGCCGAGAGACTCGAGCACGTCGGCACTGCCGGAGTTGCTCGAGACGGATCGATTGCCGTGCTTGACGACCCGGGCCCCGCTTGCCGCTGCGAGCAGGCCGGCGCCTGTCGAAAGATTCAGGCTGCCCGAATTGTCGCCCCCGGTACCGACGGAATCCACGATCGGCGGCCCGTCCGGAATCGCCGGGTGCAATGCGAGTTCGCGCATCGCCGTCGCGAAGCCGCGAATTTCCTCCGCCGTTTCGCCTTTTGCACGCAGCGCGGCGAGCAATGCGCCCGCCAAAGCCGCATCGAGTTCGCCGGCAGCCAATGCCTGCATCAGGCTATAGGCTTCGGACTCGTCTATCGAGTCGCCGTCCAGCAGGCGATCGAGTAATGCCGAAAACGTGCTGCTCATCAGGCTGTCATCCGTATGAAGTTCAAGAGGAGCTGGTCTCCCTCGGGCGTCAACACGCTCTCCGGGTGAAACTGTACGCCGTAAAGCGGCAGTGATCGGTGGCGCACCGCCATGATCTCGCCTGCATCCGTCTCGGCCGTCCGTTCGAGCTCGGCAGGCAGCGACCCCGGGTCCGCGCACAGCGAATGATAACGGCCGGCCCGGAATGGTTGCGAGATTCCTTCGAAGAGCGACCCGTCATCATGTTTGACGAGCGACGTCTTGCCGTGCATCAGGCGCTCCGCCCGCACGATCTCGCCGCCGAAATAACTGACAAGGCACTGGTGCCCCAGGCAAACGCCGAGCAACGGTATCCGCTCGCAAAATGTGTCGATCATCGTCAGGGAACACCCCGCGTCCTCGGGCCGCCCGGGCCCCGGCGAAATGACGAGATGCGTGGGCTCGAGCGCGATCGCCGCGCGTTCGTCGATGGCGTCGTTGCGAAAGACGAGCACGTCCGCAGCATTTTCAGCAAAGGCCTGCACCAGGTTGTAGGTGAACGAGTCGTAATTGTCGATCAGGAGAATTCGTGCGCCGTCGCTGATCCTGCTCACAGCCCCTCTCCTGCAATCTCGAGCGCGCGCTTCAAGATCGCGCTTTTTGCGAGCACCTCGCGGTACTCGTTTTCCGGCACGCTGTCCGCGACGATGCCGGCTCCCGCCTGCAGACTGAATTCGTCGCCGTTGAATACCAGCGTGCGAATCGTGATGGCCTGGTCCATGTCGCCGGCGATGCCGAAATAGCCCGCCGTGCCGCCATAGAGCCCGCGGCCAGTCGGCTCCATCTCGTCGATGATCTGCATCGCGCGCACCTTCGGCGCGCCGACCAGCGTGCCGGCGGGAAAACAGGCGGCGAACAGGTCGAAAGCGTCGTATTGAGACTGAAGCTCACCGTGCACGCCGCTGACGATGTGCATGACGTGACTGTAGCGCTCGATCGCGCGATAGGGATCGACGTGCACAGTGCCCGGCATGGCGACGCGGCCCAGGTCATTGCGTGCGAGATCGACCAGCATGACGTGCTCGGCCGATTCCTTGGGATCGGCGAGGAGCGTCTCCTCGTTCCGCAGGTCCTCTTCGCCGCTCGCGCCTCGCGGCAGGGTGCCCGCGATTGGGCGCAACGACGCGGTATTGCCCTGCAGCTTGACCAGTGCCTCCGGCGATGAGCCGACGACTTTGAGCTCGCCGAACTCGAGATAGAACATGTACGGCGATGGATTCAGGAGGCGCAATGCACGATACACCTCGAACGGCGGCACATCGCTCCTGCCCTGGAACAGGATCGATATCACGATCTGGTAAATGTCCCCCGCCGCGATGTGCTCCTTGCATGCGACCACCCGCTCGGTGAACGCCTTTTCCGTCATGTTTGCCACAGGCGCCGCCACCTCGATGTCTTTGCCATTCGACGGCACGGCGCCGCGCAGCAGTTTGATGACCTCTCGCCTGAGACTCGCGCGTTCGGCAGCAGAACCATGGTGCAACAGTGCGACCCGACGCGTCAGATGATCGAACACGAGCACCGACGACGTGGCACAAAACGCCGCCTCGGGTATCCCTGGCTGCGGCGCGACTCGGAGCGGCAGTTTTTCAAAGAGTCGCACGACATCGTATCCGGAAACACCGACCAGCCCGCCGCGAAACGGCAGACCCTCCACCTCGGGCTCGGCCGCCGGTGCCCGATGCAACGCGGAACGCAGTGCGTCGAGGTAGTCGTCCCTCGTTCGCGGATGCTCGAACCTGTCGTCTCCGACGCTCAAGCCGTTTTCATCGAGCCGCAGGTCGAGCGCGTCGCCGAAGCCGAGGAAGGAATAACGCGCCAGCCTTTCGCCGCCTTCGACACTCTCGAGCAGAAAGCGCGGCTCGAGTGTCGAAAGCTTTTTGTAGGCCGACACCGGCGTGTCGAGATCGGCTGCTATGTCGAACGGTTCCTGCATTTCCTTACCAGATAATTTCTCGTGGCTGCGGCTTTTTTTGTACATGGATGTACTTATGTCGCGGAGCACATGGACGTGCGAGAGCGACGAAGCCGCGACTCCTTAAACCCCGCAAATAAAAAACCCATCCCCGAGATGCTCTGAAGATGGGTTTCCTGAGTACGGTTTTTATTCGCTAAACGTCAGTCAGTCGCCCACTCCCTGCGGGGCAGCCACCACCAGCTCTGATTGGTCCGAAGTTCAGCGTTCATGCGGCCGAGTATCTCCGCAGTCCTGATCACCGTCAAGTCAATATGAAGATCGAGCCGTCATTGAGGACACTCAGAATACGCGGAACGCACATGCCTCGGGCACAGGCCGCGGGATTTTGCGGGTGTGCCGCAAATCGGTGGTTGTCCTCAAACCGCTCAATTCACCGATATCAGCGGATGTTCCGGCATCACGCCCTGACCGCTGGCATGCGTTCGTTGCTCAAATCTTGCGCAGAATCGGAGGGTCCTGATGCCCGCATCCGGGTGAGCTTCCGGCAAGCCCGGGCGTGAATCGGCCTTGCCGCGCGGCTTTCCAGAAAAAGGAAAATCGGCGCGGGTGCCGGAAGCCCCGAAATCACACGATTTAACAGAATATCCTCAAAAAAACATTTAATTTCAATTACTTGAGTGAAATGCCTAAAAAGTTGGCCAAAATGGCTTCAAAACACTAGGATTTGTGTATAAAAATGTTCGTGCAGCATTGGGGTACCGAAGCAAGGTGCCGGCGACAAGGCAACCAGTAATAACAACAGCGCGTTGCCTGCCATACCGGGATAACTAGAACGACAGGAATCGGTGCGTGGCAAAAGCGTTAAAAAACCCTGCGAGCGATCCGACGTATCTCGAGTTTTTCGGTTTTACGCGGCCTCCGTTTGCCCGTCTTTCCAAGCCGGCCCAGATTTTTCATACCGAACAGTATTCGCTCCTGATGGCCCATCTCGCGGCCGCGACAGAGCAATCGGACTGCCTGGTCGTCGTCTGCGGCGCCGATGGTTCCGGTAAGACCACATTGCTGAATCGCTACATCACGAGTCTCGGCGAGGATGTCTGTTTCGCCACCATCGACGAATCCTGCAACAGCGAGAAAGCGTTTTACACGTCGTTTTTGCGACAACTCGGTTTCACCGAAATCACCGGGACCGCACGAGAATTGTGGCACATCACCAAGGAATTTCTCGTGCATCGCGGCATGGGCGGCGAGCCCGTACTCATTATGGTCGATAACGCGCATCTCATCGGGCCGGATGTCCTGGAACAGCTGCGCCGCATGTCTGCCATCAAGGTCAACAACCAGCGCGTGCTGAGCGTCGTGCTGGCGGGCACCACGGCGCTCGATCGCATCATGGATTCGCCGGCGATGAGCGAGGTGAAGTTCGCCAGCCAGGTGCATTTCAACATCCGCGTCTACACCGAAGAGGAAACCGCAAATTACGTCTGGCATCGCCTGCGCCTGGCCGGTGGCAGTGATGTCGTCAGCTTTACGAGCGACGCACACCCGCTCATCTACCGTTATACCGGCGGCATTCCGAAGCTCATCAACATGCTGTGCAATGACCTGCTGACGGAGGCCAGTAAGGAAAAGTTACATGAGATTACGGAAGAGCTCGTGCGCAACGTCGCGGACAGCCGCAAGCTGCTGCCGCATGTCGTGCCGCTGCAAGGCAAGGGTCGGCGCAAGACCGATCCGGACTTCAAGCTGATGCAGCCGGACGAAACAAGCGGTGAGCGCATTACGCCCAGGGACTCCTCCACCAAGAGAGCGGTCGAAAAGCCCAAACCGCACCCGAAGAAGGCGAGTGCGGCTGACGCGAATCTGCTGGAACAGATCTCCGAACTCTCGCAACAGGTCGGCGAGCTCAGAACGGGCCGGATGCAGGCGCTCGAAGAGATGGGAATTCGGGAAAAGGAAAACTCGGAGCTCCGCGCCAAGCTCGAAGCCACAACCGCGGAAGCCGAGAAGCTCGCCGCGGACATCAAGATAAGCAACGAGGAAAGAGAGCGGCTCGAAAAGGCGCTAGCCGACAGTGAGAAAGCCCTCAAGAAAAGTGAAAAGACCGCAAAGCAGCTGTCCTCCGACCTCGATAAGGAACGTAAGTCCTCAAAGGATGCCAGCGCCAGGCTCGCCGGTGCCATCGAGGATCACGGCGCGGAAATCTTGCAACTGAAGAAAGCGCTATCCGACAGCATGAAGGCACTGCAACAGAGCGAGAAGACTTCTGACAAGCTGACGTCCGATCTCGAAGAGCAAAGAAAGGTCGTGCACGCCGCCGAGGCCGAAACCGGCAAGGTAAATGCCGAGCTGGACAAGCTCGGGAACAAGAACGCAGACCTCGGCGAAGAGATCAAGAAACTCGAAGTCGAGCTCAAGGAAGCCCGGGAAAGGGATACTTCGGCTCTCGAGGAGGCGCTCGAAAATAAAGAAGACGAGCTCGCAGCGCTTCGGGAAGAACTGGATTCGCGCGATGAATCCATCAGGGACCTCGAAGCCCAGTTCAAGGAAATTCAGAAGGAATGCGCTTCACTCCGGCTGAGGGTCGCCGCCCGGAAGACGCTCGAGAATTCGGTGTCGGAGAAAGAATCGCGCATCGCGGACCTGCAGGCCCAGCTCGACTCGCAGAGCGAGGAACTCGAAAAGCTCAAGCTCAAGAATGAATCGACCGCGCTGCACGATGCCGGAGATTCACAGGTCAGTCAGATCGAAACCCTCGAAACGGAGCTCAAGGAAGCCAGGAAAATGCTTACCGGCATCCAGGAGCAACTCAGCGAGGAGGAGGCGTTGGAAGAAGAGATCGTGCTCGAAGACGAGCCGCAACTCGTTTTCGAAGACGAAGACGAGGCCGACGATGAGAAGAATCTGAGGCTAGTGGCCGACGCGAATTCCGAGTCTCAGATCGAAGTCGAGGAAATCGAATTCGACGACAACGTCAACGAGATCTTCCTGGAGTCCGCCGCGGACAAGGTCAAAGCCGAGGGCGAGGAGACGATCGAGGCACCGAGGAAAAAATCGAAAGAACCCGTTGCGACGGCAAATGACACAATTACGGCGCTCGAGGTCTTCAGGGACGGCAAGTCGCAACAGCTATTCAGGATACCTGAGGGCGAGCAACGCCTGATGATCGGCAGAAGCGAGGACAGCGAGCTGTGCTTGAGGAGCGAGTTCGTCAGCCGTCACCACGCGCTCATCGTGTGCGCCGACGACGGGCTCTATATCGAGGACCTGAACAGCTTCAACGGCACGATCGTCAATTCCAAAAAGATCTCCCGCCAGAAGGTCAAGCCCGGCGACACGATCATGATCGGCAAGTTCGAGATCAGGCCGAAGACGGCCTGACGCCTGCCGTTCCTTTTCGTCTCTCTATCGAACCGAATACCTGGTGAATGCCCCGCCGGCCCAGCTCAGGGAGTTGGGTCCTTCCGCCGCATAGACGTTGCCGTCGGCGTCGACCGCGACGCCCTCACCCGCGGTGCCCTGATAAACGCGGTCCTCGCGCTCGAAGGGCGGAATGAATCCGGAGATGCGGTCTTCGTCGATGTGCCCGATGCGCACACCGTTCACCCAGCCGACGTGATTGATCGGATTGGACTCGGAGTCGATCGCATACAGCATGTCGTCATCGGTGATGAATATGCCGCTG
>JBFHXJ010000138.1:0-6983 GCA_041598995.1 Woeseiaceae bacterium | reverse complement strand
GGATTATTTCTTCCTTGGTGGGCCCTTTGACTTCTTCCTGCAACAGGAAGTCACGAGCATTGGCTTATTTGGCAACGTGGGATACAACGTAAATGATCGGCTTCGGATTTCCGGTGGGCTTCGATTTTCAAACGACGACAAGGATGCTGTCACCGATGTCGGATTGGGACTAACACCCGGCAGCCGGGACTGGGACGAGGTCAGCGGGGACTTGTCCATCAGTTATGAGTTGAATAACGGCATGAACATCTATGGCAGCATTCAGAGCGGTTATCAATCCGGGCAATTTCCACCGAGGCCATTTCCCCTTTTGTTCGATCCGACATTTGTTTTTGGCGCGCCCGATAACATCACGGCAGTCAACTATGAAATGGGCATAAAAGGCGAGCCATGGGATCGGGTGCAAATCAGCGCAGCGGTATTTTTCACTCAATATTCGGATTTGCCATACCAGGTCAGCACCACGGTCGGCGGCGGTTTCTCGACCACCAATTTGATCGTCGATCAGGACTCGTTCGGATTCGAATGGGAAAGCACTGCCTATTTCACGGATAACTTCCTGTTCCACGCGACACTGGGATATATCGACGTCGATGTTGACGAGCAGGCCGGAGTCAAACCCGTCGCGCCGCTGACGCCGGAGCTGACTTTTTCGATCAGCCCGGAACTCAGGTTCCCGATGGCTGGGGGCGGCGAGGCGGCTTTTCGTGTCGATTATTCCTACAGAGATGACATGTGGGGTGAACCCAGTTCGGACCCTGGAAGGATGACCCGGATTCCCAGCAGGGACCTGATCAATTTCGATCTGTCCTATACGTCGTCAGACGAGAGCTGGACGGCTGGGATATACGGACGAAATGTAACGGACGAGCGCTATATCAATGCCATGATCAACGTGACCGACTATATCCTGCAGATCATGAGCAATGATGCGAGTGAATTCGGCGTAAGATTCGTGAAAGAATTCTGAAACCGACAATAGCGAGTCATAAAGAGCCGGTCTACGGACCGGCTCTTTTTGTTGTTGCGGGCGACCGCTGATATAGAATATGCAAAAGACATACGATTATGTTCAGGAATAACGTATTAATCTCATTGCTGGTGTCGCTGGCGTTCGTCTCCGGCTGTGACCCGCGTGCAGGACAGGCGCCTCCGGAACGAACGGACACCGCGTCCGATCGGATCGATCTCATCATCGAAGGCGACTACGTCGTGACCATGGACGACGATGGTACGGTAATCGCCAACGGTGCGGTCGCCATCGACGACGGCCTGATCATTGCCCTCGGCAGCATCGGCGATATTACCAACAGGTATGCTGCGGTCACGCGCCTGCCGGGCGCCAACCGCATCGTCATGCCGGGGCTCATCAATGGTCATTCGCACGCCGCCATGACCCTGCTCCGCGGCGTTGCCGACGACCTGGCCCTGCTCGACTGGCTGACCAACTACATCTTTCCGGCGGAGGTGCAGTTCGTCGATCCGGAGTTCGTGCGCATCGGTACGGAGCTCGCCTGCTGGGAAATGATTCGCGGCGGCACGACGACCTTCGTCGACATGTACTACTACCCGGATGTGATCGCGGAGGTCGTCGACGCCTGCGGCATGCGCGCCTACGTCTCTGCCACCGTCATCGATCAACGCAGTCCCGATGCGGAAAGCGCCGCGGATTCGCTCGACAAAGGCAATGCGTTCATAGACAGGTGGAAGGACCGCAACGACAGAATCACGCCGATTTTCGGGCCGCACGCCAATTACACGCTGGATACCGAGCAACTCGCCGCCACGCGCGCGGCGGCAAACGACCTCGGTGTGCCGATCAGCATCCACATGTCGGAGTCTCCCTACGAACTCGAGTACTCGAAGAACACCTACGGCACGACCAGTATCGAGCTCATGGAATCTATCGGGTTTCTCGACGGGCCGACAATCGGCGCGCATGTCGTCTGGCCCACGACAGCGGAAATCGACATACTCGCAAAACGCAGGGTCGGCGTGATTCACAACCCGACGTCGAACATGAAGATCGCATCCGGCATCTCTCCCGTCACCGAGATGTTGAATGCCGGGGTGCGCGTCGGCCTCGGCACTGACGGCGCCGCGAGCAACAACGACCTCGACATGTGGGAGGAGATGCGTCTCGCCGCGTTCCTGCAGAAGGTCGCAACCATGGATCCCGAAGTCCTGTCGGCCAGCACGGTGCTCCGCATGGCGACCAGCGGCGGCGCCGAGGCAATCGGGCTCGCCGACAAGGTCGGCTCCCTGAGCGTCGGCAAGCGCGCGGACATCATTCAGGTTTCATTCGACGATGTGCATTTTGTACCGACTTACGACGTTATTTCACACCTCGTATACGTGGCGGACGAGCAGGATGTTGCGTCTGTCACGGTCGACGGAAAAGTCCTCATGCGGGACGGAGAGTTCCTGACCGTCGACACGCAGCGAATCGCAAAGGAAGCGGCGGCGTTTGCGGCACGGATACAGGCGGCCCTGGCCGAGCGGCGACAATAAAGGGAGGATCCAGTTATGCAGCTCAAAGGTTCCTGCCATTGCGGGCGGGTCAGTTTTCGTCTCGAGTCGGCGCATCCTTATCCCTTCAACCTTTGTTATTGCTCGATCTGCCGCAAAACGGCGGGTGGTGGCGGGTACGCCATCAATCTCGGGGGCGACTTTGCGACACTCGAGGTAACCGGCGAGGAATACACGAACGTCTACCAGGCAAAAATGAGAGATGCGAATTCCGGGGAAATGGTCGAGAGCCCCGCACAACGACACTTTTGCCGCGAGTGTGGCAGTGCGCTGTGGGCCTGGGATCCGCGCTGGCCGGAACTCGTGCATCCGTTCGCCTCGGCGATCGACACGGAATTGCCAGTACCGCCCGAAAGAACACATCTCATGATCGCGTCCAAAGCGCCGTGGGTCGAAATCCAGGCCGGCCCCAATGACAAGCGCTTCGATGCTTACCCCGACGAATCGATAGCGGCCTGGCATCAACGGCTAGGCCTCGAAGACAACGTGGCTTGAGCGACCAGCCGCCGTGCCGAAACCGGAAATTGTCGTCGCTGGTGCAGGCATAAACGGACTCGTCGCCGCAAATTACCTGCAACGATCTGGCTTAAGCGTGACGATGATCGAACGTGCGCACAGGGTTGGCGGCGCTTGCGTATCCGAGATCGCAGAAATCGATGGCGTGTCGCAGTATTACGCGCTCGGCGCCTCCGTGCTCGGTTTGATGCAGGACTTCGTTTTCGAGGAAACCGGGTTGTCCCGGCGATTGCAGGCATTCGTGCCGGAACATCCCAAGTTAGTGTTCTTTCCCGGTGACGACGAGCCCACCCGGATATTCCGAAACCCTGCCGAGCTCGATCGCGAGCTTGCCGACAAGTGGGGCGAGTCAGGCGATGCCGAGGCTTTTCGCAGCGATGAGGCCCGTGTTGTCAGCTTCCTGCAGGACGGCTATGTCAATGCGTCGCCGCCGTCGATCAGTGATGCAACAGCCGCGCTGGGCCAGGCGATGACGGAGCTCTGGATTTCAGGCTCGGCGAGATCTCTGCTCGATCATTATTTCACGAGCGACCGCAGCAAGATCTACATGGCGATGACGGTCACGGAAAGCGGCCCGGTTTCGCTGAGCGAGCCCTACTCGGCGTTTACCATACCGTTGATGGATTCCGGTTCGATTTTCGGCGGTTACTATGGATTCGTCAAAGGCGGCATCTGGCGCATCACCGAAGAACTCGGATCGATCAATGCCGAACTGGGCGTCACCACACATCTTTCAAGCAGGCTGACTACCGTCGATGCGTCGATCGGCCGGCTGCGTTTTGAAACAGGTAGCAAGGAGCGCGAGCTCGCCTTCGATGCGTTGATACTTGCTACCGATCCGCTGACGGCAGCGCGACTCGTCGGTACGGACGAACAAATCAAGAATACCGAGGCACTGCGGTTTCGGGGCAGCAGCGGCAAGCTCAATCTGATGTTCCGCAATCCGGTCCGGTGGAAGCACGGCGCGGATGCGGAGGATTCGGCGTTCCGTTTCCTGTTTGCCGTGGATGCGCTCGATGACTTCGAGGCCGCGACGCTCGGCGTCATTGACGACAGCGTTCCCTATGTTCCCGGGTATGCGCAAGTTTATTGCGAAGGCGCTGCAATGCGGATGCTGGATCATGAAGAACCGTTCGACCGTCTTGCCGTGTTCTTCAAGAACCTGTCGCTCGGAGAAAGCGGCGCGGGATTACCCGAGGTTGAAGACCGGATCCGGCAGACAGTACTGGCGCAGATTGCAAACAAGGAGGACTGCGTCTGGTCGCGTTTGCTGACGCCACGGGACCTGCAGAACCTGTTTCATTTCCCCGGTGGCAACCTGGACCATACGATGCTGGTCAGTGGCCAGACATTCTTCGATCGCAATTACGCATCCGATCCGACGAAGGACTTCTATCGATTCGCGGACCTCGACAATGTATATCTTTGCGGATCCGGCACCTATCCCTGCGGTTCCGTTACGGGTACACCCGGATACATGTGCAGTCAGCAGTTACTGCGGTGCATCGGGACCGGAGCGAGCACGCAAATGGGAGGCACGGCACACCCTGGCGGGTAGAATAAGCACTCGGGAATCAGCGGTAACGCAGTTCGAGAGTTCGGTAGCGGGGAGTCACAAATGCCAACAGACCAGAAAATCGATTACGTGGAGTTTCCGTGTTCGGATTTCGATGCCGTTCAGTCCTTTTACGAGCAGGCGTTCGACTGGCAATTCACCGATTACGGGCCCGAATACCGCGCATTTACAGACGGCAAGATCGATGGTGGGTTTCGCCGCTCAGATCTTTGCTCATCAACCAAAAACGGCGCGGCGCTGGTGATCCTGTACGCCGAGGATCTCGAGGTGACCCGGGATAAAGTCGTTGCCAGCGGCGGCACGATCGTTCAGGATATCTTTTCCTTTCCGGGTGGCCGACGATTTCAATTCGCGGACCCGAACAATAACGAGCTGGCCGTCTGGTCGGACCGATAGGCGACAAATAAAACGACGCTTCGAGACGCATGAAGGATTCGCAAGACAAGAACACAGAAAAAGAAGCCGCGAGGGAGCGATTCCATGACCGCATCATTTCCCTGATCCTCGCCGCGATCTGGATCGTCGCCGCGTTGCTCGTCTATCGCAGTAATGCGGAAATTTCGACGTCCATGCTCATCATCGGCACGATCTTTTTCATCATGCTCGTGCCCGCGATGAAAGAACTCGTCAAGATTATCGACAGGTGGGTAAAAATCGAGCTGGGGCTGATCGAACCCGCGGACGATTGAGCAATTCCCTGGGAGACAGCCGTTGAACTGGGAAGCGATAGGAGCCGCCGGAGAAATTCTTGCCGCGATTGCGGTAGTCGTGACGCTTATCTATCTCGCCAAGCAGATCCGCCAGAATTCACAGGCCGTGCAGATCTCCGCGCTTCGCGACACGACCGAACATTGGCACCGCTGGAGCGAGGTGCTGGCGACCTCGCCCGAGCTGGCGGTTATCGTGGCCAGGGGAAACAAGTCGTATCGACAATTGCCGGAGAGTGAGGCGATGCGGTATGGCGCCTATGTGCAGATGTTCTTTGACAGCGCGGAGAGCTATCGCTCGCTGGTGCTCGAACACGCGGTGCAGAAGAATTTGCATGTGCTGGAGTCGATCGTTGCCAGGCGCTTTCGTGAGACCGGGTTCCAGGAATGGTGGTCGGATAATCGGGCGGATTACGAGGCCGGTTTTGTTACCTGGATAGAGGGCATCCATGCGAGGCACAATGGCGGCGAGACAGGGCTTGAGTGAAAACGTCAGCGGGGTAACATAAATGAACCTGGTCTACTGGGCGATTATCGGCATCGGCGTGTTTGTGGCGATCTGGATGCTGATTGTAGTTCCGGCCGAGCGCAGACATCATGAGCGCAAGCTCGCGGTCATCCAGAAGAAGCTGGAACAGCGCCAGGCGCAGGAGGGGGAGGAAGACGGCGGTCTTCCGGAGAATTCGGCCAATGCGAAAGAGGAGTCCTGATGCAGATACTCTATCCCGCTTTTGCCATGATCGCCCTGACCATGTTCTGCATGGCCCGTCTCGGGCTCTTGAGATGGGTTGCCGTCAAGAGAGGCGAGATCGATCCGCGGTATTTTATCCTGTTTCGCGGCTACGAGGAGCCAGACAAGCTGGCCGCCTATTCGCGCCACGTCACCAACCTTTTCGAAGCGCCGCTACTGTTCTACGTCATCATCCTGACGGCAGCCGCTACCGGGCAGTCCGGCAATTGGCTGCTCGGCCTCGCATGGACCTACGTCGTGCTGCGCTTCATGCATACCTACGTGCACCTGACGTCCAACGTCGTGCTGATCCGCGTCCGGATATTCGTGCTCAGCATGCTGGTCCTGACGGCGCTCTGGGTGGTCGTCCTCACCAACCTGATGCGGCAGTAACCGAACTTGGGGACACCCATTCATTCTGGAATCCCTTTCTGGTCAAAAAACCGAGTATTTAGGGCATATATCAAAAGCTGAGACCATTTCTGTTCGAAATGTCGAGAAATGGATCCTGCAAATAGTGCGTGTCCTCAGCGCCACATGCAGCGTCGGCAATCCTGTGTATACTTGAACTGTACGGTCTATTACATAGACGACTAGAAGAACAAACCCGGCGAAAAAAGCCGGGAAAACTCTGTTCATAGCTTCCGTGCGCGCCCTGTCGAGCGAAGCCATGAGCACTATTCGAAGAGGGGGAGTCTCCGATGCGTAAGAGATCAAGCAGGTTCTTGTTATTCGTTGTGTCATCAGCGCTGGCGTTGGCCATCAGCAGTCCGGCACAGGCGTCGACATCTAAAGCGAAAGTACTCACTTTTCAAGACTCTGACGGTTCATTTTTTGCCGAACCAGATGTCGTCGGTAAAGCGACGCTGAAACGGTCCAAAGCAGGTGTCCATCTGGAGTTACATACGACTGACTTGGGTCCCGG
>JBFHXJ010000137.1:0-7424 GCA_041598995.1 Woeseiaceae bacterium | reverse complement strand
GATCGCGAGCGGATACTGCGGCAGCGAGTCGGCCGCCGCCAGGCCGAGTCGGCACCTGGCCAGCCAGGCGGCCGCACAGCGCTTGCCGCCGCCCGCGGGCCCGACCAGCAGCAGCGCGTGCGGCGGCCGCCCCTGGGCGGCGCTCGTCCGCCAGCTCTCCGCGACCGGTTGGAGCCAAGGAATATCCATTAATAACAATTACCTATACTAATTTTTTAATGTGAATTAACACTAAATAGCCTTGCCAGCTCACGACCGATCTGTGCCTGAACCTGCTCCAGATCGAGGCTCGCGTCAATGACCGCGAAGCGTTCCGGCTCAGCGGCCGCCAGACGCAAATAGCCGTCCCGCACGCGCGCGTAGAACGCGGCCTCTTCCGCGTCCAGGCGGTCCGTCTTGCCGCGTTTCTCGGCGCGCTGCTTGCCGATCTCCGCGGGTGCGTCCAGAAGCAGCGTCAGGTCCGGCTGCAGGTCGCCATGCACCCATTCGGCCAGCAGGTTGATCTTCTCTAATCCCAAGCGCCTGCCGTATCCCTGGTAGGCCCTGCTGGCGTCGGTAAAACGGTCACAGACGACCCAGGTACCTGCCTCGAGCGCGGGTCTGATCGTATTCGCAACATGCAGGGAGCGCGACGCGAAAAACAACAGGGATTCGGCGATATCGGGCAGCGGTTCGTCGCCGTGCGCGAGCAGGATGTCGCGAATTCGCTCCGCCAGCGGCGTGCCCCCGGGCTCCCTGGTGACCAGTACGGCGTATCCCTGGTCCTCGATGCTGGCGGACAGGAACTCGATATTGGTCGACTTGCCGACCCCCTCGATGCCCTCGACCGTGATGAACTTGCCGCGCATCGCTACTGGCTTCTCGCCCGGTTGCGTTGTTCGCGGCGACGCTTGAGGAATTCCTGCACGGCGCGGTCGTGCTCTTCCTTGGTATCGGAGAACTTGTGGCTGCCGTCGCCGAGCCCGGTGGCCACGAAATAAAGTTCGGTGCCATCTGCCGGCTGCAGGGCAGCGTTGATCGCCGCCCTGCCCGGCAAGGCGATCGGTGTGGGCGGCAGGCCGCGCCGCGTGTAGGTGTTATACGGCGTGTCACTTTGCAGATGCTCACGCGTGAGGTTACCGTCGAACGCGAGCCCCAAGCCGTAGATGACCGTCGGATCCGTCTGCAGACGCATGTTCCTCTCGAGGCGACGGGTAAACACCCCGGCGATCTGCGGGCGCTCTGCGGCGAGCGCGGTTTCCTTCTCGACGATCGACGCCAGGATCAGCGCTTCATAGCGCGTATTGATCGGCAGGTTCGCGCGGCGGTTCTCCCATTCCTCCGCAAGTGTCTGCTGCATCAGCCGATACGCCTGCCTGAGAATCTCCCTGCCATGGGTTCCCTTCGGATAACGATATGTTTCGGGCAGGAACAGCCCCTCGGGATGCTCCACCTCCGCGCCGAACGACTCGAGTATCGCCGGCCAATCCTCGTACTCGAGGCCGACTTCGAGGTTGGATTCCTGCTTGAGCGCGGCGACGAGATCGCGGAATGTCCAGCCTTCCACGATCGTGAAGGAATACAGCCGGACGTTACCGTCGACGAACATCTTGAGCAGTTGCCGCGGCGTCGTGCCGGGCTTGATCAGGTATTCGCCGGCGTGCACGGCACCGGCGCTTCCGGTCACGCGCGCGTACCAGCGAAACCAGTCGGGATGCTCGATATAACCTTCAGCGGCGAGCCTGCGGCTGATCGTGCCGAATGCGCTGCCGGACGGGATTTCGAAGACGACTGCATCGGGCGGCGTGATCATCGGGGCATCGAGGAATCGGCTGATCGTCAACACCAGCGTCGCGCCGGCCAGCACGAAAACCGCCAGACAACCGATCGCGAGAATTGCCAGGCGGTTCAACAGTCCGGGTCCAGGGAATCAGTCCGGCGCCTTGAAGACCAGGCTGGCGTTCGTGCCGCCGAATCCGAAAGAATTCGAGATCGCGGCCGTGACCTTCCCTTGCCGCGCGGTATTCGGCACATAATCGAGATCGCACTCCGGATCCGGATGCTCGAGGTTGATCGTCGGCGGCAGTACCTGGTCACGGATGGTGAGAATGGAGAATATCGCCTCGACCACACCGGCCGCACCGAGCAGGTGCCCTGTGCAGGACTTGGTCGAACTCACCGCCAGGCGCTCGGCGGCATCGCCGAACGCCCGCCGAATCGCGAAGGTCTCGCCCTTGTCGCCGACCGGGGTGCTGGTGCCGTGGGCATTCAGGTACTCGATGTCCGCGGGATCGAGTTTCGCGTCCCGCATTGCCGCGACCATGCACTTGCGGGCGCCTTCGCCATCCTCGGGCGGCGAGGTAATGTGGTAGGCGTCGCCGCTCATGCCGAAGCCGACCATCTCTGCATATATACGTGCGCCGCGCGCCTTGGCGTGCTCGAGCTCCTCGAGCACCACACATCCTGCCCCGTTACTCAAGACGAAGCCGTCGCGGTCCCGGTCGAACGGCCGGCTCGCCTTTTCCGGTTCATCGTTGCGTGTGGACATGGCCCGGGCGGAACAGAAACCGCCCATCGCGAGCGGCGTCGTCGCGTACTCCGAGCCGCCGGCGAGCATGACGTCTGCGTCGCCGTGCATCACGCTTCTTGCTGCGATGCCGATGCTGTGCGTCGATGTCGCACAGGCGGTTACGACCGAAAGATTCGGACCCGTTACGTGCTCCATGATGCTGACGTTGCCGGACACCATGTTGATGATGCTGCCGGGAATGAAGAAAGGCGAGATTTTCCGTGGACCACCGGCAAGATACTTGTTGTGGTTGTCCTCGATCGTCGCCAGTCCGCCAATTCCCGCGCCCATCGCCACACCGACGCGGTGGCCGTTTTCCTCGGTGATTTCCAGACCGGAATCCCTGAGCGCATCCACTGAAGCCGCGATGCCGTAGTGCATGAAAATGTCCATGCGCCGGGCGTCTCGCGGTTCCAGGTAGCGTGTGACGTCGAAGTCCTTTACCGTGCCGGCAATTTGCGTCGCGAAATTGCTGACGTCGAAGTCCTCCAGCCTGCTGATGCCGCTCCTGCCTTCGCAGACGTTTTGCCAGGCCGTTTCCAGCTGATTGCCAACAGGGGAAACGATCCCCATGCCGGTGACTACGACACGTCGCTTACTCAATTGATTATCCGGGATTTTTTGGCAGAGCTGCCGTCATCGGTGGTCGGATACTAACAGCCGATGCAGTGGCGCTGCACCGGCAGGCACTACGCTTCGCTCTGACGAGCGGTAACGAAATCGATCGCCTGTTGCACCGTGGTAATTTTTTCCGCTTCTTCGTCGGGAATCTCCGTCTCGAATTCTTCTTCAAGCGCCATGACGAGTTCGACTGTATCGAGTGAGTCGGCGCCGAGGTCGTCGACAAACGAAGCATCGTTCGTTACTTCCTCTTCCTTGACACCCAATTGCTCGGCAACGATGCTCTTTACCTGTTCTTCAATACTGCTCATGGTGATCGCTTCTCCTAAGAAGAGACTTCAATTGCTTTAAGTACTTGATCTGTCGGGTCCCGACTCAGTCGTGCGTCGGTATTGTATGTGAATCCCCCTGGGCAATCCACAGCCTAACCTACCTGAATCGGGGTATTTCGGGACACCCTAATCCATCAACATCCCGCCGTTTACATGCAGCGTTTCACCGCTGATGTATCCCGCCGCATCGGATGCCAGAAAGGCCACAGCGTCGGCAATCTCCCGGACCTCCCCCAGCCTTCCCAACGGCACCTGGGCAAGCATCGCCTCCCGCTGGGCATCGGGCAGGACCCTCGTCATGTCGGTATCGATGAAACCGGGCGCGACCACGTTGACGGTGATGTTCCGGGACCCCACCTCACGCGCCAGCGACTTGGAAAAACCGATAATGCCGGCCTTGGCCGCGGCGTAGTTGGCCTGTCCGGCATTGCCCATCACGGCTATGACGGACGAGATATTAATGATGCGGCCGTATTTCGCCTTCATCATGCCGCGCAGGCAAGCCTTGCACACGCGATAGACGCCCGAGAGATTCGTCGACAACACCTGCTCCCAATCCTCGGCTTTCATGCGCATGAGGAGATTGTCGCGGGTTATGCCGGCATTATTGACCACGATCGTGGGTGCCCCTTCGTTACCGTTGATGTCTTCGAGCAGACTGGTCACGGAATCATCATTCGCTATGTCGAGCACCGCGCCGCGGTTCTTGCCGCCGAGTACTTTCGAAATCGATGACGCGCCGGCCTCGCTGGTTGCGGTGCCGACCACCGTTGCACCCGAAGTCGCAAGCGCCGCAGCGATTGCCGCGCCGATACCTCGCGAGGCACCGGTTACCAGCGCGACTCGTCCCTGCAACATGTCCTCTGCAAAAATGCCACTCATATCAGGCTCCTCCCCCGATGGCGGACTGAAGTGCGTCGGGTGTATCGATGCAATGTGACGGCAGCGTACGCTCGATACGTTTAATAAGCCCGACCAGAACCTTTCCCGGCCCGCACTCGATGATCGTATCCGCGCCGTCGGCGATCAGTCGTTGCACGGTATCGACCCAGCGCACCGGGCTGGACACCTGGCGACTCAATCGCGCACGAATGTCGTTGGCATCGGTATACGGCACGGCATCGACCGCGTTGATCACCGTAATCGATGGCGAACGGAATGGCGCGGCGTTCAACGATTCGGCCAGCGCCTCGCCGGCAGGAATCATGAGCGTTGAATGCGAGGGTACGCTGACGGCGAGCATGACGGCGCGTCGCGCACCCGCTTCTTTTGCCAGCCCGATCGCCTTTTCCACCGCCTCGCGCTGGCCGGCGACGACCACCTGGCCCGGTGAATTGAAATTCGCGGCTTCGGCGACACCGCCGTCCGATGCCCGTTCGCACACATCGCGTACCGCCTGGTCATCGAGGCCGAGGATTGCGGCCATCGCCCCTTCCCCGGGGGACACGGCGTTCTGCATCAGCTCCGCGCGGATCTTTACGAGTCCGACCGCGTCTTTGAATCCGATGGCGCCGGCGCAAACCAGGGCCGTGTACTCGCCCAGGCTGTGCCCCGCCATCGCGGCTGGCTCGGTGCCGCCCTGTTTTTGCCACAACCTCCAGGTCGCGAACCCGGCGGCCAGCATCGCCGGTTGCGTAAAAACCGTCTCATTGAGTTTTTCGACTGGCCCTTCCTGTACCAGTTCCCACAGGTCGTAATCGAGCACGTCGCTCGCCTCGGCGAACGTGCGCTCGACTTCCTCGTGTTGCGTAGCGAATTCTTTGAGCATGCCCCGCGACTGCGAACCTTGTCCGGGAAAAACGAAAGCCAGTGTCACGAATGCTCCTTTATGGCGGCGGCGAATGGGCCGGCATTATATAGAGAATGGCAGCGGACAAGGCGCCGCCGGCTGTCCCATAAAGGTGCGCGTTGACGATCACATTGCCCCCGGTGACGACCCCGGAACCGGGCATCGGGCCGATGAATTGTTCATAGGCGAGCTTCCCGATAACGAGCAGGCAGATGACGAGCGATTCGAGCGGCAACTCGCGCATGCCGCGGACCGCCCCTGCCACCAGCAAGCCATGCAACACGCCGGAGAGCCCGACATACCAGTTGAGGTCCGTGTCCAGCCACCAGAAGCCGGCATCGATGGCCGCGACGCTGATCGCGGCGACGAGGTACCATTGGCGGTCGCCGAAGCGGCGCCCGACCAGTAACCACACGACGCCGAGGCCCAAGAGGTTTAGCGTCAGGTGCTGGTACCCGAGATGCGCGATGTGCCCGCTTACGAGGCGCCAGATTTGACCGCCGGCGATCGCGAGCCGGTCGTACCTCAGCAGCTCCCTGCCTGCATCGCCCCACGCTGCCACGGTGATGCACAGCAGGGCGATGACGAACGGTACTTGCCAGTCAGGGAAACGTCGCGGGATCTGCATCGTTCTTATTCATTATCGTGAGGACTTGGTGTAACCCCACCTTTGATATACTCGCGTTTAATCAGAACGGCTTCAAAGATTCAAGCAGAACCATACCGTGTATTGCACCCGACAAACATGCCAGCGCGGATTCACGCTCATCGAGATCATGGTCGTGGTCATCATACTCGGCATCCTCGCGGCGATCATCGCGCCGAACGTCATCGGCCGGGTCGACGATGCGCAGATCGCCGCCGCCAAGGCGGATCTGCGCGGCATCAGGAATGCCCTCGATTTCTACAGACTCGATAATTTTGTGTATCCGACCAGCGAGCAGGGACTGCAGGCACTGGTGACCAAGCCCAACGACCCGAACATTCGCAACTGGAAAACCGGTGGCTACCTCGATCGCATGCCCAAAGATCCCTGGGGCAACGACTATCAATATCTCAATCCCGGGCAGAATGACGAGATCGATGTCTACACCTATGGACGCGACGGCCGCCCCGGCGGCGAAGGCGTCGACGCCGATATCGGAAGCTGGGATCTCGAGTAGACTGCCGGGTGGAACGCGCCATGCGCTGGAGCGGCCGTAAGAGCGGCTGTCGTGGGAGCGGCTTTTTGTACATGGAAGTACTTATGTCGCTGCGCACATGGATGTGCAAGCAGCGACGAAGCCGCGATTCCAACCTCACCATCTCACGCCCTTGAAATTGTCAATGATGCAGTCGAACCGCGCATTCACGCTGATCGAACTCCTCGTCGTCATCGTTATCATCGCCGTCATCAGCGCGGTCGCCTTGCTGTCTCTGGGCGTGCTCGGCGACGATCGCAGTTTGCAGCGCGAAGCGCGCCGCCTGGCCTCGCTGATCGAGCTTGCCAACGACGACGCGATGATTCAGGGTCGCGATTTCGGCCTCGAGATCATGCACAGCGGTTATCGATTCGTCGAGCACGATCCTCTGCTGAACCAGTGGCACGAACTGCTCGGGGACAATTTTCTGCGTGCGCGTCAACTCGAAGAAGGCATGGAATTCGAGCTGTTCCTCGAAGATCGCCGTGTCCTGCTCGCGCGCGAGACTGCCGCCACAGATCGTGACCGGGAAGATACCGTACTGAACGACAATTACCTGCCGCATATACTGATCATGTCGAGTGGCGACGTGTCGCCGTTCCAGTTACGTCTTTCACGGGCGATCGACCGAGCCTCCCTGACGCTGACGATGTCAGCGGGCGGCGAGCTCGAGATCGAAGGCGATGAAGAGCGGACATTCTGATCGCGAATCGGGCTTCACGCTGGTCGAGGTGTTGGTAGCCCTGGCCGTCGCGAGCCTGTCGCTCGCGGCTGTCGCCGCGTCCATCGGTCAGATGGTCGATGCTGCGTCCGTCATGCAGGAACGCACTTACGCCGCCTGGATCGCGCAAAACAAGATCGCGGAACTGCGACTCGCCAACGTGCTGCCCGAGGTCAGCACAACCACGGGTGAGGTCGACTATGCCGGTCTCGAGTGGGCCTGGCGCGCCACG
>JBFHXJ010000136.1:0-7548 GCA_041598995.1 Woeseiaceae bacterium | reverse complement strand
TACCACTCGAGGCTGCCGCCCCAGCGTATCGGGATATCGAGGTCCTGTGACAGCCGGTGATATTCGTTAAGCGAGTGCGTGCGCAGATCGAAATAACTGCGTGAGGTTTCGAAATAAGAAGCGTTGATCCACGCGAAGGAATTCCCGGAAGCCTGCGAGGCGGGCGCATTCTTTTCCAGGACTCGCACGGCGCAACCGCGTTTCGACAGGTTGTAAGCGATGGACGCGCCGATGATGCCGCCGCCGACTACGGTGACGCTCTGGATGCCGCTCGTACCGGCAACACCGTCGGTAGCAAGCGCATTGCCGACATAAGGGGCAGCTGCCGTAACGCCGGCCGCTGCGGATAGTCCACGCAGGAAACGCCTGCGATCCATCGTGTGCGATCTAATCCGTCGGCTCCGCTTCACCGGGCTTGAGGTGCCGCTCCAGGAAATCCGCCATGGTTCGATAAAAAGCGACCCGGTTTGCCTGCTTCGCGATGCCATGACCTTCGTCCGGGAAACGCATGTAGGTCACACTACCGCCCGCTTCGCGGATCTTCGTGACCAGGCGGTCCGATTCGGTGACCGGGTCGCGCGGATCATTGGCACCGTGCTGCACGAGCAGGGGCACCTTGATCTTGTGCGCGTTGTTGATCGGGGAATTCTCGCGATAGAACGCCTGCCATTTTTCCTCGCGAATGTCGCCGTATTCGATGCGGTCGGATGCCTTCAATCCCGGTGACGCTTCCTGTAGTGCCCTGACCCAGTCGGATACCCCGACCCGGGATACGCCGGCATCAAAGGTGCCCGGGTATTCGCCGAGCACGGCGTTGACCATATAGCCGCCGTAGGAACCGCCCATGACCGCGATGCGATTCGTATTGAGGCGATTGTCATTCGACAGAAACGCAACCGTGTCCACGAGATCGCGCACCGAGTCCAGGCGTTTCTCGCGATTGTCGAGCCGGGTGTAGGTCTTGCCGAAGCCGGTCGAGCCGCGGACGTTGACGTCGAATACGGCGATGCCGTTGTTGACGAGGTACTGCACCTCCAGCTGGAAGCTCGGCCGGGACTGGCTGGTCGGTCCGCCGTGCACCTTGACGAGGACCGGTGGCTTTCCTGTGCGCGATGAGGCCTGCGGCAGATACAGTAGTCCCTGCAGCTCGACGCCGTCTCTTGCCGGATAACGCAGCGATGCGGGGGTGACAAAGCTGTCCGGATCGAGCCCGGCAAGCGTCGACTGGACCGCCTGCGTCACCCGACCGGATGCGACGTTCCAGACGTAGGCGTCGCCCGGCGTGCGTGGCCCACTGACGCGAATATTTAAGGCGTTTGCTTTCGGGGCGAACTCGAGGTCAATGACGCCAACGGGTAACTCCGGTGGCGCAAGTCTGCTACCGCTCACGCGATCCATGACGTGGATCGTCGAATAGCCGTCCTCGTTCGTGGTCCAGGCGAGGTAGCGACCATCCCCGCTCAAGGTCACGTTACCGACGTCGGCGTTCGGCGTTTCCAGTAAGCGGAGTTGTTTGTCTTGCAGAGAATAGAGCGCCAGCGCAGAGAATTCGCGATCCTGGTCCGTCGCCAGGTAAAAGCCGCTGCCGTCCGGGAGCCACGTATAACTGCCGTAACTCGCGGATACCTCGGGATGAAACAGCGGCTGCATTTTTCCTGTTCGAGTATCGAGGAGATGAACGTCGTTGCCGTCCTCTCCGCGCACCTCGTCGACGATGACGAGGTCGCCGTCCGGTTGCCATGCGCGCGGATAGAAGCCGAATGTACCTTGGTAGACGAGGCGCGTTTCGCCGCTCGCGACATCACCGAGGTAAATGTCATAGTCGCGGCCGGTGCGTTCGGTCGAGGAATAAATGTACTGCGACCCGTCAGATGAAAACGTGCCGAATGCGCGAAAAGCTTCGCTCTGCGGCAGTAACTGGCGTTCTTTTGTACCGTCGCCGGACAGCAGGTAATAACCTTCGCGCTCGTTGCCGTCGTAATCTCGGGCGACGAGCAGGTGAGTGCCGTCCGGTGTCCAGCGAAAAAACGTGATGGCGCTGCCGAAAGTCAGTTGCCGCGGCCAGCCGCCGTCCGCAGCGACGACCCAGAGCTGCGGTTCGCCGGTAACACGGTAGCTGAACGCGACCACGCCGCCATCCGGGGAGATGTCTGTCTGCAATGCGCCGCGTGCCATCAGGTAGCGCACGATGTCGGCCGGTCGTTCGCCGGCGAGGCCGACTGTCACCGGTTCGATAACCGGGATGTCGTCCGGATTGTTCCATTCGCTCGCCGCGGAAGCGGCGACTACCATTGATAAAGCCGCCAATCCGGCAACGCAATATCTCGTCTTGATCATGGGATTCCCCCGGGCTACATTGAATTGCGCTGCAATCATCGCGCCGCATGCCGCAACGGGCAAGTCCAGAAATCAGGCCCCGCGGCCGTCCGAACAACAAAATTCGGGGGATATCAATGCTTAAGCCGTCTTATTCCGTCGCATTATTTGCGTTCTGGTTAGCGACATCGGGCCAGGCAATTTCACAGGATGAAACCTACCTTCGGGCCGGGCGCATGATCAATGTCGTCGATGGCCGCATGCTCACGAACCAGACGATCGTCGTGCGCGGCGATCGCATAGAACGTGTAGCGGCTTCGTCCTCCGTCGACGTTCCGGCAGGGGGCCACGTCGTCGATCTCGCTGATGCAACCGTGCTTCCCGGCCTCATCGATATGCACGTGCACCTGACCGGTGATCCGCAGGCACAGGGATACAAAAATCTGGCTGCATCGATTCCCAGAAACGCATTGTACGGCGCTGCCAATGCGCGTCGAACACTGCTTGCCGGATTCACGACGGTGCGCAACGTCGGTGCGGCCGGATACGCTGACGTCGCCCTGCGCGACGCGATCAACAACGGCGATGTACCGGGCCCGCGCATGCGCGTCGCGGCACATGCCCTCGGCATCACCGGCGGCCATTGCGACAACAATTTGTTACCGGTGGAATACGAGGCGAAGGCCGGCGGTATCGCCGACGGCCCCTGGGAGATCAGAAAAAAAATCAGGGAAAACGCAAAATACGGTGCGGACCTGACCAAGTTCTGCGCGACGGGCGGGGTCCTGTCCAAGGGCACGACGGTCGGCGCGCAACAGTATTCCCTCGAAGAGATGGTGGCCATCGTCAGTGAATCGCATCAGCGGAACCGCAAGGTCGCGGCGCACGCGCATGGCGCTGCCGGCATCAAAGCGGCGATCCGGGCAGGCGTCGATTCCGTAGAACACGCAAGTCTCATCGACGACGAAGGCATCAAAATGGCGCGTGACGCCGGCACATTTCTCGTCATGGACATCTATGTCGACACCTATATCCTGGAAATGGGCGAGGCCGCCGGTTTCCTGCCCGAGTCACTCGAGAAGGAACGCATCGTGGGCCAGGCGCAAAGGGACAATTTCAGGAAAGCGCACGAGGCCGGCGTAAGGTTGGCGTTCGGCACCGACGCAGGCGTTTATCCGCACGGCAATAACGCGAAGCAGTTTGCCTACATGGTTCAGTATGGCATGACGCCGATGGAGGCGATCCAGGCTGCAACGGTGCACGCGGCCGAGCTCCTGGGCTGGCCCGCCGACGTCGGCGCGATCGAGGCCGGCATGTATGCCGACATCATCGCCGTGCGCGGCAATCCTCTCGAGGACATTCGGGAACTCGAGGACGTGCGCTTCGTCATGAAGGGCGGCGAGACTTACAAGCAGTAGAGACAGGACGATGCACAAGACGAAGAAAATAACGGCGGCCTGGATCACGGCGCTTGCTCTGTTATTGCCGCCGGTGCTGGTGGCGCAGGACGTGACACTGGCGATCGTCGGCGGCAGGCTCATCGACGGCTATGGTGGGCAGCCGCTTCACGACAGCGTAATTCTCGTGTCGGACAACAGAATTACTGCTGTCGGCACGCAGCAAGATATCGAAGTGCCGGCGGGCGTGCCGGTGATCGATGCTGACGGCCACACCGTGATGCCGGGGCTCATCGATCTGCACGTGCACTTCGACATCATCGGCCACGGCGACTACGACCACTGGTTCGCGAATTACGAATCGCGTATGCGGACGGACGTTCTGCCGACGGCCGCAAGAATCATGCTGCACGCTGGCGTCACTTCCGTGCGCGATCTCGGCACCGACATCGACAATGCGTTCTGGCTCAGGGAGCAAATAAACTCCGGAGCAATGCCCGGTCCGCGAACGTTTATCGCAGGTCCGTTCTTGAGGAAATCCGTGACCTCGTTCGTGTCGCCGGAGTTCGTCGATACCTGGGTCGTGGAAAACCCCGCGGATGCGAGGCGCAAGGTACGAAGGCTGGCGGAGATGGGTGTCGACGTCATCAAGACGCAGGACGAGGCGCTGTCGCGAGAGGAACTCGCGGCGATTTACGATGAGGCCCACAAGCTGGGTCTGCGCGTGGCGACACATCTGTTCAGCCAGAAGGCGCTGCGCACGGCGCTCGAGTCGGGCCTCGGGCAATGGGACACGATCGAGCACATCGGCGAAGGATCGCAGCCGCGCTATCCCGACGACATCGTCAATATGATCGTCGAGCAGCAGGTTGCAATGGCGCCGACAATTATCGCCGAGGAGGGGTTACGCCAGATCTACCTCAATCCCGAGCTCGTGCACGATCCCGAGTGGGGCGCGCTGATGCCGCCGGATATCTACGCGGACATTCGCGGTTCTTATGCAAATGTACAGCGACACCCGTTGTTCAATCGCGCCGTACTGCATCGTGAAACGAAGATGCAGAAATTGCGCCAGCTGTACGAGGCAGGGGCGACGTTTATCGTTGCGAGCGACTCCGGCTCGCGCGCCAATCCGCACCATAATGCGGCGGCGCGCGAGATGCATTTCCTGGTCCATGAAGTCGGGCTTGCACCGATGGAAGCCATCATGGCTGCGACACGGGTCGCAGCGACCGTGCTGCAGCAACAAAATGAGCTCGGCACGATTACGGAAGGCAAACTCGCCGACATCATCGTCATCGACGGCGATCCGCTCGAATACACCGGCGATCTGCAGCGCGTGATCCACGTCGTCAAGGACGGCGTGCAAATTCGATAAAGTTTTGTTCGGCAGCGCATCGCACTGCTAGAATGAACACCATCTTCAAATCGCTGTCTAAATATGACAGCGTCATGTAATCGAATATCATGAATAAAATCATCAGTTTAATCGTTGCATGTTTGGCAATGTCGGCTTGCGGATCAATCCCGACCGCGGTCGACACCGCAGCCGCGAGCCGAAGCGACGCGGGTACCGGCACGGGCGCCGCGCCGGTCAATGCCGATGGTGCCGGGCTGGGAACCGTCGCCTATGACGAAAAGACGCGCGCGGGGGACTGCAGGAAGGTGCGTAGAACCGGCTCGCGTCAGTTCATCACCATGTGCGACGACCCGGACGGCGGATCACAGCCGGTGCGATATGGAAGCTGGAACGAACTGGGGCGGCTTGTCATGTCGGGCACGGTAAGGCCCGAAAACCACTAGAGAACAGGATCCCTCCCGGAATCCGGATAGACAGGCAGCAGGGGGAAGTCATCAATCGAGGTCAGTGGCACGGTAACGGGAGCCTGCCTGCCAGGCTCCGTCCTCACGAGGTCAGCATGCGGCGCAATTCCATCAGCATCTTTGCTGCGATTGCGCTGATTTCTGCTTTCGGTGCGAGCACATCTCGCGGCAGCGAGATCTTCCACTGGGTCGACGAAGACGGTGTCCCGAACTTCAGCGACTGGGCGCCAAGAGACAGCGGTGTCGAGGTATCCAAGCTGACCGTCAGCGATACGAATTCGCACGACTACGATCCGGCAGAAGATCACAACTCGATTCTCGATCAGGCAGAGCGCATGAATGCGCGCTGGGAGATATTGAAAGAGCGGCAGGAACAACGGCGCAAGGAACGCGAGGAGCGGGCCAGGCACCAGCACGCACCGCAATACGTTGAATACGATTATCCCTACCATGCCCCGGGCTACTTTTTCCGGCCTTTTCATGCACCCGTTTTCGGTCACGCACGGCCATTCGTGACACCGAAACGCCAGCTGTTCGCGCTCGATCAGCTGAGGCTACTGGCGAGACCCCGGCCGCACAGCATCAACTCGTCGGCACACCTGGTGCGAATCAACGCCGGCAAGTCGTTGCAAGGTGGCGTTCCCCCACAGGTATCGCACTTCCAAGAACGGTGAGCGCGCGTACTCGCGATTTTCCGACATTTCGTCAGCTTCGTTCCGCCTCTTCTCCTTCATTGCAGGCAAGTTTCCCTGATTCTGTCCGGCAAGAGTGGACGTATTCAATTTACACGCAAATAATAAGTGTCCCGAAGATGCATTCCGAGCTTGAAAGTTTGGCCAAGACAACGGCACGGGAGCCATGATGAAGCTACGTTATTCAATAATAATCTCAATTTCTTATATGCAGCTCTGCTCGTTGGCGGCGTCCGCACAAAGTGTGCCGCCGGAACTCATTTATTATCCTGAATTCATATTCGTCGACGGCCAGGTGCTGACGGCAGACGGCGATCGGGATTTCACGATTGCCGAGGCGGCCGCAGTTCGGGGCAGCAAGGTACTTGCCGTGGGATCGAGTCGCGAAATCAGGCGACTCGCCGGCCCGCAAACCAGGCAAATCGATTTGCGCGGCCGATCCTTGACGCCCGGCTTCGTTTACAACGACGGCGACAATGCGGTGCCCGCCGGCGATATCCTGAAAGATACCCAATGGGGTGGGCGAACCTATCCGCGAATCGGCGGCAAGACAATCGGTGAAGCCCTGGCGACGCTCGCCTACATAGTAAGAAACGAAGGAACGGCCGGGGAACCGATATTTTTTAATCTGAGTGACTCCTGGTCCGGCCCCGCAGCCAAGAACTGGGACATTTCTACGCTTGACGAAATTGCTCCCGATACGCCGATGATTGTCTACCTCGAGAGCAGTGAGGGCCTGGTGAACTCGGCGATGATCGAACTGGCGATCAATGAGGGATTTCCGGCGAATCATATACACCTGGACCGCGATGAGAACGGCGACTTCACCGGCAAGGTGGGCGCGCAATTTACCGGCTTTGTCGGTCGTGAAATCCGCCCGTGGCCCGATCCGGCATGGTTCGACGAGGTCGCGCTGCCGAATGCGCGTGAAACGCTGGCGCAATATGCCCGACACGGGGTCACGCTGGCCACGGGTCACATGAGTGCGCCGACAATGACGATCCTCAATCGTCTGTTTCATGAGGGCGATGGGGGAAGCCTCGCGGTAAGAGTTTATCCGGGTCTCGATTTTCTCAGGCAGAACCCGCAAGGCGAGAGGTACCTGAAGCGAATGGGCAACCTCGTCGATTTTTCATTGAGCGACGAGAGGGGCGCCATGGTGACGATCGTGGGCGCGTCCGTTGGACCGCATTCGGGGACACCCGACGGCGCTACCGGATTGCTGACCATTGAACCAAAGACGTATATCGTTCCGGGACTCAATGAATCACTGCACGGATTCAATCGCTGGACCGCCGAGTGGTTTACCGGGCTTCGCC
>JBFHXJ010000135.1:0-7599 GCA_041598995.1 Woeseiaceae bacterium | reverse complement strand
TGCGTCGCCGGTCGCGCGCCGCTGCGGTGGTGCCGCGGGCGCCAGTGATCGCCATCGCGGTAACGCAGATGGGAGCCGCTGTAAGCGCGGTGCCCGTACCAGTAGTTGAACACGGTGATGCTGGGTCGCCGGTAGTAATGGCCGTAGTAATGATGACCGTAATACGGGTGGCCCCAGTAACTCGGGTGATGCACGTGCAGATAATGACTGTGCCAGCCGATCGTGAATGCAGTCGTCACGCCCCAGAAGTAGCCGCTCGCGAATCTGTAACCGGCGGGGTAGGGGTAGTAATAGACCGGGTAGGCATACGGATAGTAGTGATAGACGCGCCGTGGCTGATACACGACGACCTCTTCCGGCTCGTAGTAGGGCACGTAGATGATGTCGTCCTCGACCGGCGCGATCTCGATCGCGCCAACGTCCCTGCTTCCCGTCTGGCGCTCGTCCGATTTGAGGTTGCCGGCCGCATACGCGCGCCCGCGAAACGACTCGACCGCGGCGAGCACATCGGCCTGCTGGTTGATGACCGCATCGCCGAGCCGCCAGGTCCAGTCGATCTCCTTGTCCATCATGTAGACGACTTCCGGATAATTGAGCAGCGCGACCACGGACTCGTCCCAGGACTCGTCGGGCTCGAGCGACGGGTCTTTGGCGAGCGCGTCCAGGAATCGCGCGGCCTGCACGATTTCGAGCGGATAGGTCGACGCCGGCAACACGATCGCCAGCAGGTCGTCCGGATAGAGGGCAATGGGTCCGATCAGTTCCTCGAGCTCGAGGTCGCTCAAAGCGGCGCCTTCGAGGGACTCCGGTTCGAGATAGTTGTCGTCCTCGAGGGCCGGCAGGGGCTGGCCGCTCTGGTCCACGGGCACCTGGGCTGCGAGCTCGAAAGGCGAGAGCAGCATGAGCCCCGCGAGTACGAGGAGCGTTGATTTGCCTGCTTTCGGTTTGTCGTTCATCTCTGCCTCCAGGCCAATGACCGCGCATTCGGGACGCACGATCCTGATCCTGGCTCGAAGCATACGCCGTGAAAGCTGAACCTTCGCTTAACCCGCCGCTTGTTTCCGGTAGCTGCGATCGAGGCTCGTGGGAGCGGCTTGTGGGAGCGGCTTCAGCCGCGATCCCCTGCCTGCTCGGCCATCTGCTGCACCTTGCCGCCCAGCCAGGCGATGCTGTGCTCGATCTCCTCGGACCAGGGATGCCCGAAGCTCAGGCGGATGAAGTTCTCGTAGCGGGTGCAGGGCGAGAAGATAATCCCGGGCGCGATGCTGATGCCATTCTTGATTGCCTCGTCGAAGAGTTGCTCGGAATTCACCTTTTTCGGCAATTCGATCCACAGCACCGAGCCGCCGACCGGCTTCGAAGTCCGCGTTCCCCGCGGGAAGTGCTCGGCCACGAGCGCGCTCGTACGCTCCGCGTTTCTCTGCAGCACCGGGCGCAGCGTATTCAGATAGCGGTCGTAGTCGCCGCTCGCGAGGAACTCCGTCAGCGTCAGCTGCTGCAGCAGGCCCGACGAACAGGAATAGGAGCGCTTGAGGCGCAGGATCTGATCGCGGTACTGGCCCGCGAGCAACCAGCCGATGCGATAGCCCGGCGCCGCGGTCTTCGAGAACGAGCCGCAGGTCAGCACCCGGCCGCTGCGCGAATAGACCTCGGCCGGCTTCGGCCGGTGCCCGTCGAACAGCAGGTCGCCGTACACGTCGTCCTCGATCAGGACGATTTTCCGCTCGTCGAGGATTCTGACCAGCTCCCGGCGTCTGTCGTCGGGCATGCTCACGCCAAGGGGATTGTTGAGCGTCGTCGAAAACATGCAGGCCTTGACCGGATGCGCATCGAGCGTCTTTTGCAGCGCAGACAACATGACGCCGATGGCCGGGCAGGTCTCGACCTCGATGGCCAGCATGCCGAGGCTGTCGATGAGTTCCAAAAGCCCGTGATAAGTCGGCGACTCGACCGCAATGACGTCGCCCTTTCTGGCGACGGCCTGCAGGGCCAGCAGCAACGCCTCCTGGGCGCCATTGGTAATGCAGATGTTGTCGGGATCGACGTTGCTGCCAATCGTATCGAGGTAGCGGAACGCAATCTGACGGCGCAGTCCCGGCTCGCCGAAGGTGGGGGCGTAGCCGATGCTGCGGTCCTCGGCGCGGGCCATGACCCGTTTCATCACGCGGTGCAGTGACTTGGCGGCCGATTTCGCCATGCTGGGGTTGGCGATCCCGAGCGGTACGAATTCGGGATGGTGGAGTCCCTCGTAAACGCGATCCATGAGACTGCGCGTGGCGACCGGCACCGGCTTCATGGACTGCCGGAAGCGGGGGCCCGGGCGCACGATCTCGTTGGCATGCAGACTGCGAACGTAAAACCCCGACTGCGGCCGCGACTCCACGCGGCGCTGCCGCTCCAGCTCGATGTAGGCCTGGCGAACGGTGGGAATGCTGACGCCGATACGCTTGCTCATGCGACGCAGGGAGGGCAGGCGGTCGCCCGGTCTCAAGGTCCCGGTCTCGATATTTTCATTTATTAAATCAATGACCTGACGATACAGGTAGTCATCGGAATTCTTGTCGACGGCCAGCATAACTGTATACATTCCATTTTTGAAAAATTGGCGCTGTTATATACCCACAATCGACGTAGAGTCAAGCGCCAGATCAAGCACAGACAGCTCGAGGAGGCAGTGATGATTGCTCGTAACGATGTCGAGTCCGGCGCACGACTTGCCTCCGGCAACAACGCCGGACAGGAACATGCGGCCGCCAGGCTCGCCGAGTTGCCCCGGGTGTCCTGGAAGCAAGCGCTGGCCGGGATTGTGTCGCCGGCGATTCGCCTGCACCACTATCGCACGGCGCATAACCGCGTCTTGCAAGCCGCGCTCTCCGCAAGGGACTGCCCCGTATACAGGGAATGCGCGGCAGATGAGTAACTGGTTTCTGTACCTGTTGACGGTACTGATCTGGGGCTCCACCTGGATCGCGATCGAGTTTCAGCTCGGCACGGTGGCGCCGGAGGTGTCGATCTTCTATCGCTACCTGCTCGCCGCGGCGCTGCTCTTTGCCTGGTGCCGCCATCGCGGACTCCAACTGCGTTTTGCGAAAAAGGCGCATGCGAGCTTCCTGATGCTCGGCGTGTTTCTGTTCTCGCTGAATTACATCACCGCGTATTACGCGCAGGTCCATATCACCTCGGCGATGACGGCGATTGCCTTCTCGATGATGGTGTGGATGAACATCGTCAACGCGCGGATCTTTTTCCGGACACGGGCCGGGTTTCGTGTGATCGCCGGCTCCGTACTCGGCGTGATCGGCATCGCCGTCCTGTTTCTCCCTCAGGTCGAGCAATTCGCCTTGACCGACATGACCCTATACGGCGCGGGACTCGCCGTGTCCGGCGCTTTTATCGCCTCGCTCGGCAACATGGTGTCGCAGGCCGCGCAGAACAATGGCCTGCCGATCATCCAGTCGAATGCCTGGGGCATGCTGTACGGTTCGCTGCTGACGGGCGCGATCGCGCTCTGCCAGGGCCGGCCCTTTGACTTCGATACCTCCCCCGGCTATGTCCTGTCGCTCGCCTACCTGAGCATATTCGGGTCGATCATCGCTTTCGGCAGTTACCTCACGCTGCTCGGCCGCATCGGGGCACACAAAGCCGGCTACGCGATGGTCATGTTTCCGGTGGTGGCGCTCGTCATTTCGGTACTTTTCGAAAGCCTGGAAATCACCAGATCGCTGCTGGTCGGGATCACGCTGGTACTCGCCGGCAATGTGTTCATTCTTCGCGGCAAAAGGCAAAACGGTCGTCCCGTCTACAGCCAACCGGACAGAGAACGCTCGCTTCGCCTGGCCGCAGAAAGCTGCGATAGCTGATATCGCAGGGTGTGACCGGGGGGATTTCGATCCCCCCTTTATTTTATTGGTCGTCGCCGCCGTGCCAGGAGATGAACTTCCAGCTGCCCGCATCGCGAATAAGCACGTCCGTGTAGCGGCCGTTCCTTAAGTCCGTGCTTTTGTCTTTCAGCTGCACCGCGTTGGTGTACAGATAATGCACGACGGCCATGTCACCGTGAACGACGATCGAAAGCGGATACAGCTCGTGTGTGACGCCCGAAGCCTGTTGTTGCTCGAACCTGTTCCACATGCGCACGGATGACTTGCTCCGCGGCGCCGGCGAGTTGTTGGGCCAACCCATGAAATCCGCCGAGAGCATCGTCTCGACCCATTCGCCGTCGCCGGCCTCCGCGGCTGCCCAGATTCGTTCGACAGCGGTCCAGACCGCGGCCTGGTCACTCGCCTGGCTTTCGATGACGTCTTGTGCCGCTGCGCTGCCCGACAACGCGAGGAACAGGCCAGCCAGAAAGGTGCCGCGCCAGTCGTTGCAATTCATTTCGATGACCCTCGTCAATCATGCTAAGTAGCTGATTTTCTGAGTTTAGTCAGTCCCGCTGGCGCGACCTGTGTCGCCCGTCTCAGTTTCTCCAAATCGACGGGTCGACATAGTCGTCGATCGTGTTGCGCGCCGAGTCGTCGAAAATGATTTCTCCGTAAATGGCGTTGAGATCCGTGGCCGTCAGGTAGTCGGGATGATGCAGCTCGACGATCATCGCGTAGTCATAGGACCTGTCGTCCTTCCGGACGACGAATTCGTACACGTGGGTCGCGAGATATCGCGGCAGTTCAATGCGCATCAGCTCCGACAACAGCGCGTATTTCGCCGGGATTTCCATCTCGCCGACGAAGATGTTGTATTTCTCGACCTGCCAGCCGGCAGATTTGAACACGGCGCCTATCGGCTCGCCCGATACGATGCGCGCGTGCTCATCTTCAAACGCGCGCCGCACGCTCCCGGAGTACTCGACGACCGCAAAGGTCCGTGTGGTCTTGTCGTCGCCCGCGCCGCTGTACAGGCTGGAGACGCGCCCTTGGTCGTCCGACTGAATCACGTCGATGCCGACGCTGCCGAAAGTCCTCGCGATACGCTCACTGTTTAAGAGGGAATCCTGCGAACCGCAGGCGGCGAGGAACAGCCACAGGCAACAGGCGAGAAAGCGGCGGGCGGGGCGCTTACGAACAGGCATTTGTGTGCGGCGAGGTGTTTACAATAGCGAGATAGTAATGGTTTCTTAGACGATCCATGCGTGCAATGTCCCTGCAAAGGATCGCGACACTCGCCGACGAGCCCGAGCCCCTGAAACTCGTCGAGGTGCCGGTCCCGTCGCCGCGTGACGAGGAGATCCTGATTCGCGTGGTGGCCTGCGGCGTTTGTCATACGGAACTCGACGAGATCGAGGGCCGCACGCCGCCGCCGAAGCTGCCCGTCATCCCCGGCCATGAAGTGATCGGCTACGTCGAACGATGTGGCCGCAGGGCGCAACGGCACGAGCCGGGCGACCGGGTCGGGGTCGGCTGGATTTATCGCTCCTCGGGTGCGGCGGACGAGAACCTGAGCCCCGACTTTCGCGCCACGGGCCGCGATGCAGATGGCGGATACGCCGAGTTCATGACCGTACACGAGCGATACGCCTATGCGATACCGGCGGTCTTCTCCGATACCGAGGCGGCACCGCTGCTGTGCGCCGGCGGGGTCGGCTACCGGGCGCTGATGCTGACGGGGCTCGAGGATGGCGAGCCACTCGGCCTGACCGGCTTCGGCGGTTCCGGGCACCTGGTGCTGCAACTCGCCAGGCACCTGTACCGCGAGAGCGACGTCTACGTCTTCGCCCGCAGTCCACAAGAGCGGCAATTCGCGACCGAGCTCGGTGCAAGCTGGGCGGGCGATACCGACGCGGAGCCGCCACAAGCCCTGCAGGCGATCATCGACACGACGCCGGCCTGGCGACCCGTGCTGGCGGCACTGCGGCGTTTGAGGCCGGGCGGACGGCTCGTGATCAACGCGATTCGCAAAGAAGACGCCGACCGGCAGCTGCTGGCGGAATTGTGCTACGAGGAGCAGTTGTGGATGGAGAAGGAGATCAAGTCCGTGGCCAATGTGACGGCTCGCGATATCGAACGGTTCCTCGCGGTGGCCGCCGAGATTCCGCTCAAGCCCGCCGTCAGGACGTTTGCACTCGAGGAGGCCAACGCCGCGTTGCGCGACCTGAAGGCGGGCCACCTAAGAGGTGCCAATGTTTTGGTAATAAATAAGCTTTTATAACAACTACTTATTGTCTATTGTTAAAGTAATAAATCATTATGAAACGGCACTCTGCCTAACCGGACTTATACTGCGGCCATGTCGAATCAGCTCCTCTGCTACCGCTGCGGTGCCTCGCTCGCCGGCCTGAGCTTGCCGCTTTCGCGCCAGGACGAATGTCCGTCCTGCGCCAATTACCTGCACGTCTGCCGGATGTGCGAATGCTACGACCCGACCGTGCCCAAACAATGCACCGAGGACGATGCAGAGGAAGTCCTGGAAAAGGAACGCCTGAATTTCTGCGACTGGTTCAAGCCGGGATCGAGTGTCTTCGACGCCGATCGCGCCGCCGAGGAAGCCCGGGCGAAAAGCGAGCTCGCCGCATTGTTCGGCGAGGACAAGACCGAGAAACCGGATGGCGATGGCTTGTTGCGCAAGGCAGAAGACCTGTTTAAATAGAGATAAGGGATCGCGGCTAAAGCCGCTCCCACAGTGCCGCTCCCACGGAACCCGCCCTTAGGATGAGCCTGATGAACCGGCGAAGATTCATGCAAACCGCCTGTGCGGCGGCCGTTGCCCCCGCGATCCCGGGCTGTGGCGGTGCCGAGCTGGTGCCCGCGGAAAACGTCCCGCGCAGCAGCTTCGATGAAGATTCCACGGCCGAGGAAGTCACGGCCGGCATCGACCTGAAGGGCAAGATCGCGGTGGTGACCGGATGCAATTCCGGCATCGGCTTCGAGACGATGCGCGTACTGGCACTGCGCGGTTGCTACGTGATCGGCACCGGACGGACGCTCGAGAAAGCCGAGGCCGCTTGCCGACAGGTCAGGGGCGTTACCACGCCGATTCAGCTCGAACTGTCGGACTTCGATTCCGTCGTCGCCTGCGCGGAAGAAATTCGCAAGATGAACTCGCCCATCGACTTGCTCGTTTGCAACGCCGGCATGCGTGGGGCCGATCGGGAGACCGTGTACGGCCTCGAAAAGCATTTCGTCGTGAATCACCTCGGCCACTTCATCTTCGTGAATCGCCTGCTGGATCGGCTGTTCTTCTCCTGGCAGGGCAGGGTCGTCATCGTCGGCAGCCGGGCTGCCTATCGCAGCGCACCGCATGACGGCATTCAATTCGGCGATCTGCGATTCACGCGCGACTACAGCGCCGGTCGTGCCTACGCGCATTCCAAGCTCGCGAATGTCCTCTTTTCCTATGAGCTGGCACGACTCCTGAAAGGCACCCGGATAACCTCGAATTCCCTGCACCCGGGCGTCATCAACACCAACATCGCGCGCAACGTGGCGCCTATCCTGCGGACCGGCTTCGGCTTGCTGACCAGAATCCGCGGCAAGACGATCGAGCAGGGTGCCGCGACGAGCTGTTTCGTCGCGACCAGTCCGCACCTCGGCAATATCAGCGGCGAGTATTTCGAGGACTGCAATGCGGTGCGGGTGGTGGGCGACAATCACATGCACGACAGGG
>JBFHXJ010000134.1:0-7709 GCA_041598995.1 Woeseiaceae bacterium | reverse complement strand
GGCTTCAGCCGCGATCTTGCTGTGTGACATTCATGAATCGCGGCTGAAGCCGCTCCCACAGGCTTCATTTCTCACACCTGTTTTCGTTGGCGAATGCAGTGTCTCGTTGCGTGAGCTTCGAATGCCAATTCGTTGCCGTTTTTTCCTTCCCTGCGTCGCGATGAACTATTAGCGCAACGCCTTTTGCCCGACGACCGCCAGTGGTTTTTGCAGTGCAAAAGGGCTCCGAGAACACTGCCGCATGTGGTTCCATTGGAACGCTAACGGTAATTTTGCATAATATTGTCGATTTTTTCGGGAATTTTTTCCCAAAATAACTGCGAACTGCTTCACAGAAGCGAACCGCGTTTGGCCGTAACGTTGCAGTCAAGCTGCTGGGCTGCCGTCACAGAAATCGGACCGGTAGGAGCTAAGGGAGGCCGCGGACGCGGTCGCGCAATCAAGGCGGGGATGCGCCTAAGGGACTTTTAAGGCCGGCTGCGGCGAGATGCATCGGGAACTGCGACAACGAATAAAAGAAGCTACAGAAAAGTCCGGCATCAACAAACTGGACTTCATCGAACTCCTGAAACTGATAGACGAGCATTATGACAAAATGGAAGCGTCTATCTCCGAGACGCTTACCACACAAACCCTGACCATTCCGTCGAAGACCGCTACCACGCCGATCGATCTCATCTTCGACAGCGTGACCGACGCGCTGCTCTCGGTCAGCAATCAGGGCATCATCCGCAACTGCAACAAAGTCTCGACGCGCTACTTCGACATGTCGAGAGAACAGCTGATCGGCACATCGATCTCCGACATTCTGCCGGAGGCGAAAGACAAGCCACTCATCGAATTCCTGCAACCGTTCATGTCGGACGTCGACGATACGCATGCGCGATTCATCGGTGGCGAAGTCGACGCGCTGCGCAAAGGCGGCGAACGCTTCGTCGCCGAAATCAATGCGAGCAGCCTGAAGGCGGGCGAGGATCAGGTCTTCGTCATCAATCTTCGTGACGTCAGCAGCCGCAAGCTGGCGGAGAAAACACTCAGGGAAAACGAGGAACGCTATCGCGCGCTGGTGGAAAACGCCCCGGAGGCGATCGTCGTGCTGGACGTCGACCGGAACCGATTCGTCGATGCGAACGACAAGGCCTGCAAGCTTTTCAACCTGTCGCACGCGAGGTTGTTCTCGATCGGCCCCGAGGATATAAGCCCGGCGAAACAGCCGGACGGGACGCCGTCCTTTGGCGTGCGGCGCGGCTATATCGCGCGGGCGCTCGAAGGGGAGCATCCGGTATTCGAGTGGATGCACAAGGATTCGACGGGCAGAGAAATTCCCTGCGAGGTGCGCTTCAGCCTGCTGCCGGCGAGCGACCGCAAACTGATTCGCGTCAGCATCAACGACATAACGGAACGCAAGCGTAACGAGGAATTTACGTTCTCGCAGAACAAGATCCTCGAAATGATCGCCACCAACAAGTCTTTCGATCGAGTGTTGAAAGCTATCTGCTGGTGCACGGAAAAGATTTCCGGAGACATGCGCGCCGCGATCATGAAGCTCGACGTCAAGAACCAGGTCCTGCATGTCGAGCAGGCGCCGAGCCTGCCCGAGGAATTCAGGCTTGCGCTCGATTTCATCAAGGTTGAGGCAACGGGCCGCGCCAGCGGTGCAGCGGTCTATCACAACAAGGAAAAATTCGTCGTCGATATCAGCAAGGACCGTGCCTGGAACGGGCATTTGATCGTAGCGGAAGAACATCGCGTCAGGGGCGTGTGGTCGTTCCCGCTGTATGGGGAAAATGAACGCATCATCGGCGCGCTGGACGTGTACCTGGATCGCACCCGCGAGCCGACGACGGGCGAACTCGACAAGCTGGGCCATATGGCGCGGCTGGCTGGCATCGCGATCAAGAAGCGGCTCGACGAACAAAGACTCCGCAACAGTGAATCGCGTTACAAGGGTCTCTTTCAGAATGTGGTTGAAGGCGTATACGTCGCCTCGCGTGAAGGACATCTCATCACGGTTAACCCCGCGATGGTCGAAATGCTCGGCTACGCCAGCGCGGAGGAGCTGAAGAGTGCGGGTCGTACCACCATGCTGTACGTCAATCCGGTCGATCGTGAACGCGTATTCGCACAGCTCGAAAAGGAAGGTGTCGTCAAGAACTTCGAATACCGGTTGCGGCGCAAGGACGGTAAGGAGATCGTAGTCCTCGAAAACTCGCGCGCGATTAACGACGAGAACGGCAACATCGTCGCGCACGAGGGCACCATTACTGACATCACCGAACGCAAGTTTGCGGAAACGCGGATTTTCGAAGAGAAGGAACGCGCTCAGGTGACGCTGCAGTCGATCGGCGATGGCGTCATCACGACCGACGCCGATGGCAGAATCGACTACATCAACCCGGTCGCGCAGGACCTGACAGGCTGGGATCTTCGCGGCGCACGCGGCAGGCGGATCGAAGAGATCATGACGATCGTCAATCAGCACACGCGCGTCAGTATCGAGCATCCGGTCACGCGTTGCCTGAAGGAAGGCCGCGTCATGACATTGGACGAGAACTCCGTGCTCATCAATCACGAAGGCGTGGAGATACCGATCCAGGACTCCGCCGCGCCGATCCGCGACCGCATGCGCAACATCATCGGCGCGGTCATGGTATTTCACGACATCAGCAAGGAAACGCGACTCTTCAGGCAGCTTTCCTATCAGGCGTCACACGACGCCACGACCGGCCTCATCAATCGCCAGGAATTCGTCAACCGCCTCGTCACGGCGATTGCGGATTCGCACCAGAACCCGTCGCACAGGCACGCGCTACTGTACATCGACCTCGACCAGTTCAAGGTCGTCAACGACACCTTCGGTCATACGGCCGGCGACGAATTGTTACGCCAGGTGATGGAAGTCATTCAAGGCAACATTCGCAATACGGATATTCTCGCGCGGCTCGGTGGCGACGAGTTCGGCATCCTGCTCGAACGCTGCAGCGAGGACCGGGCGATGGACATCGCCGAAGCGATTCGCAGCGCCATTGAACAGCATCGGTTCGCCTGGCAGGACACGTTCACCAATGTTCGCTGTTCGATCGGCATGTACATGGTGACGAATGAGAGCCCGGACGCCGCGAGCGTCATGAGCTCGGCCGATGTTGCCTGCTATTCGGCGAAGGACATGGGCCGCAACCAGATCCACCTGTATCGTGACAGCGACACATCCGCGCGTCACGAGGAAATGAAATGGGTATCGCGCATTACGAGCGCCCTGGAGGAGAACCGGCTCGAACTTTACTACCAGCCGATCATCGGCATCAGCAAGGACAACTCCCAGACGCGCGGCCACTATGAGCTGCTCTTGAGGATGCGCGACGAAAACGGCGAGATCGTCGGCCCGAACCAGTTCATACCGGCTGCCGAGCGCTACAACCTGATGCCAACCCTGGATCGCTGGGTCGTTCATGAAGCCTTGTCACAGCTCGCCGACAAGACACCCGATTCGGAGCAGGCACACTTCACCCTGGCCATCAATCTGTCCGGGACCTCCCTCTCCGAAGACCGCTTCCTCGAGTTCGTCAAAGACGAGCTCGAGAAACAGAAGCTGCCGCCCGGCGCGATTTGTTTCGAGATTACCGAGACCGCCGCGATCTCCAACTTGGCGCGGGTGATCCACTTCATGAAGGAGCTGAAAAAGCTCGGTTGCAAATTCTCGCTAGACGATTTCGGCAGCGGGCTGTCGTCGTTCACCTATCTCAAGAACCTGCCTGTCGACTTCCTCAAGATCGACGGCCAGTTCATCCGCAACGTCGTCGACGACACCGTCGACGAGTCCATGGTCCGGGCGATCAACCAGGTGGGTAATGCGATGGGCATCGCGACCATCGCGGAGCGGGTCGAGACCAAGGAAGTCCTCGACAAGTTGAGCGCCCTGGGCATCAAGTACGCGCAAGGCTATTACATCGCGAGACCGTCGTCCGTGGAGACCTTTCAGCCGTGGGCTGCGCCGGCCGGCTCGTCCCGGCTCGCCTGAGCCCGACATCCGAATCGGGAACCCGCGGGCGCCACGACTGTTGGCGATGCGGTACACTGGCGCCTCCATGCCAATAGCGCGATAGAACATGCCTGAATCGGGCTCTGACAACAAAAAGACCAGGCAGCGCTTGTTAGCAGACGATGAACCGGTCCCGTTCGTGGTCATGAACGGCGACTCGACCCTGCCGATCCTGCTCGTTTGTGATCATGCGAGCCGCCGCTTTCCGCTGGCACTCGGCACGATGGGGCTGGACCCGGTTGCGCGCCGCTGCCACCTGGCGCTCGACATCGGCGCCGGCAAGCTGACGGAACGGCTGGCAGCCGAGCTCAATGCGACGGCGGTCCTGTGCCAGTACTCGAGACTCGTCGTCGACTGCAACCGCCAGCTCATGGACGCGAGTGCGTTCCTGGAATTCGGCGACGGCGTCGTCATCCCCGGCAATCGCAACCTGCACCAGGATGATAAGGACCGGCGCGCCGACGCGATCTACTGGCCCTACCACAGCGCGATCGAGGCAGAAGTGGGGCGGCTGCGCGCAACCGGGCGGCCGCCGATATTCATAGCCGTGCACAGCTTCACGCCGGTCTTGAACGGCGAATCGCGCCCGTGGCAGATGGGCGTCTTGTGGGATCAGGATCGGCTGACGGCAGAGCTGCTCTTGCACGATCTGCGCGAGGCCGGATTGCATGTCGGCGACAATGAACCGTACTCCGGCAAAGCGCCGCACGATTTCACGGTTGATCATCATGCCGAGGCGATCGGCCTGCCGCATGTCGGCATCGAGATTCGCCAGGATCTCATCGACGACACGCAAGGCGTCAGGGCGGTCAGCAAGATCCTGCGGCCCGTCCTGGCATCGTTGCCGGCGCGACTTAAGCCGACCGACATCTCGAGCCGGCAACCGCAGATTCGCGCGTAACGAGCGCAACGGGGAACGCGGAAAAAATGAGCGTCAAGGAACCCGCCTTCACCCTCGGCGTCGAGGAAGAATACCTCCTGGTCGACAAGGAGACGCGGGCGCTGATCATCGACCCGCCGAAAACACTGCTCTCGGAATGCGAGGCGCTGCTCGGCGAACAGGTAACGACCGAGTTCCTGCGCTCGCAGATCGAGGTCGGTACGAAGGTGTGCAAGAACATCCACGAGGTGCGCGAGGACCTGAGCCGGCTCAGGCGCTCGGTGATTGACGTCGCGGCACGCCACGATCTGGCGCCGATCGCGGCGTCGACGCACCCGTTCAGCCACTGGTCGGAGCAGAAGACCACCAGGAAGGAACGATACGACTCGCTGAGCGCCGAGATGCAGGCTGCGGCGCACCGGCTTCTCATCTGCGGCATGCACGTGCACGTCGGCATCGCCGACGACGCGCTGCGCATCGACCTGATGAACCAGATGAGCTATTTCCTGCCGCACTTGTTGGCGCTCTCCTGTTCCTCGCCTTTCTGGAACGGTCGCGACACCGGGCTCAAGAGTTACCGGCTGACGATTTTCGATGCGCTGCCGCGCACCGGGCTGCCGGAGAACTTCCAGAGTTTCGCGGAATACGAACGGCACGTGAACATCATGGTCCGGGCCGGATTAGTCGAGGACTCGACCAAGATCTGGTGGGACCTTCGCCCGAGCGGGCGCTTTCCGACCCTCGAGACCCGCATCATGGACGTGTGCACGCGCATCGACGACACCATCGCCCTGACGGCGCTGCTTGTCTGTCTGATGCGCATGCTGTACCGGTTGCGGCTCGCCAATCAGCGCTGGCGCATCTATTCCTCGATGCTGATCAGCGAGAATCGCTGGCGCGCGATGCGCTACAGCTTCGACGCAGGCCTGACCGATTTCGCCAAGGGAAAAATCGTGCCGTTCGAGGACCTGCTCGAGGAAATGCTCGAGCTGACCGCCGAAGATGCCGAGGCGCTCGACTGCAAGGACGAGGTCGCTGCGGTCCGCAACATCCTGAGCCGCGGCACCAGCGCGCACCGCCAGCTCAAGGTTTACGAGCTGTCAATGGCCGCGGACAAGAGTTCCCAGGAGGCGCTCAAGGCGGTGGTCGACACGCTGATCGACGACACCGCCGAAGGCCTCTAGGAGCGACTGGTGGGAGCGGCTGCAGCCGTTTCCCCGACCCGGATCGGGGCTGAAGCCCCTACCACCAATTCATGAAGCGGGCACGGCTTTTAGGGGCCGAATCGAGCGACTCGAGGACAGCCACAAATTCGCTTTTTTGTGTGGCTCTCCTCGATTGACCGGGTCGTTCGTCGCCAAATGCGGGGCGGCTGAGACGCCCGCGGGGAGCGGCTTTCGGCGCGATTCCTTTCCGCCTGGTTCATCCGGGGAATGCGGCACAGGTCGCAGTTTCGACCAGGGAACGCCGCTACGATTTCTCCATGATTTTTCCCAGCCCTTCTGACCCCGCGGAGACCCGGCGGTGATCGACGCCGTGCGTCTCATTCTGCCGACGATGTTCGGTTTTGCGGCGGTGCTCTACCTGTGGCTGTCGGTCCGCGTGTCACGCGCGTCCAGCGATTCGCCGAACAACGTCATCAGCTATTTCCTGTTCCTGATGGGCATGATGGTGGCCGGCAGCGCCTTCGCCTTCGGCACCACGGACGAGAATATCTACGGCATCGGCAGGACGCTGTCCTTCTTCAGCGGCGGGTTCATCCCCGTTGCGATGTTCACGATCTACCGGGAATTCACCGCCAGCCGACCGCCTGCGGCATTGCTTGCGGCCCTCTCGATCATCCCGATCATCACGACCGCGCTGGCGATCACGAATCCGCTGCACGGCATGATCTGGACCGCGGTCGAAATCGACGGCGCGCTGCGTTTCACCGACGCCAGCGAACACGTCTGGTTCAACCGCGTGCACGCGCCGTTCGCCTACGGCCTGTTCGCGTATTCCGTGATCGCGCTGGCGGGACGCCTGCCGACCATCGCCCGTGCGCATCGCCGCAAGGTCAAGCTGCTGCTCGGCTGCGCCGCATTACCGTTCGCGGTCAGCGTCGGCAATACCCTGCTCGGTATCGGGCCGCCGGAATTTCCGTTCACCTCGCTGACACTGGCGCTGATGCTGCCGGTGTTCTGGTGGGCTTCGCTCGCGCTCAGGGTTTACGACTTCAGCCCGCTCGCCTACCAGACGATGTTCGATCACGTGCGCGACCCGATCATCGTCCTCGACAAGTCGCAGAAGATCATCAGTGCCAACAAGCCGGCACAGGAACTGCTCGAATCACCGGAGCATCGCCTGGTCGGCCAGCCGCTGTGGCAGGATCTGCCCGAGGCCAAGGCGGTGCTCGACCACGCCCGCAATCGCAACCTCACACAGACGATTCGCATGCAGTCGGACCGCTACTACGAGCTCAACAGCGCGCCGCTGGTCGGACCGACCGGACAACCACAGGGCACGGTCGTCGTGTGCCGCGACGTGACCGAGCGCAAGCAGGCGCTCGCCGCGCTCGCGGACTCCGAGCACCTGATTCGCACGCTGGTCGAACATTCCTCGAACGGTATCCTGCGCTTTGCACGCGATTCCCGCGACGAGACCGGCAAATTTCGCTGCTCCTTCGCCAATCGCGCGGCGGAACAGTACCTGACCGGCGGCAACAGCACGCTCGTCGGCATGCCGCTCGACAAGTTGCAGCTGCTGCAGCCGGAACGGCTGCGAGAAACCTTCGACAGCAGAGACAACACG
>JBFHXJ010000133.1:0-7721 GCA_041598995.1 Woeseiaceae bacterium | reverse complement strand
GCCGCCCCCCCCTTCCCTGACGATGACGGTCGTGGTCACGGGCATCGGGTCGCGGCCGGCATCCTCGAGCGCCAGCAGGCCGAGCGCGGATGTGTCCGCAGGTCCGTAGCTCGCGAGAAAGCTGCCGTCCACCGCATCGAAAAGCTCGATCAGCAGGTCGTAGCTGCCCGTCGGGTAACCCGAGACCAGTTCCGTGACGATGGCGTACTCGTCCTCGGCATCCGTTCCCGCGATCGAGAACGTATCCGTGACGGTATATTCGTTCCAGGGACCGCCCTCCAGACTAAGGTATGCCACGGCATAGACCTCTGCGTACTCGTAGATGGTATCGGCATCGAAGAGCAGATCGATGCCGTGAAAATAGCCGTCATCGTCCTCGTCGTTGAATAAAATGACATCGGCATCGAAGAACCAGAAGTCATGATCGATGCTCCGCGCGCCCGGCGAGCCGCTACCGGGTTTTGCGGCTCCAACCCGCGCACTGTTTTCGTCCTGCGATCCAGTGGTCGTGAGGGGCCCGTATTCCTCGGCCGACTTGCTCGACGAGACCGGGTTGTCGCGGCCACCCTCCGTAATATGTCGCGACACCGACGATCGCGGCTCGACCGTCGGCTCTGCCAGCGCCAGACCGGACACGGTCAGCACGAGCAGGGTGGCGACAATCATTACTTCCATGTTCCAACGTCTGGTATGCAAAGCGGATAACGTAGACATCCCGATTCCCTCTAACGCACAATATTCCTGCTTGATGCCATTAGAATCGAGATACGATGAATCGGGCCTGAATACAGGGGTCTGCGCGATAGAAAGTACTCCTACTGCAAAATCGCCACAGCGGTCCATTTTTCCGCGCTTTCTCGTTGCGTAGTGCGACTATGCGCCTCGAAAGCGCGAAAAACTGTCCTCGCTGTGGCACTTTTTCGCTACGGATATTTCTACCGCGCAGATCCCTTCCGTCTATTTTCCTTAACCCCGGCTGAACGAGAGTGACGTCACAACATTCCACCGGCGACCACTATGGCGCCGCCGTCGCCTACCTCTTGTTCGGTATCACCGCCGGCCTCGGGCTCGACCTGTGCGCAAAGTCGCTGCTCGCCGACTATTCCCTGCCGCAGTTCGTATTCCTGCGCAGCATCTTCGGATTGCTGTTCTTTTTGCTTGCCGCCCGTTTCTATGGCGGCCTCGGCGGCCTGAAGACGAAATTGTGGCAATGGCATCTGCTGCGCACGTCGCTCGCGACCGGCGCGATGTTCGGTTTCTTTTACGGATTGTCGAAGATGCCGCTCGTCAACGCGTTGACGATCGCATTCACGGCGCCGCTGTTCGTCACTGGTCTCTCGGTGCCGTTTCTCGGCGAGCACGTCGGCTGGCGGAGATGGCTCGCCGTATGCGCCGGATTCCTGGGCGTAGTAATCGTCCTGCGCCCCGGGGCGGGCATGTTCACGCCGGCCGCCATTGGTCTGATCATTTCAGCGATCTGTTATGCGGGACTGGCGCTTTCGGCGCGCAAGCTCGCGGCAACCGAGAGCAGCTTCTCGCTGGCCGTTTACGTGGTCGTCGGCCCGTTCCTCGTCTCCTCGGCCCTGGTGACGGGAAATTTCACGAGCCCGACCGCCGCGGCCTGGTTCCTTTTTGTGCTCGCCGGAATGTGTTCCGCCCTCGCCTGGGTCGGTATCGTCAATGGTTACCGGCGCGCGCCGCCTGCCATGCTGGCGCCGTTCGAATACACGGCGCTGGTCGGCGCGGCCGTCGCCGGCTACCTGATCTGGGACGAGGTGCCCGATATATGGGTGATCACGGGCGCGTTGATCATCGTCGGCAGCGGGCTCTTCATCGTCAAGCGGGAAATCGGCAACGTCATCACCGCCCGTTACCTGCGCGCGGCCACCGCCGGCGTTACGGCAGCGATTGCCCGAAGGTTTCGCAAGTCGAATTGACCTTCACAACACTTCCGGTTGAGGAGAGGTACCCGGATCCTTTCTGAGCACCTTATTCCGGCGATGCGAGATCGGCTTCCGCGGCAATGAAACCGAAAGCGGCCCAGCTTTCGGTATTGACCAGGGCTTCCAGGTGTTCGCGGGCATTTTCCAGGTCGCCGTTGTAGTAATACCAGTTCGCCAGGCCATAGGCTGCCGAGGCACCGCTCGGGGTGTCCTCGCCGTCGCCGATCAGTTCCTCGATGCTGATCTCTCCCTTATAAAAGAGACAGAGCTTGAAATAGGCGTGGTTCTCGATCACGTTCATGTCGCGTGTGATGACCTTGAGGAACTTTGCTGCACCCTCCCCGTCGCCCATGCGCCGCTTGATCATGTAGAGCCAGTGCGTTGTCGAGACCCGGTTGTCGTCGTTCTGCCCCGCGTCGAAGCCGTTTTTGAAGGCACGCAACGCATTTTCCCAGTCGTGCTTAAGGTAATACGCGAGCCCCAGGTGATACCAGATGTTGCCGTGGCGGCTGCTGACCGGGATGTTGAATTCGTTCGGCAGGCCATCAGGCTCCATCTCGTTTTCCCTGCCCTCGATCAGCTCCGCTGCTTTTTCCAGATCCGCGATGGCGCGATCGAACTCGCGGATCGAGATGTAGCGGTGTCCGCGATGCCGGTACATCCGATCGTCGTCCGGGAACTTCCCGATGCCTTCGGTGTAGATCTCGATCGCACCGCGATAATCGCCTGCATACGCGGTGCGCCGGCCATACCAGATGATGTTGTCGGCATTGGTCGGGTTCGTCTCATAGTGTTTCCGCGCCTCGGCCAGCTGCTCGAGCGTCTTCTGAGACGGTGCCGGGGGATAAAGCGGCTTGCCGGACAGGGTAACGGCCTGCGCTTCTGCCGGTACGTCGGGCAGTACGGAGGCTTGCACGCAGCAGGCGACCACAAGTGCACTACATACAATCAAGCGCTTCATATCAGCCGCCTCCCAGCCGCTCGCTCAGATCCTCGATGCGCGCCGACATGTTGTCGAGCACCGATGCGGCAATGGCGATCTGCGACGCCACCTTGTCGTACTCGCGTTCCTCGATCGCCTCGCGCACACCGGGAATGGTCTTCACGCCGTAACCCGTATAGAAACCCGGCGCATAGATGTGGTGCTTGTACCAGGTCCGCCCTTCGAGGCCGGCATCGCGCGTCAACAGGCGTTCACTCGTGAATAGGAGGTCGTTTATTTGCGCGGAGACGTCGGTCTGCCCCGCCGCGGCTTTATCAAATCGTTCCGCCGCTTTTTGCATGCGGTGGAGCGCATTCTTCAATGGCGCAAAATTGAAATACGGCACGGGTTCCTTCTTTGCCGGCACCGAGATCGACTGGTAGGGGTTGATCGCGGCGGCGTATGTCCCTTCGTCGACGAGCTTGTTCAATTTCTCGGTTTCTTCGCGCATGGTATCGGCAAGCTCCTCGAGCTCACTGACGTACAGGGCGATGTTGTCGGCCAGGCCCTTGAACTCGAACGGCAGCCGCGGTGCATTCGCGAGTCTCAATGCCGCGCGACCGGTCACCTTTGCCAAGGTTGCGCAATACTCGAGGCCGGGATCCTGGAACCTCGTGTAGTGCTCATAGGTGTCGTACAGCGTGTGATAGCTGCCGTCCTCCGCCTCGCCACCGAAATTGACGTGCGCCGAGGCGATACCGAGATGCTGCAGGAACGGCGTGTAATCCGACCCCGACCCCATCGGAAAAATCCTGAGATCGCTGCGTTCCTCCGCCCACTGCTTTTCCTTGTCATCGCCATAGATCAGCTCGTAGGCGCGCCGCCGTTCCTTGAGTGAAATATCCGAGCGCGGATCGTCGACCTCCTCGATGACCTGGTTGAAGAACCGTTCGAGCACATGACTGCCGCCGATGTTGATGAAGCCACGATCACTGCCGTCGGTATTGATATAGGCGACCGCGTACCGTTTGAGATCGGCGGCGTGGTGTTCGGCCCACTCCGTTGACCCGATCAGGCCGGGCTCCTCGGCGTCCCAGGCGGCATAGATCATGGTGCGTTTCGGGCGGCGCCCTTCGCGCGCCAGCAGCGCCACCGCCTTGGCTTCGGCGAGCGTCGTAACCATGCCGGACAGCGGGTCCGCAGCGCCGTGGTTCCAGCCGTCGTGGTGATTGCCACGAATGACCCACTCGTCGGGGTAGTCGCTGCCGCGCAAGCGCGCGATAACGTTATAGGCCGTCACCATATTCCAGTCGAACTGCGCCCGCATGCGCACCCGTGCCGGCCCGGGGCCGAAGTGGTAAGTGATCGGCAAACCGCCCCGCCATTCCGGCGGCACCACCTCACCATCGAGCGCGGCGAGCAACGGCAGTGCGTCGCGATGCGAGATCGGCAGCACCGGAATCTTGGTGATCGTTGGCGCATCGTTGCGGCTTAAGCGCCGCGCGTTCTGCGTCGCGCCGCGTCCGGGTGTCAACACGTCACCGGGATAGGTCGGCATGTCCATGACGGACCCGCGCTGCACGCCGCTCTCGTGTTTGAACGGTCCCTTCGGATAGGTGTCGCCCGCGCCGTAACCATCGTCGATCGGATCGGAATAGATAATGGTCGCGATCGCGCCTTTCTCTGCGGCCAGTTTGGGCTTGATGCCGCGCCACGAGCGCCCGTACTTGGCAATCGCGATCTTGCCCCCGACGTCTATGCCGTATTGCTCGAGCGTTTCATAGTCCTCCGGGATACCGTAGTTGACGAACACCAGCTCGCCTTCTGCTTCGCCGTCGATCGAAAACGCGTTGTAAGGCGCGAGCAGGTCGTCGCGAACGAAGGTGCTCGCGTCCTCCTCGAGCGAATCCTCCCTGAGCGTCGCCGTATATTGTGCCGGGGAGACGAGTTCGATCTCGCGAACCTTCGGTGTCGGCAGCAGAATCCGGTACTCGACTATCTCGGTGTCGAAACCCCAGGACTCGAAGAGTCCCGCGATGTACTCGGCATTCTCTTTAGATTTGGGTGAACCGACGTGGTGCGGCTTCGACGACATATGCTTGAGCCAGCCGTCCATCTCGGCGGCATCGATGCTTGCGTCGAACAGTGCTTCCATTTCACGCTGGCGCGCGCTCGAGTCTTCGTCGTAACCGAGAATCGGGCCGTCCGCCGCGATCGCCGCACCGCAGAGTGCCGTGAGCACAAGAATCGCGAATCTCATTGAATCCCCCGCAGAAAGCAAACCGTTAAGGTGAAGAATTATTGATCGGGCACGAATATCACCACAGAATCACCGCCGCGCCAAATCCGGCCTACATACGCGTCACGATATCCCGAAATTCGCGCAAGACCCCTTTGACGCGCAAGCGGTTTTCATTGCCCATGCGTATCAGCAATTTCTGGCCGCTCGACAACGCTTCGAGTTCCGGATCGGAAAACTCGTATAACACGTGGGGCCGGACCAGCAGCACGGAGTCATCGATTTCCGGCGTGGCGAGCAAATGATCGATCACCTCGACCAGGCGATCGTTGAAATATCCCTGCGGGTAACCGAGGTTGACATAGGCGCTTTGAAAGAGTGGGTAGAAGCGCCGGTAAACTTCCGCCGCGGCCTTGAGATCAACGCTCGACAGCACGTCGACCAGCCGCGCGTAACGCGCGTAATTGCCGACGTTGATCGTAAACTCGTCCTCATCATCCGCGTCATCGACGACGAACTGGCCACCGAGGCGTTCGAGTGGCCGAACCCGTTCCGCCACGTGCGACCGCGGCAGGTTATCGATTGTAGCGACGATCCGTTCAATCAATCGTGATTCGACGAGCAGGTTCTCGAGCGAGTCGCCGACGAGGCCATTCAGCTCCAGCTTGAAATAGTCGTCACTCTGGTCGAGCGACGGCAATGGCACGAGTTGTCGACGCTCCCGGGATGGCGCTGCGGGTTCGGGCACGGGGTGCGCCGGTTCGGACGTCGCCTCCGGCTCTGCGACAGGCGCCACCGTGACGGTCGCGGGCTCCGCTGTCGGCCGCCTTACCTGTATCCAGTAATACCAGAGCGCAGCGGCCGCACCGAGTGCCAGCAATACCGGAATCAGCCAATCTGTCTTGCTCGTCTGCATCGATCCAACCCTGTGGCAACCGGCCTCTAGCATCCTTTGACAGGCATTTTGCCTGCCGGTTTGATTTTTCGGCCGTCGCGACTGCTATCCTGTCGCGTCCTGATCAGTGTAGCGCCCGAATAATGAAACTTCGAATCTCTCTCACATTGGCAACGATTCTTGTCGCAGGATGCGGCGGCGGGCCGGCAGAAAACCCGGCCGACACGCTGGACGATCTGGCGCGTAAGTACCTGATGCTGGAGCTGTCCATGGGGCTACATGACAGCGCGCATGTCGACGCCTACTTCGGACCGGAGGAGATTCGCAAGGAAGCCGAGAATGCCGCGCTGTCCCTGGCGGAAATCGAGTCGCAAGCCGACCTGCTGGAACGGCGGCTTCAAAATTTGCGTGCTGGCACGGCCGATGCCATGGATTCCGCGAGAATCGACAATCTCGAAAAGCGCCTGGGCGCGCTCGACACGCGGATCGTATTGAATCGGGGAGAATCCCTGCCATTCGACGAGGAGGCGCAGCAATTGTTCGGCGCCACCGCGCCGCACTACGACGCTGCGCATTTCGAAGCCATTCTCGCCGACATCGACGCCCTGCTCGGCGGCGAAGGCGAGTTGTCCGGCCGGGTAACGCGATTTCGCGAGCAGTTCGTCATCCCGCCGGACCGCGTTTCCGCCGTCTTTCGGGCCGCCATCGCGGAATGCCGCCGACGAACACTCTTATTTATAGAGCTTCCTGAAAACGAGTCCTTCGAACTCTAATATGTGACCGACAAGCCCTGGTCGGGTTACAACTGGTACCAGGGTCATTACCAAAGTCTGATACAGATCAATACGGACCTGCCGATTTTCATCTCCAGGGCCGTCGATCTCGGCTGCCACGAAGGATATCCGGGGCACCATACGTGCAATGTGCTGATCGAGAAGCATCTCGTCGTCGAACGCGGCTGGATCGAGTTCTCGCTTTATCCGCTGTTCAGCCCGCAGTCGCTGATTGCCGAGGGCAGCGCCAATTACGGCATCGAGCTGGCATTTCCCGGCGAGGAGCGCGTCCACTTCGAGCGCGAAATCCTGTTCCCGATCGCGGGCCTGGATGCGGCGGAAGCCGATCGTTATTACGAACTGCTGGAGTTGCTGGATCGGCTCGAATACGCCGGCAACGAGGCGGCGAGGGATTACCTCGACGGCAGCATCGATCGCCAGCAGGCCGCGCAATGGCTGCAGGACTTTGCGTTGTCGTCGTTGGAACGCGCCCAACAGCGAGTCGACTTTTTCGACACCTATCGCAGCTATGTGATTAATTACAATCTCGGCAAGGACCTGGTACGCGATTACGTCGAACGCGATACGAACAACCTTGAAGCCCGCTGGCTGAAGTTCGAGCATTTGTTGTCGTCACCTGTGTCGACGGCTGATTTACACTAAAAACGAAAACGGTGAACAAACGATGAAAAAAATCATGCAACTGACTGGTCTGGTGTTGGCTACGGCGTTTGGCCTGAGTATGGCGCAGGACAATTCCATGAGTTTCTTCCTCACGAGCAACGGCCCGGGCGACGGCGCCAATCTCGGCGGCCTCGAAGGCGCGGACGCGCATTGTCAATCGCTCGCCGCGGCGGCGGGTGCCGGTTCGCGTACCTGGCGCGCCTACCTGAGCATCAAGGGGCACGATGCGAAGGATCGCATCGGCGACGGACCCTGGTACAACGCG
>JBFHXJ010000132.1:0-7801 GCA_041598995.1 Woeseiaceae bacterium | reverse complement strand
TTGCGGGAACGGCTTCAGCCGCGATTCCTTATTCAAGCGGATTTCTTGAGCTGCCGCTTCTTCAGATGAATCAACAGAAGCGACACGGTCGACGGCGTGACGCCTTCGAGCCTCGATGCGTGTCCGAGCGTTTGCGGTCGCGCGCGCTCGAGGCGCTGTCGCGCTTCCGTCGACAGTCCGGTGACGCTTGCATAATCGATGTCTTCGGGAAGCACCAGCGCCTCCTGGCGCGCATGCCTGTCGATCTCGCGCTGCTGCCGCTCGATGTAACCCTCGTAGCGGGCCTGTACCTCGAGCTGCTGTGCAACCTGAGCGGCCTGTTCCGCGTGCATTGCCACATCGAATTCGCCGCCGCCGACGGCGGACAGCGCAATCACGTCCGCGTAACGAAGCTCCGGGCGGCGCAACAGATCGAGCGCACGGCATTCCCGCTGCAGCGCGCCCAAGATGTTTCGATCGTGATCAGTCATAGCTTCCGGGCGTACGGTAATCGCCTCAAGGCGCTGCTGCTCCTGCGCTAGCGCGTCGCGCTTTTCATTGAACGCCCGCCAGCGCGCATCGTCGACCACGCCGAGTTCCCGACCGACCGGCGTCAAGCGCAGGTCCGCGTTGTCTTCACGCAGCAGCAGTCGATATTCGGCGCGGCTCGTAAACATGCGATACGGTTCGCTGACGCCACGGGTTATCAAATCGTCAACGAGCACACCTATATACGCTTCGCTTCTTTTCGGATACCAGCCTTTGCGACCGAGCGCTTTGAGTGCCGCGTTCATCCCTGCCAGTATTCCCTGCGCGCCGGCTTCCTCGTAGCCGGTTGTGCCGTTTATCTGCCCGGCAAAAAAGAGGCCCGGCACGAATCGCGTCTCGAGCGTCGCTTCAAGGTCACGCGGATCGAAATAGTCGTACTCGATGGCGTATCCCGGCTGGGTAATTTCCGCTTTGCCGAAGCCCCGGATTGAACGCACGAAGCGAAGCTGCGTCTCGAATGGCAAGCTGGTCGAGATGCCGTTCGGATAGACCTCGTCTGTGTCGAGGCCTTCCGGCTCGACGAATATCTGGTGCGAGTCCCTGTCGGCGAAACGTACGATCTTGTCTTCGATCGACGGGCAATAGCGCGGCCCGACGCCTTCGATCGCGCCCGTAAACATCGGCGATTTGTGAAGCGAGGCGCGAATGATGTCGTGCGTTTCTTGTGTCGTGTGCGTGATATGGCAGCTCACCTGTCGTGGATGGTCGTCTCGCTTGCCGAGGAACGAGAATACGGGGACCGGATCGTCCCCCGGCTGTTCGCGCATCACGCCGTAGTCGAGTGTCCTGCCATCGAGGCGCGGCGGCGTACCCGTTTTCAGTCGCGCGACCGAGAACGGCATCTCACGGAGCCTTTCGGCAAGCCTTATCGACGGAGGATCTCCCCGGCGGCCACCGGCCTTCTCCGTGTCGCCGATCAGGATCCGGCCGCCCAGAAAGGTGCCGACGGTGAGCACCACCGTCGTCGCGAAAAACCTGACGTCCGTTCCGACTACGACGCCACCAACCCGTCCGTGTTCGATAATGAGATCCTCGACCGACGCTTCGACGATGTCGAGGCCGGGCTGCTTCAGCAGCAGGTCCTGGATGGCCTGGCGGTAGAGTTTCCGGTCCGCCTGGGCTCGCGTCGCCTGTACGGCCGGCCCCTTGCTCGCATTCAACAGGCGGAACTGGATCCCGGCGCGATCGATGGCCTGCGCCATCGCGCCACCCAGCGCGTCGATCTCCTTCGTCAGATGCCCCTTACCGATACCACCGATAGCCGGGTTACAGCTCATCTGCCCGAGCGTGGACTTGCTTTGCGTGACGAGCAGCGTGCGCGCACCGGCACGCGCGGCAGCGAGAGACGCCTCCGTGCCAGCGTGGCCGCCGCCGACGACGATCACATCAAATTTGACGCGCTCGGCCATTGCTCAAAAACTGATCAGGATTTCGGGGCGGCTATTCTAATCGCGCCTTGAGGGCGGCGCCATAACGCTTTACACGGAATCGGCTGTTCTGGAATATAGCCCCGCCATTCACAGCAGATTCCGCATTGAAATACGCAGTCATCATCGCGACCGCCGTCGTCGCCGCCATGCCCGCAAGTGCCAATCAGGCGGCCGCCGAGGCAGCGCTCACGCTCGAGGATTGCCGCATTCGGGCAGGGCGGGGCTTTCCCGGCATCAAGGCGCGTTGCGGCACGCTTAAGAGACACGAGAATCCGGCCGATCCGGAATCGCCGCTTCTCGAACTGTTCGTCGCCGTGGTGCCGGCGCTGACCCTGGAACCCGAGCCCGATCCGTTCGTGCCGATCGCGGGCGGCCCCGGCCAGGCCTCGACGGAATTCTATGCCGCATTCAGGGAAGCCTTCGAAATGGTTCGCAGGAACCGCGACATCGTGCTCCTGGACCAACGCGGCACCGGTCAGTCGGCGGCGCTGCAGTGCGAAACCGGCGACGACATCATCGCCGGTCAGTTCTCGCGCGAGGAAACGATTGCCGAGATTGAACGCTGTCTCCACGACCTGCCGTACGATCCGCGATTCTTCACGACCAGTGTCGCGGTGCGCGATCTGGAGGCATTGCGTCAAGCGCTCGGTTACCCGCAGTTCAACCTGTATGGCATTTCTTACGGCACGCGTGTCGCACAACATTTCCTGCGCCGTTATCCGCAATCGACCAGGACCGTAGTGCTCGACGGTGTAGTACCGCCGCAGCTCGCGCTCGGTCCCGCCATCGCGATCGAGGCGCAAAACGCGATTGACAGGATCTTTGATCGCTGCGCCGAGGACGATGATTGCGCGCAATCCTTTCCCGACATTCGCGAGGACTTTCAGCAGCTCAAGGCTGCGCTCGACGAACAGCCGGTCACGGTCACCCTGCCGAATCCGTTGACCGGGGAACCGGAGGAAATCCGTTTTGGCCGCCAGGAAATGGCAGGGGCCCTGCGCCTCCTGAGCTACCACCCGAGCTCCGTGGCCGTCATACCGGTACTCATCAACGAAGCAGTCGAGGGCAATTTCGCGCCGCTCGCCGCGCAGTTCCTGATGGTCTCGGACAGCATGTCGGATGCGATAAGCATCGGCATGCACAACGCCGTCGTTTGTACCGAGGACGCGCCTTACTTTGCCGGAGAAAACGTCACGCGCGACGCGCTCGATGCGACTTATATCGGCCCGGTGCAACTGGACGCCCTCGAGGCCATGTGCGCCGTGTGGCCGCAGGGTGTGCTCGACGAACAATTCAAGACGCCGGTGTCAAGCGATGTGCCGGTGCTCCTGCTCTCCGGCGAAGTCGACCCGATCACGCCCCCGGGCTATGCCGAACTCGCGGCAATCGACTTCGCCAACGCGCGCCTCATCACCGGCAGGCGGCAGGGCCATGGTCAGGCGCCGCGCGGCTGCGTGCCCAACATCATCGCGGATTTCGTGGCGGCGGCGGATGTGCAGAGTCTCGATGTCGATTGCCTGGAGCGCCTCTATGCCATGCCGTTCTTCCTCGATTTGGCGGGACCGGCCGAATGATCCGTGTCGACAAGCTGGTCAAGTCGTTCGGCGCCGTCAAAGCGGTTCGCGGCGTGAGTTTCGATGCCGAAGACGGCCGCATTACCGGGCTTCTCGGCCCGAACGGCGCCGGCAAATCGACGACGCTGAGAATCCTCTACACGGTCCTGAAACCCGACTCCGGTACCGCCCTGATCGACGGGGTCGATGTGCTCCGCGACGAACTCGGCGCGCGCCGCCGCATCGGCACTTTGCCGCACAGCCCGGGGCTGTACCCGCACCTGACCGCGCGCGAAAACATCCGCTACTACGCGCAGCTCTACGGCATGCCGCGGAACAACATCGAGCAGCGCGTCCAGACCGTCATCGAGCAACTGAACATCGTGGATTTCGCCGATCGGCGCAGCAAGGGTTTTTCGCAGGGCCAGCGAACCAAGGTGTCGCTCGCGCGCGCGCTCGTCCACGAGCCGCAGAACATCATCCTGGACGAGCCGAGCAACGGACTCGACGTCATGTCGACGCGAGCGCTGCGCGAACTGATTCGCGATCTGAAGAGCGCGGGCAGGTGCGTGCTGTTCTCGAGTCACGTCATGCAAGAAGTGGCCGCACTGTGCGACGAAATCGTCATCATCGCTGAAGGACAGGTAGCGTTGCACGACAACCCTGAGGGCATCCGCGCCGCGACCGGCTGTGACGATCTCGAGGAGGCATTCGTCAAGGCAATACGCCTCGTGGAGCCGGTCGCATGAAGACCATTCGCACGGTGCTCGCCAAAGAAGTGATCGATAATTTTCGCGATCGCCGCACGCTGTTGAGCGCGCTCATCATGGGCCCGTTGTTCGGCCCCATACTGTTCGCATTCGTCATCAACCTGGCCGTCGAGCGCTCGTTGAGTAACGAAGAGGAGGCGCTCGACCTGCCGCTCATCGGCGCGGAGCACGCGCCGAACCTCGTCGATTTTCTCAAGAGCGAGAACATCAACATCGTCGAGGGTCCGGCGAGCCGCGAAGCGGCGATCGAGGCAGTCAAGAACGGCAAACACGATGTCGTCATCGTGATCCCGGAATCCTTCGGCCAGGATCTGGCCGACATGATCCCGGCAACCATCGAGCTCATCACCGATCAGGCGAACAATCAGGCGGAGCGCGAAGCGCGCCGGGCACGGCGCGCCCTGCAGGCCTACAACCGCGAGCTCGCCGTGCTGCGCCTCACGCTGCGCGGCGTCAGCCCGATGGTCATGCGGCCGTTGAATATCGACGAGGTCGATGTGTCCACGCCGAGCGGCCGCTCGGCGATGCTGCTCGGTATGCTGAGCTACTTTTTCATCTTCGCATTATTGACCGGCGGCATGAACCTGGCGATCGACGCCACTGCCGGCGAACGGGAACGCGGCTCGCTCGAACCGCTGCTCTGTCTGCCGGTGAAACGCGATCACCTCATCTTCGGCAAGATTTTCGCGGCCTGCCTGTTCATGGGCCTGTCCTTGAGCCTGAGTCTCACCTGTTTCTATTTCGCGCTGAAGTTCATGCCGCTGGTGGAACTCGGCATGACGCCGAATTTCAGCCCGCCCGTGGTCGCCATGGCATTCCTGTTGCTGGTGCCGTTCGCGCTCGTCGGCGCGTCGCTGATGACGCTGGTCGCGTCTTTTACCAAGAGCTTCAAGGAAGCACAGACCTGGGTTAGCGTGGTGCTGCTGGCGCCGACATTGCCGATACTCATCGTCTCGTTGCTCATGGTCAGGCCGAGCACGGCGCTCATGTTCGTGCCGAGCCTGAGCCAGCACCTGCTGCTCGTCGGCCTGATACGCAACGAGCCGATCAATTTGCTGCACATTGCGGTTTCGGTCGGCGGTACGCTGGCGATTGGCGCCGTACTCACCCTGATTTGCGCACGGCTGTATCGCCGCGAGGGTTTGCTGGGATAAAAAATTTGTAGGAGCGGCTTCTTGTACATGGATGTACTAATGTCGCTGCGCACATGGACGTGCGGGCAGCGACGAAGCCGCGATTCATTAAAAAACCCCGCTTGCGCGGGGTTTCTCGTCTCTGATCAATCTGTCGCCTTATTCGAAATCAAATCTCAGGTTAAGTGTATAGACGTTGATATCGTCCCAGAAGCTCGCTTCGGCGCCGACTGTCATCTGCTCGGTGAGGGAAAACAAAAAGCCGGCGTTGGCGCGCGTTTCCCCGCCACCCTGGTCGAAATCGATGTAGTCGATGCCACCGTTGAGTTCGACGGCATCGGTCAGCGCGCCGCGCAGGCCGGCACCGATCATGAATCCGTCATCGTCGGAGGAGCCGAATCCCGATTCGACTTCGGCATTCACGAATCCCAACTGCGCCGTAACGTCGAGTTGCTCGGAAAGCGGCGTGTGCCAGCCGACGGCAAGCTCCAATATGTTGAGGTCGACACCGAAATCCATGTCTGCGGTCTGGTATTTGCCGGCCACATAGAAGTCGGGGTGGAATCCCCATGAGCCGCTGATGCCCAGTCCGTCGCCGTCCACGTCGACGATGCTGTCGTCGAAGCTGACGGCACCGTACGACGCCTGCAAATAGTTGTAACCGAATCCTTCAGCACCCGCGGTCACGGCAAACGCAAGCAGGAAAATCGAGAGTGTCGAACGCAGCATGACGTTCTCCTTCTGTTGCCCAAGAAACGTGTCCAGATGCAACACGCAGGACCCGAGGCTAGTCCGATTCCTGTCGGAACGTGTGATGGCCTTCACACTTTGTGAAAGCGTTATATGGGAATTCAGGAATTTAACTGCGAACTGTGCAGCGTGTCATGCGCTAGGTTAAATCGTTGTTTTCTGACAACGCTTTATCAAGGGAGTCACTTGCCGATGCAGAACTCGGAGAAGATCCTTCCCAGAAGATCGTCGCTCGACACCTTGCCGGTGATCTCGCCGAGCGCCTCGTGAGCGAGCTTTAAGTCCTCGGCCATGAGCTCGCCTGCCTTTTCTTTTTCCAGTGTGTTCCGTCCGCGATGAAAATGTTCCTCCGCTTTGGCGATGGCATCGATATGCCGGCGGCGCGCCGTAAATGCGCCTTCGCCGAGGTCCCTGTAGCCTGCCAGTTCGCGGATGGCCTTCCTCAAATCGTCGATGCCGGCGCCGGTTTTTGCGGATACGTTGAGTGTCGTCGGCTCGCCTTCCGTCAGGCCGGGAACGTCTCGGGTCAGATCGATCTTGTTGCGCAAAATGATGACCGGGATGTCGTGCGGCATCTTTTCTTCAAGTTCGTCGGCGGATTCCGCGCTTGCGTCCTGCATCCACAACGCGCCGTCAGCTTTCTTCAGCGCGTCGCGGGCGCGGCGAATGCCCTCGGCTTCGATGTGATCGGGATCTTCCCGGAGTCCTGCCGTATCGACGAGTTCCACCTGCAGGCCGTCGATCTGGATGGTCTCCCGCAGTATGTCGCGCGTGGTGCCGGCAACTTCGGTCACGATCGCGGCTTCCTGTCCGCTCAACAGGTTCAGCAGGCTCGACTTGCCGACGTTCGGCTTGCCGACGATGACGAGTTGCAGCCCGTCGCGCAGCACGCGGCCGATGCCGGCTTCGTGAAGCAGCCTTGCGAATGCCGCTTCGACAACATCGATCTTTGCGAGCAGCTTGTCGTCGGACAGGAAATCGATTTCCTCCTCCGGGAAATCGATCGCCGCCTCGACGTGCATGCGCAGATCGACGATGAGTTGCTGCAGGTCTTCAACGGCACGCGAAAACGACCCGGACAGGGAACGCAAGGCCGCCCGCGCTGCCTGCGTCGTGCCGCTGTCGATAAGGTCGGCGATCGCCTCCGCCTGTACCAGATCGAGTTTGCCGTTCAAGAACGCGCGCTTCGAAAATTCTCCCGGCTCGGCGCGGCGCGCGCCGAGTCCGACCGCAGCCTCGATGACCGACGATACGACCAGCGGACCGCCGTGCCCGTGAAACTCGATTACAGGTTCGCCGGTGTACGAGGCGGATCCGGGGAAATACAGCACCAGGCCGTCGTCGATGGCGCTGCCGTCGCGGTCGCGTATCGTGGCGCGCGTCGCGACGCGCGGCTTCGGCAGTTTGCCGATGAGTGCGCTCGCGAGCTTTTCCGTCTGGTCGCCGGAAATTCGCACGATCGCGATACCGCCCTTGCCGGGCGGCGTCGCCGCCGCAACGATGGTGTCCCTGATATAGTCCGGCATCGCTGTTATCGTGTTCACGGCAAACGTGAATTATCTGCCCCGTTCGCGGCTTCGTCGCTGCTTGCACCTCCGTGTGCGCAGCGACATAAGTACATCCCTGCACAAAAAGCC
>JBFHXJ010000131.1:0-7820 GCA_041598995.1 Woeseiaceae bacterium | reverse complement strand
GGGAACGGCAACGGTCCGTTATTGCCCATGACATAGGCAACCGTCTCATCGGCCGACTGGAACAGCGAATTGCCGAACAGCGAGACGTTGGTCGCCAGCTGCTGGCTCGTGACATTGGTACGGATCAGATCCGCGATGCGGCCCGCCCAACCGGTCTTGCTGACCGTCGCCCCTTTCAGGGAATGCCACTGGTCCTGCTGATCGTTATGCGAAAACAGTTGCGGCGGTAGCTGTACGGAACCGGCAAAGTAGTCGTTCCTGGTCGTCGGTTCAATTAACGGCCCCACGTTGTTGATGAGCGCGGCAGCCCCGGCCTCGAAAAGACCCTGGAGGCCGCTCATCGACGGATGCAGGCCGAACTGCGTGGTTTCCCCCGAGAGCGGATTGATCGGCAACAGGTCTTGCTGCGCGATGGCCATGTTTTGGCGCGATGCGGCGTAAACATTGTATTCGGCGCTGCTGCGCGGCACGACCATGTTGTAGGAATCGTTGCCGCCGAACAGGAACACGCACACGAGCGCCTTGTAATCCGGAAACGGCGCCTGCTTGCCGATCGCCTGCGAGAATGCCGCGCCGGGATAATGCGCAAACGCCGCCGTGGCCGCTGCTGCACTGCTCTTCAAAATGAAATCGCGTCGATTGATCTTTTTCATGTCAATGTTCCCGGATTAGCGCTGGTAGGCGAACTCGGGTGAGGAGACGACGAGGAAAATCGCCTCCGCCACACGAAAAACCGCGGCTGTTGCCGGATCGAGCCGGTCCACCATACCGGCGACCTCGGTCCTCAATATTGCGCTGATATCGCCGGCGAGAAGCTTGTCGGCGACCATGTCGATCAGGGCGTCGGTATCGTCTGCAATCGCCATCTCCTCGCTGATGTCGATCACGACGTTATCGGGCGCGAGGTTCTCACTCTCCGAGTTCCAGGCAAACGAGATCAGGAAGAAATACGTCGTGACGAAGGTGTTCTGGTATTCGGTAGCGATTTCGAGTTCGGGCGCGACGAGGCCCGAATTCCGAATCTCGCCGGGCGGGGCGTAGAACGGACTGAAAAAATTGAATACCGATGGCGACTGCAACGGGCCCTGGCCGAATATGACACTGGAGCCCAAGAGCGGGAACTTGCCGCTTTGCGATTGCGCCTCGTAAGCCCGCCAAAACTGTGTTAGCCGCAATAAAGGCTCCTTGAGCTTGCCGTCGATCTCCATCGGCATCGCCGGCCGCGCCTCGTCGTCCAGCAGGATTGCCTTGACGACCGCGCCCAGGTCGCCGCGCACGCCGGAGCCGTTGTCATCGAATACCGCGGCAACCCGCCCGACGTATCCCGGCGACGGATTACTGGTCACCAGTCGCTGGATCAGGCGATACGAGAGAAACGGCCCGACATTCGGGTGATTGAAAACATTGTCGAGGGCCATCTCGAGATCCTGGTCGCCTGTCTGGCCGGCGGGGATCGTCACGCCGTTCAAGATCGACTTTTCGCCCGTGTCGTGAAAATCGGGATAGAGCTGCATCGGGATCGTCTGGTTGAAGTCCGTCTGGCGCGCCTGGTGAAAACTCGGCGCACCGGCGTAGTTCCATCCGGTGTTGACGTGCGCGAAACCCTCGATGATCGCCTGATTGTAGGTCGGTATCTCCTGGTTTTGCGCATCGAGCCGCGGCGTGCCGTCGGGATTCAATTCGACGAGTCCGATCGTAAAGAGCTGCATGAGCTCGCGCGCATAGTTTTCGTCCGGGCGGATGTTCAATGCCGCGTTCGGCTTTTCGTTGCCGAGCATGCTGAGGTAGACGCCCATCGCCGGATGCAGTGTCACCGCTTCGAGCAGGCCGCGGTAATTGCCGAATGCTTGCTCGGCAAGCTTGTCGTAGAAATCGGCGAGCGAGTACGGCGCATCGACGAGCGCGCCGACCTGCGACACGACGAGTATTTCGGATAACGCGAACGCGACGCGCTGCCGCAACTGGTCCTCACCATTGATGGCGTTACGGAACCAGACGTCGACGCGGTCGGCCTGCAACTCGGCGAGGATGAACGGTCGCGGCAGGCTGCGCAGATGCGGTAACTGCAGCGACGCGGGTTTACTCATCTGGTCATCGATCCACGGTTCTATGCCCATATCCACGACGCGCTGGGCCTCCTCCACCGTGGCGCCAAAGGTTGCCTGGTTCAGAAACTGGAATGCCTCGGCCTGCGACACGGGTGGCGGCGGCGGTGGTGGCGGTGGTGGTGGGCCCGGCGGCGTCGTACCCCCGCCGGATGATCCGCCGCATGCCGCCAGCAGCAGGGTGGCCATCAGCGACACGATGTGGAGTCTGTTCATGGGTAATCCCGAGTTTTCGTTTCTTTATTGGCCGGTAACCGAGCGCAAGTACTCGACCTGTTCGTCCGTCAGCAGGTTGCGCAGCTTGACCAGCATTGCCACCTGCCGTTTTTTTACCTCGTTCTCTGCGCGCAGTGCCGCCTCGAGACTTTCAATCACCTTGTCTTCATCGATAGGTGACTCGTCGAGCGCGGATAAAACGCGCTGAAATGCCTCGCGCAAATCCCACTCGTAGCCCGCGACGTTCGACTGGACTTCGACGACTGCGGCACGAATTGCGGTGAATTGTTCCTTGCTGAGCCCCAGCTTGTCCTGGTGTTCCATGATGATGTTGGGTGGGAACAGCTTACCTTTGAATACGTCTTTTTGATTACCCGCGTCCTGCGCCGTCGCCACCGAAGCCAGCAGGAAAAGGCACGTGGCAAGTAGTGGTGTCAGGTGCTTGATTCCGTGTTTCATAGAAATGATCCTTCATCGAAATTAATCGGTTCGACCAGAAAAGACACTTCGCGGTAGATGTCGTATTGATGTTGTGGCAACAGCATATCGCTGGGTGCAGACCACTGCGTTTTGTTCATCAAAGCGTCGGCAATAAGGAACTCATCGTCGACAGGCGCTTCTTGCAACGAGAACAGGCCCACGACGATGATCGCCAGAACTGCGGCGATGCCACCCACGGCGGCATAACGGCGCCGCTCTCTCCAGTGCCGAAATTCGGCTGCGGCCCACACGGCATCAAAGGATGGAGGCGCCTCCTTGTGCATGGAATCGAAGGCTTTCCTGATTCGTGTCCGGATTTCACTGTCGCTCATGGTTTCGGTTTCATCTCTTTCAATTCATGAAGCACGCTCGCCAGGGCCTTTTTTGCCCGGTCGTAATGTACCCGCCCGGTGCCGACCGAAATGCCCATGACCTGCGATGCTTCCTCGATGGTCATATCGCGACAGAAGACGAGCTCCGTGATGTCGCGCTGGCGCTGCGGGAGGGATTGGACCGCCTTCCAGATCAACGCGTGCTCGCTGTCGTCGAGTTCGGTGGATTCGTCCTCACAATTCGTGCCGGTCTGTTCGTAAGCCCTGATCAGCCGTAACCGCAGCGCCATGCGGCGGAAGCGGCTATAGGCGAGGTTTTGCACGATGCCGAAAAGAAATGTCTTCAAAGACGACTTATTGTCAAACCGCGCCCGGCCGCTCAAGACTTCGACATACGCCTGCTGCATCAGGTCCCAGGCCCCTGCTTCGTCATAACCGCAACGGGAGAGCGCCCAGCCATAAAGCTGGCCGTGCAGGGCTTCCAGTGCCTTGTGCGAAACATGCGGATTGTGTTCCAGCGCATCATGTTCCCTCATGTCCCCTCCCGCAATCTTTGTGTTCTACCGGCAGGATGCATATGACAGCGGCAGCAGATTTTCTTGTGGCTGCCGACATCGGGGAAAGTACTTCCTCCCTGATGAATGAACGCTGAACTCGCTAATGCGTTGACAAGTTCGTGGCGGCCCGACTATCCGGGGTCAGAGCCGCGCTTTGATCCCTGACTGCCAAGAAAAGCGATCGTGATTGCAGCGACGAAGGGCAGGATGCGCTCGGCGAAGTCGCCCGGCATGTCGGGCAACCAGGAGATGAGGACCGTCAGCCCGAATCCCGCGAGCATCGCGAGGAGCGTGCTCTTTTGAGAGACGGTGCGGCCCAGGAGCCGCATGATCAGGATCGGGCCGAACGCCGACCCGGCCGCGGACCAGGCGAAGAGGACGCGCGAGAAGATATCTGCGCGCCACACGATGGCGAGTATCGTCGCGAGGATCAGGATGACGACGACGGTGGTTCGCGAGCCGGCCAACCCGGTCCGTTCGCGGTGCGAGGCGATCTGCCAGTCATAGGAGATGGCCGACGAGGCGACGAGGAGCTGGCTGTCCGCCGTCGACATGATCGCCGACAGCACCGCGGCGAGAATGATGCCGGCGACCACCGCGGGCAGCAACATCGCAGCTGCATGGAACAGCACCTGCTCGGAGTCACCGAGATCGGCGAACAGGACGCGCGCCGACAGGCCGAGCGTGAGCATCCCGGCGAAGACGATCACGGCCCACGACAGCGCAATGATGCGCCCCTGCCTGAGGCTGCGTTCGTCCCGCAGCGCCATGAAGCGATTGACGACGTGCGGCTGGCCCGGGTAGTTGATGCCGATGCCGAACAGGCCGAGCACGAAAAAGAGGCCCGTCAACGCCCCGAGCCCGCCGCCGCTCAAGGGCGATCCCGCGGCACCGAGTGCCGCGAGTCCATTCATGAGCGGGCCGAATCCACCGACGGCGATCAATGCCGCGGCCGGCACGATGATGCCCGCTGCGAACATCAGCAGCCCCTGCAAGGTATCGGTCACGCTGACCGCCCAGAAGCCACCGAGAATCGTGTAGGCGAGCACGATACCTGCACCGATGAGGATGCTCGTTTGTTTCGACAGCCCGAACACGGACTCGAAAGCCTTGCCGGCCGCCTCGAACTGCGACGCGATATAGAAGATGAAACAAAACACGATGATGATCGCGGCAGTGCGCAGGATCAGCTGGCGCAAATCGCCGATGTTCGCGGGTGCGATCACCTCACTCAGCGTCACCGAGCCTTCGGCTCGCGACAGGCGCATGAGGCGAGGTCCGACCCACAACCAGTTGATCACGAAACCGCCGACCGTCGACGGGAATATCCAAAGGGCGGGCAGACCCCACGCATACGCCGCCCCACTGACACCGAGAAGCGTCCAGGCCGAGGATGAGCTCGCCGAGGCGCTGATCGCGGCGACCCACGGGCCGAGACCGCGGCCGGCGAGAAAATAATCCGCGACGTCCCGGTTACGCCCTTTCGCCCACAAACCGACGCCGATCAGCGCGACGTTGTAGACGACGAGCGTTACGAGTACGGCGCCGGTATTGTCCATCTATAAACGACGCCGCGACATTTATTCGACCAGGCGATTGTATTTCCGCAGCACTTCGACCAACTGCTTGTGATCAATCGCCTTGACGACATGACCTCGATCACCGGTCATGTCTCGTCCCGCAACGAGTGCATTGACGATAGCCTCTTCAGTCGCCTCGACCGTTGCGGCGAACAATGGACCGATATTTTCGTTGGCCAGCATGCTGACTTCTACGCCCGGATTTGCCTGGTTTGCATCTTCGTTCGCAGTTGAAAAAGCAATAAAGATATCGCCGGAGCCGTTGCCGGCCACACTGCCAATGCGGGCCAGTCCCAGTGCCGCCCGCCTTGCAAGACGCTTCAGTTGATGCGGCAACAAAGGAGCGTCTGTTGCAACAACGATGATTATGGATCCGGTTTCTGCATCAGCAGGAGTCTCTTCCGACCAGATCATGTCCGCGCGTAAATACTGCCCTACCGGCACGCCTGCAACCCGCAACTGATCTCTGAGCCCATAGTTCGCTTGCACGAGAACGCCGACCGTAAAGTCGCCCTCTCGCGTGTGGGCGATTCGCGAGGAAGTGCCTATACCGCATTTGAATTCATGACAAATCATGCCGGTGCCACCACCGACATTGCCTTCTGCTACCCTTCCACTTCTGGCTGTATTCAAAGCAGCATGCGCGTGCTCGGCTGTGACGTGAAAACCATTAATGTCATTGAGGTATCCGTCCCAGGTTTCCGCAACGACGGGTAACGACCACCAATAGCCGCTAGCATCGGCCGCGCCCTGGTTAATCCGCCACTGAATCGTTGCCTGATGAACCGCGCCGACGCTGTGGGTATTCGTGATCATCACCGGGCCTTCAAGAAAACCGGATTCTTCGACCCAGGTCGTTCCGGTCATTTCACCGTTGCCATTCAGAGAGAACCACGCACCGAAAACAAGCTGATCGTTAGTGGCTTTACCCCGCGGCAGAATAGCGGTGACTCCTGTGCGCACGGCACGGTTGTCAGGCAAATCGCGGATAATCGTCTCGTGACCTACGGTCACGCCAGCGACATCAGTTATAGCGTTTAACATGCCAGGTGTACCGTCGAACGGGATACCGAGATCGCGCGCACGCGGCGGCGAATCGTCGGCAATGCCCATCAATGGTATGAGGCAGAAAATGAGAATCGATATTTTCATTAGTCTTGCCCATGATCTATGGTTAACGGACTCAGGTAGTGCGGTTCGGTGAGCCCTCGCTTGCGCATCGCGATGCCGGTGAGACATTCCTGCAAGACCCGATCCGCGTTCTGCGCCGAGGTATAACCGGGATCGACGAGCGGGTTCAGTTCGACGAGCTCGAAACCGACCACGTTTTTCTCCGCACAAAGCCTGCGTACGATCGGGAATGCCTCGCGCGTCGTCAGGCCGCCCGGTTCCGGCGTGCCGGTGCCCGGCATGTAGGCGGGATCGAGCACGTCGACGTCGAAGGAAATGAAAATATACTCGGGGCCGTCTTCGACGGCCTCTTTCAATACCCGATCCATGGTCGCGTCCCAGCCGTTCTTCTCGACCTCTGCCATCGGGTGATAACGCAAGCCGTTCTCGCGCATCCACTCGAACGCCTCCGCGCCCGGCCAGTAACCGCGCAAGCCGACCTGGATGAAGTTCTTGCCGGGCACGAGGCCCTCGTCGAAGAGCCGCCGCACCGGCTGCCCATGCGTCAGCAGGTGCGAATAGCCGCGTCCCGCATCGTAATGCGCATCGAAATGCACCACGCCCACCTTGCCGACGCCATAGTGCCGCACCACGCCGGCCACATCGGGATACATCAGCGAATGATCGCCGCCGACGATCATCGGGATCGCGCCGGCAGCGGCAACTTCGTGCACCTTCGTGATGATGTGCTCGAGGCTGCGCTCGATGCTGAACTGGTCGACCGCAATGTCGCCATAATCGACGATTGTCAGCTCGTTGAAGGGGGACACCATCGCGTGCATATTCGGCTCGTTGACGAAGCCGGTTCCGAGATAGACCCGGCCCGAACGCACCGCCAACGGGCCGTAAGCCGCGCCGCGAAAGCCCGTACCGGTGTCCATGCCGATACCCATGATCGCCACTTCGACCTTACCCGCGACCAGGTCTTCGGGCGTCAGCGCGATCGGCATATTGAAGAACGTCGGGATGCCGAGCTTGTACCCTTCTGCCAGGTAACGCTGCACATTGATCGGGCCTGGCTCGCGCGGCGTGCTGAGCGCCGCGGGACGTTCCGTCTTCCAGGCATTGAAATACGGCGTTTCCGTGTTGAGTGGAATCGACGCCATGTCGCGCTCGGGATCGAATTTCATCAATTCGATGACACGCATCATGGCGTCGATGTACGCTTCGATCGCCTCGGGCGACTTGTCCGCGAGGCGCGCAAACAAGAGATCGTGCCGCTCGGCGAAATTGAGCGCACCCTCGCCTCGCAGGAAATCGATTTTCTCCTGATCGAGTCCGCGAACTTTTTGGGCAATATTGGCGGGCAGATCGACCGGTGCGAATTCGTCGTCCTGCGCGTTGGCAACCAGTGCCAGCGTACACGTCGTCAGCACTGCC
>JBFHXJ010000130.1:0-8223 GCA_041598995.1 Woeseiaceae bacterium | reverse complement strand
GTCCTCGCCTCGCGGCTCGAACAGCCACTCGACGGTCGTCGTGTCTTGCGGCTGGTCACCCCATTCGAAATGAATCCGCCGATTCTTTTCTATCGCCACGACGCGCACCTCTGTTGAGATATCGTCTGTGAAATACCAGCGGACGGTCGCGCCGTCCTCGAGAGGCCCGGTGCTTCGCTTGATCCAGAATTTAGTCGTGATCTGCGGATTGACGAATGCGTCAAACACGGTTGCGACGGGCTTGCGGATGACAAAACCGGCCTTTGCAGCGAGCGTATTTTTCAATTGCATTGGGTCTACCCTTCTTTTTTATTGGTCATCCTGTCGAGAGAAAACCACACGGCCAGCTACGATGGTCTTCAGAATTCTGGCCTCTCGAATCGATTCCGCTGCGATTGCCGTCAGGTCGCGGTCGATCAAGGTCATGTCGGCCAGCATGCCGGCTTTCAGCGTGCCTTTGCGGTCCTCCTCGAACGAGGCATAGGCGGCTTCGTAGGTGTAGGCGTGCAGTGCCTGCTCAACGGTAATTTTTTCCTCGGGCACCCAACCGTCCGGATTTCTGTCGTCGAGCGTGCGTCGCGTGACCGCCGCATAGATTCCCTCGATTGGCGATGCAGGTGCGACATACCAGTCGCTGCCGATGGCGACGTGGGCGCCGCTTTCTATCAATGATTTGAACGCGTATGTTGTCTTCGCGCGTTGCGGGCCAATCGCGCCTTCGGCCCAGCGCCCGTCGTCGATCACGTGATAGGGCTGCATGCTCGCAATCACGCCCTGCGCCGCAAATCGCTGAATATCGTCACGATGTATGTGCTGGGCGTGTTCCATGCGAAAGCGTCGATTCGGATCCTCGATCTCCTTGTATATATTCAGCAGATCGCGAATGGCCTTGTCGCCGATGGCGTGCACGATGGTCTGGATGCCGGCCTCGTTGGCGCCGACGATCCGCGAGCGGAGGTTGTCGAGCGAGTCGAGCAGAAAACCGCGCTTGTCCGGCACGTCGGTAAACGGCTCGAGGAAGGCGGCAGTGCGTGAACCGAGCGATCCGTCCATGAAGCCTTTAACGCCTCCGGTCTTGAGCCACTCGGTGCCGCGGCCGTTTAGTGCCATGTCGTCGCGCAGCCTCTGCCAATCGACAAGCGGCATGACCGCATAGATCCGCGTGATCAATCTGCCGTCGGCCGCGGCGCGCCGGTAGGTCGCGAGACTGAGCCACATGTCGAAGGTGCCGTCGTCCATGTCGTGAACGGTAGTCACGCCATTTTCGGCCACGTATCGCATGGCCGCGTCGAGGTAGGCGTCGAGCTGGCTCTCCGATGGCGGCGGGATCACGTGGTTGACGAGGCCCATCGCATTGTCTTTCAGGATGCCGGTTGGCCTGCCGTCGTCGTCGCGGACGATTTCCCCGCCGGCTATGTCCGGGGTATCGGCATCGACGCCGGCCAGGTCGAGTGCCAGTGAGTTCGCCAGCGACATGTGCCCGTCCACTCGCGACACCCACACCGGATTTGCGGGCGTTACGGCATCGATCCAGTCGCGGCGCGGCAACTCGCCATCCCAGTTGTTATTGTCCCAGATGCCGCCGGTTATCCATTCACCGGGCTCTGTATTCTCCGCAAACGTGCCGATTCTGCGCACGAATTCCTGTGGCGTATCGACGTCGCGCAGCTGTACCGAGGCGATCGCACTGCCGCTGCCGAGAAAATGCACATGCGAATCGATGAAACCGGGTACGAGCATGCCGCCATCCGCTTCGATGACCTCGGTGTCTGAGCCGATGAGCAGCGCAATCTCGGCGGAGGATCCGACCGCGATTATATTGTCACCCTGGACGGCGACGGCCTCAGCCCACGGCTGATCGACATCACCCGTCCACACCCGGGCGCCCGTGATCGTTAGCGAAGCGCTGTCTTGCTGTGGTGGCGCGCATGCAGCGACAAGCATGGCATATAACAGCAAGCAATGCGTAACTGTCGTCCTGCACCGGGTGCCGAATGGTTTGCCTGTCCTGTTTTGTTTTTCTGAATTGTCCGTCAGGATCATTGCGGCAGAATGCGTCAAACGATTCGAAAAGGGAAGCAACTCACAGGTTTTCCGGGCGCACGAACATGAAGAGTCGCCATGAGCCGTCGTCGTGACGCGCGATGCCCGCGATACTTCCCGGCACAAAATCAATCAGCGCCCGATCGGCAGAACCGGCGAGCGCCTGTGAAACGGTGCGGCTCACGAACGGCATGTGACTCGCGACCAGGATGTCCTCGTCGATGCCATGCAGCTCTTCAATAAACGCCTGCGGCGCATCATTGGGCGCGAGGCCGTCTCTGCGATGAATCTCGCTCGAGGCTGACAGCAACGGCCGCAGTAATTCCGCCGTCTGCCTTGCCCTGGTCTTGCCGCTGTGCCAGATCTGCGAGACCACAACGCCGTGACCCGACAGAAACACTTGCAGCTTTTTCACATCGAGCCGGCCCTTGTCGCTCAGCGGGCGATCGGGATCGATATCCTTTGACACGGCATCGCCGTGTTGCACGAGATAAAATCGCATGACTCTTACTGTCTCAGGTCGCTGCCCGACCCTTCAGGTGCTTCCGCATTCCGACCGCGTAAGCTTCTGCAACGAATAACCTCAGCTCGTCGTCGATGTCATCGGGCGAATCCAGGCGAAACCGGTGCCCGTAGGAACGCGGCCCGAATTTCTCGGTACTCCGCAGGGTTCGATGATGCACCTTGCGTGTCATCCACAGGTTTGCGAGCAGCCATTTCCGGCGTACGACGCAGCCGGCGAACCGCACCCTGGCCATGATCGCTATCCGCGTTTTCTGCGGAATAACCTCCACAGGTCCGCATGATTCGATGACGTCAAGATATCGATCGAAAGTTTCTCTAACGACGGGTTCACTCTTTTTGAAATGGTAGTCGAGCGGATAATTCGAACAGGAGTGCCACATGTTTCTGGTCACGAATCGGTGACCGCATTCCGGGCAGGTCCAGAGTTCGTCGGTCATATGAAGATACTTCTAACCGTTTCTTTACATCCCCGAATAATTTGGGCCACCGCCGCCTTCGGGAACGACCCAAACGATGTTCTGTTTCGGATCCTTGATGTCGCAAGTCTTGCAATGCACGCAATTCGGCGCATTGATCTGGAACCGCGGCTGACCGTTTTCCTCGACGACTTCGTAAACGCCGGCCGGGCAATATCTTTGCGCAGGTTCATCGTATTCGGGCAGGTTGAAGGCAATCGGGATTGCGGCGTCTTTCAGGGTCAGATGTGACGGCTGGTCTTCCTCGTGATTGGTGCTCGAGAGATAGATGGACGACAGACGATCGAAGGTGATCACACCGTCGGGAGCCGGGTAGTCGATCGGTTTCGCTTCACTCGCTTTTTGTAACGACTCGTGATCCGGATGCGGATTGTGAAGCGTGAACGGCAGCTTGCCGCGAAACACGTTCTGATCGATGTAAGTGAACGCGGCGCCCAAAAAGGTGCCGAATTTGTGTAATGCGGGACCGAAATTCCGGCCACGGTAGAGTTCGTCGTGTACCCAGGATTTTTCGACCGCAACGTCGAAGGATGTCAGCTCCGAATATTCATCACCATTGGCCAGCGCTTCGTATACGCATTCGGCTGCAAGTGTGCCTGTCTTGATCGCCGTGTGCGCACCCTTGATCTTGACACCATTCAGAAAGCCCGCGTTGCAGCCGACGAGGATGCCACCGGGAAAACTGAGTTTCGGCAGCGACTGCAACCCCCCCTTGTTGACGGCCCTGGCGCCGTAGGAAATCCGCTTGCCGCCTTCGAGAAACATACTGATCTTCGGATGCTGCTTCCAACGCTGAAATTCATGGAACGGCGAGAGATGCGGGTTCACGTAATTCAGAGCAACGATGAAACCGAGGTACACCTGGTTGTTATCGGCGTGATAGAGAAAACCGCCGCCCTCGGTGCGGTTGTCGAGCGGCCAGCCCATCGTGTGCACGACGAGCCCTTCGGAGTGCTTTGCGGGATCGATCTCCCAGATCTCCTTGAGCCCGATGCCATAGTGCTGCGGGTCGGCATCCCTGCGCAGGTCGAATTTCTTCATTAACAACTCGCCGAGATTGCCGCGGCAGCCTTCGGCAAAGATCGTGTACTTGCCGAGAAGTTCGTAACCCGGTTGATAGCTCGATTTCTTTTCGCCGTTTTTGCCAATACCCAAATCACTGGTTGCGACGCCTTTGACACGTTCCTGTTCGTCGTACAGGACTTCGGACGCGGCGAATCCGGGAAAGACGTTGATGCCGGCTGCTTCCGCCTTTTCGGCCAACCACTGACACAGCCGGCCAAGACTGATGACGTAGTTTCCCTTGTTGTGCATCGGCAGGGGCACGAACGGGCCGGGGATCCGCAGCGATTTCTTATCGCCCAGCAGATAGTGGACGATGTCGCGACCGACTGCCGATGTAACGGGGGCGCCCTCCTCGCGCCAGTCGGGATAGAGCTCCGTCAATGCCTGCGGCTCGAAAACGTTACCGCTCAAGATGTGCGCGCCGATCTCGGAACCCTTTTCGACGACGACAACTGACAGTTCGCTGCCATCCGCTTCGGCGAGCTGTGACAGTCGGCACGCGGCGGCGAGGCCGGACGGACCGCCGCCGACAATCACGACATCGAACTCCATCGATTCCCGTTCTGCGTGTTGAGACATGCTTTCTGCTCGCTTGAGGTCACCGATATTCTAGCAGCAATGACTTTACAGGCGTTGGCTTTGCCGCTGTAATCCCCGGCCTCATGCGAGGTTCGATTTGAATATCAGCAGAGCTTACAAGTCCGCGATGAAGCAGCACGGGCACCTGCAGGACGAGGCGCAACTCCGTGTCGTTACCGCTTTGCAGCGATTACAGGACGAAATCGCTTGCACCACGGCGAGGCCGGGCTGGTTGCGCAAAATCCTGCGCGGTCCAGCAGAAAATAGTCCGCGCGGTATCTACCTCTGGGGTGGTGTCGGCCGCGGCAAGACCCACCTGATGGATCTTTTTTTCAGGTCGCTGAATGTCGGACAGAAGAAACGCATTCATTTTCACCGCATGATGCGGGATATCCATATGCGGCTGAAAAGCTTCGAAGATATCGCCGACCCGCTCGACCGCGTTGCGGCCGACATCGCATCCGAGACGCGGGTGCTTTGTTTTGACGAGTTTTTCGTCAACGACATCGGCGATGCGATGATACTCGGCGGGCTGCTCAAGGGGCTTTTCGATCGCGGCGTCGTGCTCGTGACGACATCGAATGCAAAGCCAGCGGATTTGTACAAAGACGGCCTGCAACGCGCCCGTTTCCTGCCGGCAATCGAGTTGCTCGAGCGGCATACGGATGTTATCGAGCTCGATGGCGAAACCGATTATCGATTGCGGCTGCTGCAGGAGGCGGGCACCTACCTGACGCCGTTGGGAGACGATGCCGAGTCGAAACTCATGCACTACTTCGAGGAGATCGCCTCGGGTGACGCGATGGAAAAACATGTGCTCGACGTGCTCGGTCGCGACGTCAGGAGCGTTCGCTGCGCCAAGGGCATCGTCTGGTTCGATTTTATGGATATCTGCGGCGGGCCGCGCAGCCAGGAGGACTACATCGAAATCGCGCGCTGGTACCCGACCGTGATCGTCTCGGACATGCCGGTGCTCGATCGCGGGCTCGAAGACCCGGCGCGCCGACTGATTGCGATGGTCGACGAATTCTACGACCGCAAGGTAAAACTGGTCGTCTCGGCGGCCGCCGGCGTCGATGCGTTGTACCAGGGTGATCGCCTGAAATTCGAGTTCTCGCGCACCGCCAGCCGGCTCAGCGAAATGCAGTCAAACGAGTACCTGCACCAGCCGCACCTGGCCTGATTGACACTCGCAAGCCCGTTAGCTGCTAAACTTTATGCTGCATCGCAGTTGGATGTGCGTAGTGCCGGTAGGGGGAATGTCCGCCCGTGGACAAAAAGAACGACAGAGAGCTGATACTCGAGGAATTTCTGCCATACCGCCTGGCGATCCTGTCGCACACGGTCAGCACCTCAATTGCGCGTGCCTATGATCAGCGCTTCGGCCTGACAATCCCGGAATGGCGCGTGATCGCAATACTCGGTCGATTCCCCGGTCTGTCCGCCGTCGAGGTGGCGGAACGCACGATGATGGACAAAGTCGCCGTCAGTCGGGCCGTGACCAAGCTCATCAAGAACGGCCGCATCGATCGCGAATTTGCCGATGCCGACCGTCGCCGCTCGATCCTGAATCTCTCCGAGGAAGGCCGCAAGGTACACGACGAGATTGCGCCGCTGGCACTCGGGATCGAGGACGATCTGCTGCACGGCCTGTCGCAAGAGCAGATCGCTACTCTGAACGAAGTCATCGAGCGCCTGCTCGTACGCGCGCGCCTGATCGGCGCGCCTTAGAGCGTGTTTTAAATCGCATTAGAATTTCTGGCGAATTGCCGCGTCATGCGGCTACCACAATCCCGGTATTCGCGAATCGCGCGAGCGCATGACGCTTGGGTTATAATCGCGGCCCGTTGCGTACAGGGGGGTGAACGGCAACCATTCCGCAGCGTGGCCTGCGGGTAATAAATAAGAGTCCTGCTCATTCCCTGACTGGAGCACTTCTTGGAAACCATCGCGGACTTCGAGGTCCAGTACAGCCAATTCCTGGACCCCCAGGGAAAACCCAGCGCTGACATCCCCGATCTTGCCAAAGACATCGACGCGCTCGTTGATATGTATCGCAGTATGACGGAAACGCGCGTGTTCGACACCAAAGCCATTAACCTGCAGCGTACTGGCAAGCTCGGTACATACGCGTCATCGCTCGGACACGAAGCTGCACACGTGGGCGTTGCCGCCGCGATGCACGAGGACGACGTGCTTGCGCCGAGCTATCGTGAGACGGGTACCTTGCTGTATCGCGGCGTACGCATGGAAGAACTGTTGCTTTACTGGGGAGGCGATGAACGCGGCAACGATTTCGCGAACGCGAGGCACGATCTTCCCTATTGCGTGCCGATTGCGACGCAATGTTTGCATGCGGCCGGTGCCGCCATGGCGTTCCAGATCCGCGGTGAGAAACGCTGTGCCGTTTCCATGAACGGCGATGGAGGAACTTCGGAAGGCGCATTCTACGAAGCAATGAACATTGCTGGCGCGCGGCACCTGCCCGTCGTCTTCATCGTTATCAACAACAAGTGGGCCATATCGGTGCCCATTGAATTACAAACGGCAACGAAAACGCTTGCACAAAAAGCGGTTGCGGCCGGGATTCCGGGCATCCAGGTCGACGGCAACGACGTCATCGCGGTGCGGCACTGGGTCGACCGCGCACTGCAACGTGCACACAAGGGGGAAGGCGCATGCCTCATCGAGGCCGTAACCTATCGCCTGAGCGATCATACGACCGCAGATGACGCGAGCCGGTACCGCAAGAAGGAGGACGTAGAGGCGGCGTGGCAGCTCGAGCCGTTTATTCGCCTGCGGCAATACCTGACAGACCTCGGTGCCTGGGATGACAAGAAAGAAGCGACTTTACTCGAGGAAGCCGCGGACAAGGTCGACATCGCCGTGCAAAACTATCTGAATACGCCGAAACAGCCTGTCGCATCGATGTTCGATTATATGTACGCGAAGCTGCCCGAGACGCTCGAGGAACAACGCGCCGATGCGATCCGTTACGCCGAATCCAACGGGAAGGAACATGCCTGAGGTAACGCTCATCGATGCGGTGACGATGGCCATGGCCTGGGAACTCGAGCATGATCCGGGCGTCATCGTCCTCGGCGAAGATGTCGGCGTCAATGGCGGCGTATTTCGCGCCACCGCGGGTCTGCAGGCGCGCTTCGGCGCAGATCGCGTACAGGACACGCCGCTCGCCGAAGGCATGATCGCCGGCGTCTCGATCGGCATGGCCATGCAGGGCATGCGCCCGATCGCAGAGATCCAGTTCATGGGCTTCATCTATCCGACGATCGACCAGATGATCAATCACGCGGGTCGCATCCGTAACCGGACGCGCGGGCGCCTGAGCTGTCCGATGGTACTGCGCGCACCTTACGGCGGCGGCATCCACGCACCGGAACATCACTCGGAAAGCACCGAGGCCCTGTTCGCCCATATGCCCGGCATCCGGGTCGTCATACCGTCCTCTCCTGCCAGGGCGTATGGCCTGCTGCTTGCGGCGATCAGGGATCCCGATCCGGTCGTGTTTCTCGAG
>JBFHXJ010000129.1:0-8283 GCA_041598995.1 Woeseiaceae bacterium | reverse complement strand
ATTGATCTCGCTGATGTTGCGACCAACATACGCAGGTTCCGGTTCGTACTGCGCCACGGTTGCGAACGAATAATCGGGATAACCGCCGGCGTCGAGCATGGCCTTCATGTCGCCGACGATCCGGGCATGCGTGTCATCGTCCTCGATGCGCGCCGCGATGGCCTCGGCGCCGCCCGCAACTGCCCAGCGCGGCAGGCTGATGCCCAGGTTGGAGCTCGCTCGGTCGTAAGGATACGCGTCGATGACCACGTCGACCCCTTGCTGTCGGTAGGACTCGACCCGCTCGATCGCGTCGCCGATCGTACCCCAGCGCGCCGGACCCTTGATCTTGAAATGCGAGATCTGTACCGGCATATTCGCCTCGATGCCGACGCGAACCGCCTCGTCGATCGAGTCGTGCAGTTTCGCGCCCTGCTCGCGTATATGACTCGCGTACACGCCGCCGTACTGCGACGCGACTTCCGCGAGGCTCACGACCTCTTCGGTCGTCGCATAGGTGCCGGGCACGTACAGCAGTCCTGTCGAAAAACCGACGGCGCCGTCCCGCATCGCCTTTTCGACGAGATTCTGCATCAACGCGAGTTCCTCTGCGGTCGGGGAGCGATCGTCGAGTCCCATGACTGCACGACGCACTGAATTGTGGCCGATAAGTGTGGCGACATTGATGCCGAGTCCTTTCAGGCTCTGGTTCCATGCAGCGATATCGATTTCCGATCCGCCGCAATTGCCGGTGATGATCGTCGTCACGCCGTCGAGGATATAGTTATCGGCGCGCGGCAGATGCCGCAGGCCTTCGCGCCGGTCGGAAGATTCGACGTGCGTGTGCACATCGATGAAGCCGGGGGCGACGATGCGGCCCGCTGCATCGATCGTTTGCCGGGCGTCGAGATCGAGATTGACACCGATATCGACTATTTTTCCGTCGTCGATGGCAACGTCGCTGCGAAACCACGGGCTGCCCGTGCCGTCGACGACGCGGGCATTGCGAATCATGATATCGACCGGTTCGTCGTTCGCCGGTGCGCCGGCAATGGCAAAGCCGGTCATGGCAAATACGACGATGCGCTGTAAAAACCTCTGCATAAACTTCCCCGTTTGGTACCGAGCCTGATCGTTTTTCCTGCCTAGTTTAATGGTGGGTGGGACCGATGGAAATTGGTCGCATCCTGGTAGATCCCGGCCGCCGTCATCATCTCCGCCTCGCCGTAAAGCTTGCCGACGAAAAGAATGCCCGTCGGCCTGCCGTCTGCGTCGAAACCGTTCGGCACGCTGATCGCCGGATGGCCGCTGAGACTGGTGGCAGTCCTGTTCGCATCGCTACTGTGCGGTGCGATGTAGACGTCTATCTCACGCAACGCTCTTTCCAGTCCCTGCATCATCAGCATGCGCTGACGTTGTATCTGCAAGTATTCCACGGCCGGCAGCAGTCGCGCGATGCGCATGAGCATGTCCTCGGGTTCCTCGCGATCCTGTATCAGCATATCGACCTTGCCGGTCTGCATCAGTTCATCGAACGCAGCCGCCTCGTCGACGAGCAACATCTGCAATGCATCCATGCCGGCGTGTTCAGGCAGGCGGACCGGCTGCAGATCGGCACCCAGATTGGAGAGCCCCGCGAAGGTTTCGCGGTCGTTGGCCTGCGCGTCCTCGCCGAAGGCATCCTCGAGAAAGCCGATGCGCAATCCCTCGAGATTGCCGTTGCCGTCCCAGTTAAAGGGCATGTCGACGACGGCGAGATCCCGGTTATCAGGCCCACGCATGGCCTCGAACACGATCGCGCAGTCTTCGACCGAGCGGCACATCGGCCCGACTTTGTCGAGACTCCAGCAGACCGGCATGACGCCGTGCCGGCTGACGCGACCGAATGTCGGGCGCAGGCCGGTAATGCCGCAGCTTCGCGATGGTCCCAGGATCGATCCGGTGGTATCGGTGCCGATCGCAAAACCGACGAGACCCGCGGCGGTCGCCGCGCCCGGACCGGCGGATGATCCGCCGGAGCCCTCGTCCTTTTTCCAGGGATTGCGCGTCTGCTTGTCGAACCAGCGATCGCCGCGGGCGATCTCGCCGGTCGACAGTTTCGCGAGCAGCACGGCACCGGCAGCTTCGAGACGTTGCACGACGGTCGCGTCGAGGTCGATTACCTGGTCACGATAAACCGAACAGCCCCAGGTCGTGCGGTAACCCTTCTTCGCGATGACGTCCTTAGCGCCCCAGGGAATACCATGTAGCGGGCCGCGGTATCTGCCTGCAGCGATTTCGCGGTCGGCCTGGACGGCCTGCTCGAGGGCGAGGTCTGCAGTCAGCGTGATAACGCTGAAAAGTGTGTCGTCGTACCGCTCGATGCGATCGAGATACAGGCGCGTCAGTTCTTCCGAGGTTACCTCGCGCGACTCGATCAGCCGCGACAGGTCGGAGACCGGCCAGAACGCAATTTCGTCGAGATTGCGCGGACGCGTGACGGGTTCGCGCGCGCCGCGCACGAACGGCCGGCGCACGCTGCTGAACGTCTGCCCCGGCACCGCCGGATTGAAATAGAGCGGCGGCGCCACATGCTGGTCGATCCTCACCTCGCGCAACTTTTCGAAACTTTCGAGATTGGCATTGATGCCCTTGACCATCTCCTCGCGATCGGGCGGTGAAATCTCGAGTCCTGCGAGGCGTGCCGCGGCGTCGATCATATCGGAGTTGATCCGGGCATTGCCGCCGTCCGACTGCGCCCAGAGCGCGCCCGGGAAAAGACCCGAACCCAGTCCCAGTCCGCCGCAATACGCGAGGAACGAGCGGCGGCGCAACGTCGCGCCATCGTAGTCACCCATGTTGTACTCCCTTCATTCGCTTATCTGTTCGCTGTGGGCACCACTTATTCACTTTTATGGCTTTTTGCTGCCGGCGACCACGTTATAGCTTATTCTCCGTAATTCGGACCAGAACAACAGGGGCGATTCATGAACCCGAAACAGGCCGCGGCTTTATTTGCACTGATTTTCCTTGCCGGCTGCTCGAAGCCCGCCGACGAAGCGGAGCAAGGCGCGATCACTGTCGAGCAGCTCTTTAGCGGCGGCCTCGTGTACGACGGCTCGGGCAGTGCGCCTGTTCTCGCCGATCTCGGCATCAGCGACGGCAGGATCGTTTTTATCGGTGATGCCGAAAGCGCAGACGTGACGGCCGAACAGACCTTCGACGTGTCCGGCCGCTGGGTGATGCCCGGATTCATCGATGCGCACAGCCACGCGAAGCTCAGCGAGGACTACGGTTACAAGGCGGAACCCTTCCTTTACCAGGGAATCACCACCGTCGTGCTCGGCGTCGATGGTGCCGGCAGCGGTGTCGCCGAGCAGTTTCAGTTGTGGCAGAAGACTGGCATCGGCGTGAACGGCATCCTTTATATTGGTCACGGCGCGGTGCGCGAAGTGGTTATGGGCCGTGAGGATCGCGCACCAACGCCAGAGGAACTCGATGCGATGCGCGAACTCGTCCGCCAGGGCATGGAGGAGGGCGCCTTCGGTCTGTCGACGGGACTGTTCTATGTGCCGGGCACCTATGCCGCGACGGAAGAGGTCATCGAGCTGGCAAAGGTGGCCGCGACGTTCGGCAATACCATCTATGACACGCACGACCGCGATCTCGGCGCCGTGTATAACGGCATCGGGTACGACGCATCGGTAGAGGAAGGCATACGCATCGCCGAGGAATCGGGAACACGTGGCATATTCAGCCACTATAATCTTCAGGGCGCGCGCAACTATGGACGCGCCGACGTCGGTGCAAAGTTAATCAACGATGCACGCGCACGCGGCATCGACGTGTGGGCCGCGCATCACCCGTACACGGCGACGCAGAGCAATCTTCGCTCCTACACGATTCCCGACTGGGCATCGGCGGGCGGGAAGGAAGCAATGGTCGCGCGTTTCGACGACCCCGCGCTGTCGCAGGAGATCAGGGATGCCACCAACGCGATGCTCGAGATTCGCGGCGGTGCGGACAGGATTCTGTTCGTCGACCCGGATCCGGATCTCAGCGGCAAGACGCTGGCCGAGATATCCCGTGAGCGGGAGCTTCAGCCCGCGGACGCGGTGCAGGACATCCTCCGCAAGGACGATGCCAGCGTCATGAACCTCGAGCTCTACGACGCAGCGAACACGAGGAGACTCGCCCAGGAACCGTGGATGATGACCTGCACGGATGGCGTTACCCCACGGCCCGATCAGCCGAATATTCACCCGCGAACTTTCGGCGCATTCCCCATGAAGATGCGCCTGTTCGTATTCGACGAACCGTTACTGACACCGGAATTCGTGATTCGCAGCTTTTCCGGTCTTGCGGCCGATTTCTTCCGTTTGCCCGATCGCGGCTATTTGCGCGAAGGCTACATCGCCGACATCACGGTGCTTGATCCCGAGCGATACCGGGACCGGGCGACGTTCGAGGAGCCGCGGCTGTACTCGGAAGGCGTCGTGCACGTCATGGTCAACGGTACTTTTGCCGTGCGTGATGGCGAAGTGACCGGCGCGCTGGCCGGTATCCCGATAACAAGGCCGTGATGCGCGCAGACTGCTGCTTGATGAGAAGCCGGCGGCGGCGCAGAATGTCGGCAGTAACGGGCGATTAGCTCAGTTGGGAGAGCGCCGCACTCACATTGCGGAGGTCACTGGTTCGAGACCGGTATCGCCCACCATTTTCTTGCCTGGGGCCGTAGCTCAGCTGGGAGAGCGCCGCGTTCGCAATGCGGAGGTCGGGAGTTCGATCCTCCTCGGCTCCACCAATTTTTCAATGCACGCGCCGTTGCCCTTTAATCGATCGCCCACGGAATGATTGCGTTGGCGTGTTCTGCAGCCGGCGCGACAACGCGTGTTTCGAGCAGGTCGTACAGGCTGCGAATATGCGATCGCCGGTCGCGGCCCGGAAGACTGCTCGAGGTCGTCACGACGACCAGGTCGAGATTGCTCGCGACCAGTATGAATTGACCGCCGTAGCCCCAGGCGTAGGCGACGGGCACGCCGGCCATGTCGCGCAGCCACCAGCCGTAGCCATAGTACCGGCCGCGCTCGCGTAGCGATTCCGCGCGCCGCGTAAGCGACAGCTCGACCCAGGCCTCGGGGATGACCTGCCGCCCATTGGCGCGCCCCTCGTTCAGGTACAACTCGCCGAAGGCGAGCATCTGCCGCGGGGTCAGCTCCATGTTATTGCCGCCGAAATAGATGCCGTCGGGATCCGTGGGCCATGCCTGGATCTCGAAGCCCAGTGGCCCGCCGAGCTGTTCTCGCGCAAATTCCAGCGTCGATCTGCCGCTTGCTTTGGTAAGGATGGCGGACAGCAGGTGCGAATTACCGGTGCTGTACACGAGCCTGGTGCCCGGCTCTGCGAGCATCGGCTGCTGTAGCGCGAAGCGAACCCAGTCGTCGCTTAAGACCCAGGCGCCGTAGTTGTAGAAGCTCGTTGTTTCGAGGCCGGCCTGCATCGACAAAAGGTTACCGATCGTGATCGAGCGCTTTGTCGCGTCTCCGTCGGTCGCGAGGAGATCACCATAGAAATCGGATATCGGCTGATCGAGACCCTCGATATGACCGTCATCTATCGCGATGCCGACGAGCGCGGAGATCCAGGATTTGGACACGGACTTGACGTTGGTGGTCTGGCGTGCGTTCGTGCCATTGAAATATTTCTCCACCGCCAGGTCGCCGTCGACACTGATCAGCAGACTCTTGAGACGTGGCATCTGTCCTGCCGCCGCAAGGGCATCGGCGAACAGTTCGGTGTCGTCTGTTTGTTTGTCGTTTGCTGCAGAAGCCGCGCTTCCGAACACGAGCAACAGAGATAGCAAGATCGAGATGTCGCGCATTGCTCGTGTTTGGGTTTGCATTGTCATCTGGCGGCGATTATCGTCTTGCGGCGAGCCATGGTTTTAGCGGCTGCGTCCCATCGGCCCGCGGCATAGTGTATCCGAAGTCTCGTGGAGATTTTCATGGCGGCGGCGAGCGAGCGAAGTGCAGGCGGACTCAAACGGACGCTCGGCGTCCTGGACCTGGTGTTTCTCTATATTGCCGCGATCCTCGGCATACGCTGGTTGTCCACCGCCGCCCAGATGGGCCCGGCGAGCCTCGTGTTATGGCTGCTCGCGGTTGTCATCTTCTTCATCCCGCTCGGGCTTGCCGTGATGGAGTTGAGTTCTCGCGATTCGGGCGAGGGCGGCGTCTATCTCTGGGTCAAGGCGGCGTTCGGGGAAGCGCATGGCTTCGTTGCCGGGTGGACATACTGGGTCAACAATCTTTTCTATTTTCCGGGGCTGCTGCTTTTTATTGCCGGCGCCTTCCTTTACCTCGGCGGCGACAGGTGGATCGCACTCGGCGAAAGTGGCTGGTACAACGGCACGATCTCCCTCTTGCTCTTGTGGCTGGTCGTCGGCGCCAACGTCATCGGGTTGAACCGGGGCAAGTGGATTCCGAACGTGGGCGCGATGGCAGCCGCGGCGGTATTTGTCGTGCTGGCGATCGGCGGCATCTGGGCCTGGTCCCTGCACGGCAGCGCCACGCACTTTACCGCGGCATCCATGACGCCGGGATTCGGCAGTTTCGCGACATTGACGTTCTTCGCCACGATGACGTTCGCGTTCGCCGGCCTGGAACTGGGGCCAGTCATGGGTGGCGAGATCAAAGAGCCGAAACGTTCACTGCCGCGCGCCATGCTCGTGTCCGGCGTGATCATCGCCGCGATCTATATTCTCGGCACGGGATTGCTGTTGGTCGCGGTGCCGGAAGGCGAGATCAATGTCATCACCGGGATTCCACAGGCGCTCGCCGCCATCGGCGAGCGCATCGCGCTGCCGGGGATCGCAATCGTCGGCGCATTGCTGGTTGTGTTGAGCTCGATCGGCGGCCTCGGTGCGTGGTTTACCGGCGTAGCGAGGATTCCCTACGTGATCGGCATCGATCGTTACCTGCCGCAGGCATTGGGGAGGACCCATCCGAAATGGTCGACGCCGCACGTCGCGCTGGTGACGCAGGGTGTCGTCGCGTCGATCCTGATCCTCGCGGCAGTCACCGAGGCGACGATCGAGGAAGCCTACGTCATGTTGCTCGACATGACGATTATTCTCTACTTCGTCCCGTTCCTGTACATGTTCGCCGCGCTCCCCGTGCTGCGCATCAAAGCTGCCGGCAACAATGCGGGCGTGAGCCTCGTCCCCGGCGGCACTGCCGGTCTCGTGCTGTGCAGCGTATTGGGCTTCGGCGCAACCCTGTTGTCGGTAATCCTGGCGCTGATGCCCCCGGAAGGCACGTCGAATCCGCAGCTGTTCGTCATCAAAGTCGGCGGTGGAACACTGCTGTTTATCGCGGTCGGCCTGATCTTCTACTATCGCAATATTATCGGGGACCGTCCCCGATAATCATCTCGAACGTTTTCTCTACTCTGTCCTGCGTAACACAGCGGCACTCGGCGGGCTGTGCGGTACGTTTGTAGCACTCCATTTTCATATTCGGCGGACAATCATGGCCGTCGTTCGCATCCGCGCGGTAAGGATCCTGAGGTGCGCAAGCGCTTACGGTGATGGCCAGCTTGATGAGCAATGCCGCCATCAGCACGGGTCTTGCCTGGTGAGTGTTGCGAATCGCCATATCGATCTGCAAATCATCGTTTATCTGCTGGAATTGTAACAACGATGCGGGGCGATTTGGTCGCGGCAATGGCTACCTCGGGCAGGCGAGTTGCCGCCGGTTGACGACCGTCCCCGGCAAGGCGCCGCTATATTCTCCGCCGGATATGGCAGGCACGCCATTGACCAGTAATTCGGTGACGCCGGTCGCCAGCTCCGTCGGCTTGTCGAAGTCGGCGACTGGCATGAAATTGTCGAGGTCGATGACGGCGATGTCCGCTTTCATAGCGGGCCGGAGATAACCACGATCGCAGAGGTCGAAGAAATCGGCGACGAGGCCCGAGCTGCGATAGACGAATCGTGACACCGGGAAAAGTTTCTTGCTGACCACCATGTCCTGGTAAACCTTGGGATAGGTCGCGTACTTGCGCGGATGGCCTTCGGAACCATCGGAGCCGGTCATGACCCAGGGCTGTATCGCCAGCGCATCGACGTCATCGGGATTCATGTTGAAGGACGCGACCGACGGATTGCCGCCATGAACGACTTCGACGGCGGCATCGATCGGGTCCAGGCCCATAGCCTCGGCGACCTCGGCAAGCGTCATGCCACGCCATTCGCTCTCTCCCGTGATCAGCAGCGAGTCAGCGCCGCCGCGCCGGCGCAGATTGTCTTCCATTTCCTTGCGAATT
>JBFHXJ010000128.1:0-8300 GCA_041598995.1 Woeseiaceae bacterium | reverse complement strand
ACGTGACCGTTTCGATCGGCCCGGACACGAAGGTGTACAAGACCTACCGCTTCGACCGGCCCGACGTGGCGATCGCCGACCGGCTGCTCGACATCAGCGCCATTTCGGTCGGACAGAAAGTGACCGTGCGCGGCACCGTGACGGCGAACGACGAGATCGGCGTGCACATCGATGCGACCGAGGGCGCAGTGATCCTGCACGTCACCAAACTGACCGGTATCGTCAATACGATCATGCCCGGCCAGGTCGACATCGATCTGTCGTCGCTGGGCGGCCGCAGGCCGAGCGTCTATGACTTCACCTGCACCGGTGGCTGCGAGCCGACGACCGACGCCGACCCGGACAATTACGAAGTCGCGACCGGCAACCTCACACTCGATGCCACCGCTGCCGGACAGCCGGTCGCAGCCTGGGGCTTCGTCAACGAGTGGATGGGCGCGCCGCCGGATTTCGACGGGCGGACAATCATCGACTATTCGGACGTGTTGAGTGCGCTCGGCGTCAGCTGGATCGGGGAAGGTACGACCGCGCCGTTCCTGATGATGGACGAGACCGGATTGCTGCTCGACAACATGAACGAGAACATCGGCGTGCGTCATTTCATCAAGCAGGGTCCTGTACTGATCGACCTGACGGCGCTCGACTCCGACACGCTGATCGCACCGCGTGAGAGCGGCCGCAAGCTGTTCGTCGTCAAGACGACAGACAGCCTGCAGCTCTACGCCGACTGGACGGACTTCGTCAATGCACTGACGATCTCCCTCGACGGCGTCAATACCGCGAAATCAATGTACGCCCGAGGACACTACAACGCGGATACGAATGTATTCACGGCATATAAGGTCTTCGTCTACATACTCGAGCCGTAAGGAAGGTGTCTTGCTCACTTGAAACCAACGCCGGGTAAGTTCATTCCCCCGCTGCCCCGGCGAGACTGGCTCCACCCCCGCACAGAAATGTGCGGGGGTTCTTTTTTTTTCGATGCATCGGCCTGTAGATTCTTTCGCATGCATGCAGCCGTGGAAAGTCGTGCGGGAACCTCGGGACTGTGGCTCCTTGGCGCGAACCTGGTCACGATCGTTCTTGCGCTCTACGAGGGCTGGGACCTGACCGAACTGATGCTCATCTACTGGGCGCAGAGCGTCATCATCGGCTATTTCAACCTGCGGCGAATTCTCGACCTGGATCAGTTCTCGACCGAGAACTTCCAGATGAATGGCGTCAGGCCACCGGAGACCCGGCAAACCAAGCACAAGACGGCCGCTTTCTTCGCGCTCCACTACGGCGGTTTTCACGCCGCCTATTTAGTTTTCCTGCTTTCCGAGGGACAGGGATTCCACGGAAGTTGGCTGATGCTAACCGTCTGCACCGTAGCCTATTACCTGAATCACCGATATTCCTACTTTCACTACCGGGATGAGGACCGCAGCAGGAAACCGAACATCGGCATCATCATGTTCTTCCCGTACGCCCGCATCGTCCCGATGCATCTCACGATCGTTTCCGGACACGCCGTCGGCGTGGCGACGTCATCCGGCCTGCTCCTGTTTCTGGTGCTGAAAACTGCCGCGGACGTCGCCATGCACCTGATCGAACACCGGCGCTGGCGCCCTAAAGACGGGGTCGAACCGCGTTTTTTCTGACCTTTTGTGATTTGGGTGGAAGCGCACAACCGTTATCGCGCTAAAGATAAATCCTCACCGATCAGACAAGATTCTTTCGGAAATCGAGGGAGGATTTGGTGCCGGAGAGAAGACTCGAACTTCCGACCCCAATCCGCCTGCTTTCTCAAAAGCGCGCATCCGGATCGGCGCGGATTGATCTTTAGTGAGTTGTCGGGAATCGCGCAAGCGGCAATTTACGAATGCGTTGCTCTACCTTGCGCTACGCGCCCCGCTACTCCTGGAACGCGAACTTTATTGTGATGGTGCCGGTACTCGGATTCGAACCAAGGACTTCCTCATTACGAATGAGGCGCTCTACCCTGCGCTACGCGCCCCGCTATACCGGCGCAATGATGGTGCCGGAGAGGTGACTCGAACACCCGACCCACGCATTACGAATGCGTTGCTCTACCAACTGAGCTACTCCGGCAGCGGGCGCGAGTATAGCGTTGCTGGCAACGATGGGCTAGCAAAGGGTTCGCGGCTAAAGCCGCTCCGACAAATTCCGGGACAAATCAGCGGCGCTTGTTGCGGACGCGGATCAGGACCTCGACGCTTTCGTGCTCGGTGCCTTTGGGCAGCGGCGGCAGGCCATTGATCGAGACCTGGTCTTGCGGGATGTCACTCAGCTCGCCCGTGTCGACGTGATAGAAGTGGTAATGGGCGTGCGTCGTCGAGTCATAGAACTTGCGGCTCGAGTCGACGCTCAGCTCCTTCACGATCCCCTGTTCGCTGAACAGCTTCAGCGTGTTGTACACGGTGGCCTTGGACACGCGGCTGCCGCGTCGCCGGAGCTTGTCGATGATCTGGTCCGCCGACAGGTGCTGCGGCCGCGCGAGCAGGATCGATGCAACCTCCACGCGCTGGGCGGTCGGCATGACATCGTGCTGCTTCAGTGTCTTCAGAATGTCCTTCCGTAACATGCGATCGAACCCCGGAATCGTCAGCTTGCGAGTATAGACCAATTCCAGACCGGATGACTCAATTTGCTGATTTTGCCGGGATTTGCGGCCTTCCGGCCGGGCCAGTGGCGGGCTAGGCTCGGCGCATCGGACAGGGAGGTCGGGTATGCGTAATTGTCGCTGGGCAGGCGGCTACAGTCTGTACGAGCTCATCGGAACGGTGGCGGTCGTGGCCCTGGTCCTGTCGCTCGGCCTGCCGTCTTTCGGCCGGATCGTCGCCGAGCACCGGCTCAGGGTTGAGGTCGACGCGCTGTTTCACGCTATCCATCTCGCGCGCAAGGAGTCGATCGTGCGCCGCCGCGAAGTGACGCTCTGTCCGTCTGATGATGGCGAGCATTGCACGACCGGACCCGACTGGTCCGAGGGCTTCATCCTGTTTGCCAATCACGACCGGGATGCACCGGCACAAAGGGATGCCGGCGAGCCACTGATCCGGCGCTATACGACCAGTTCACATAATCTGATCAGCGCCAATCGCTCGAGATTCAGCTTCCGCACGACCAGCTTGAGGGCCACCAACGGCACCTTCATTCTGTGCGACAAAACAAGGCGCGCCGCGGCCCGCGCGCTTATCGTGAGTTACACCGGCAGGCCCCGCGTACGTCGATTTTCCCGCCACGAAAGCCAGCGCCACTGCCCTGATTATGTTAAATTAACCAGCTCATTATGACCGTTTGTCGGGGCCAGTTCGCCGCTTATCGGATACTTGCGAACCGCTAAATCAGGCCGGGTATATTGCCCCCATGAGCAGAGCCAAGCAGCGCGGCTTCACCGTGTACGAGATGCTGATCACGATGCTGATCATCGGCATCATTTTGACCATCGGGGTGCCGAGCATGAGCGCCTTCACGGCGAACAGCCGTGTCTCCAGCACCGCGAACGACCTGCATTCGAGCTTCCAGCTCGCCCGTTCGGAAGCGGCACGCTCGAAGCGCAACATCACGATCTGCGCCAGCGCCAACTCGATGGACGCCGGTGCTAACTGTGGTGGCACCTTCGACGACGGCTGGATCATTTTCATCGACCTGAACGGCGATATCGATCGCAGCGGCGCCGGAGAGAACGTCATCCGCGCGCATCCGGCGATCCCCGATCAGCTCGACATCACGACCAACGCAGGCGCCGACTATTTCAGCTTTGCACCGTCCGGTCTCGGCCGCGGCGATGTCGGTGGCGATCCTGCTCTGGTCACGGCGACGATCTGTGACGCACGCGGCAACGAGGTGGCCAGTGGCGGCAGCTCGGCGGCGCGAGTGCTGGTTGTCACGCCGATCGGACGGGCAACGGTATTGCGCGACGTCGCCATGATCGATGCCCAGGGTGGCTGCCCGTAAGTTCGGCGGTCGGCTGACAGACATTTGGAAATGAGTCTTATGCCAATACGACACTTCAAAAGAACAAAGAGGGACGACGGTTTTACGCTGATCGAGGTCTTGATCTCGCTGATTATCCTGTCGGTCGGCATGCTTGGCATCGCCGGCCTGTACGTGCACAGCATGAAGGCGGGTCGGACGTCGATGTTCCGGCACCATGCGGTGACGCTGGCAGGAGACGTCGGCGACCGAATTCGTGCCAATCCCCGTGCGGGACCCGCCTATGCGCTGGCGGGCTCAAACAACAACTGCGTCGACGGTGGCGTCGACTGCTCGCCGGGCGAGATGGCGGCGAACGACATCTACCTCTGGGACCAGCAGGCCGCGGACACGCTGCCCAACGGGACGGTGACCGTGGTTTACGACAACGCCGTCTCGCCGCCGACCTACGAGATCAGGGTCCAGTGGGTCGAACCGGAGGGAACGCTGAATTACACGATCAATATTCCCGTGCTCGGAATCTGACAGCCATGCATGCAGCCAAATCAACATTCAATGAGCGACGAAAAGAAGCCGGCATGACGATGGTCGAGTTGCTGGTGGCACTCGCAATCGGCTCGTTCCTGATGATCGGCGCGGTGCAGGTTTACAACCAGAGCCGCCAGTCATTCGTCATCAATGAATCGATCGCGCGTATCCAGGAAACGGCGCAATTCGCGATGGACACGCTCGAAGCCGACGTGCGCATGGCCAGCAACTGGGGCCGCACCAGCCGCGGTTCGGCGATCGTCGGCCGTTACGAGGTTGCCGACCCGGATCCGCTGGGCCTGTCGCCGCCGGGCGACTGTGGGGCGGACTGGACGCTCGACCTCGTCAATCCACTGGTCGGCAGCAACAACACATATTCCCTGCCGTGTATCGCACAGGGCGGTGCGCAGGCAAATTCGGACGTTTTCACCGCGCGGCGCGCCACGGTCGCGGCCACGCCGTTGGAGGCCGGTCGCCTGCAGGTCCAGTCGACGCGACTGCAGGGCGAGCTGTTCAACGACGGCAATATTCCCGCGTCGTTTGATCCCCTGACTTCGGCGACACATAACCTGGTGGTCAATTCCTATTACGTTGCCTCGAGCTCAGACCTGATCCCGGGTGTGCCGACCCTGCGCCGCAAGACACTGATCGGCGGTGCAGGTGGAGTGCAGATTGTCGACCAGGAAGTCGCGCCAGGCGTCGAGAACATGCAGTTGCAGCTCGGCGTGGACGTCGACCAGGACAATACAGTCGATCGCTACGTCAATCCGGGCGACCCGATTTTCATTCCCGGCGATCCAGCGTTTATCGCGGGCGCGCGGGTCATGACGGCGAGGATCTGGCTGGTCGTTCGTGGCGTCACGCGCGAGCCCGGCGTCATCGACGCGGTGACCTATCAGCCGGGCGACGTGAATCTCGGCAGCTTCAGCGACGACTTCCGCCGCATGCAGGTTTCCAAAACGATCCTGTTGCGTAATGCGCGGACGTAGAAAGTGAGACGATGATGAATTCGAGCAGAATTAAATTCCCCGGAAAACAGGATGGCGCGGCGCTGGTCGTCGGGCTGATCCTGATGGTCGTGATAACGATCCTGGCGATTTCCGGCATGAACACGGCGACGACGGAGCTCGCGATGGCGCGCAACGACCAGAGTTACGAAAACGCCTTCCAGGCCGCCGAGACCGGTCTCGAGATGGCGCTGTCACAGGGCCGTTTCAACACGCTGGTCAACGTCAACCTGACGCAGAGCGTCAATGCCTACGACTCGGTGTCCGCGATCATCGAGTTCGAAGAGACGACGCTGGTGCCCGACAGGGCATTCAGCATGGGCGTCGGCAGCGGTATTTCCGCCTATCACTTCAACGCCGTGTCGACGGCGGAATCCAAATTTGACCCGGGTGGAACGGACAGGGACGCGTCTGCGACACACTCCCAGGCATTTTATGTCGTGGGGCCCGAGTCAGGATCACTTTGATCGTAAACGAGCGAAGCAAGTAAGGATACGGAGCAAGAGACATGCATATTCGAAGACTGATGGTCTTGACCATATTGGGGCTGTTGAGCCTTGCGGCCACGGCCGACTTCAGGACTACGATGGAAGTTCATGAGGTTGAGCTCGTTTACCTGAGATTACCGGGCACCGAGAGCGGCACGCTTACGTTCAGTGACTGCGCCAAATGTGACGCTCGGACGGTACGAGTGACACCAGCGACAGTTTATGCCGTGAACGGTCAATATGTCTCGCTCGCGGATTTCAGGAGAGCGGTCGCAGGAATCACGAACCGCCAGTTCCAGATCGTCGACGTGTTTCACGATCTCGAAAAGGACATCGTCATCCGAGTCGAAGTGAAGATCTGATCGTCACAGGAAAGGAATTTTGAGGGAACGGCAATGAAAGTTTTCAAGCGTAACATCACATGGATAGGAACCGGACTCCTGCTGGCGATGACGGCGGGTTCGCCCGTCTTGGCGGACGATACCGAACTCCTGCTGGTACAGCCGGATATCACCGAGGCCACCAAGCCGAGGATCATGTTCATCATCGACACCTCGACCAGCATGAAATCGACCGAAGATACGGCAGTGCCGTACGACAAGAATCAGACCTATGCAGGCGATTGCGACTCCAGCAAAATTTACTGGATGGCCGTCGAGGGTATCTATCCCGATTGCGCGGGCGGCACTGACCAGTTCATAGACAAGACGAGTTTCTATTGCGACGCGGCGACGCTGCAGATGAACGGCCTCGGCAGCTTTGCCGGCGTTTTTGCGCAATACCGCGACGGCGGCAAGGACGGCACGGAAATCGGCAAGAAAGTGGAATGGCAATTCCTCTCGTCGCTCTATCCCGGCGCTCCGGTGGAGTGCGAGGACGATTTCGGCATCCACGGTGACGGCCGGCCCGACTTCTTCTGGCCCACCAAGAAAAAAGACGATGCCGATCCGTGGACCGACAAGGACAAGGACGCATTGGAGTTCAACGGCGCGCCGAGAAACCAGAACTACACGATGTATGACGGCAATTATCTGAACTGGGAAGCAAACCCCGTCATCGTCTCGGAACGACGTATCGATATCGTCAAGCAGGTGCTCACCACCATATTTTCATCGGTGAGCGGTGTTCGCGTCGGCGTCGAGCGATTCAACGATAACGAAGGCGGCACGATCATCCAGGGGTTGATCGATATCGATACCAATCGCGCCGACGCACTCGCGGCGGTCGACAGCCTGACGCCGGAAGATCACACGACGATCGCCGAGTCCCTTTACGAATCGGCGCTTTACTGGCTCGGCAGGCCGGCCCGATTCGGCGAAATCGACGGCGACAACGAGAACTTTACGGATCACGCCATCCTGGTAGACCCTGCTTCCATTCCCCCGGATCAGGTATACATTCAGCCCGAACTGAACGAATGCGCGAAGAATTTCAACGTGCTGCTGTCCGACGGGCGGGCAGGCGGCAACGACGACAAGACCGTGGCCCTGACCCCGACCCTGCCGGGCTACCAGGCGGCCACCGGGCGCACCTTCTGTGACGACGTCGTCGCGTCCGAACCCGATGGCATATGCGCAGACGACATTGCGGAATACCTGAGGTACACGGATATTTCTCCCGATGCATCGGGCGGCCTCCCCGGCAATCAGTACGTCACGACGCATACGGTCGGTTTCGCCATCGATACGGAAAATCTGCGCAGCGCCGCAGAGCGCAGCGGCGGCACCTATTACCAGGCCGACGACGGCCCCTCGCTGGCGCGTGCGTTCCTGAACATCATCAACGTGATTGCCGATCGCGACCTGTCGTTCGTCGCACCGGCGGTATCGGTCAATGCCTTCAACCGGACGCAGAACCTGAACGACCTGTACCTCACGGTCTTCAAGCCGGCAGTGAAAGTACACTGGCCCGGTAATCTCAAGAAGTACAAGCTGGTCAACCGGGTTATCAGCGATGTCAACGGATCCGCCGCGGTCGATCCCGCGACCGGCTTTTTCTTTGACAGCGCCAAGAGTTACTGGACGACCGGCGTCGCGGACGGGTCCAACGTGGAGCTCGGCGGCGCGGCACATGCGCTGCCGGATCCCGCGGTGCGCAACCTGTACACCAACAACTCGGGCACCGATCTCACGGCCGCGAACAATCAGATCACGCCGTCGAATGCCGCTGCCTTTACCGATGCAGACTTCGGTCTCACCGGATCTGCGGGCGAGCCGAGCAAAGACGAGATCATCCGCTGGGCACGCGGCGAGGACCTGCTCGATGACGACAACGACCCTGCAACGAATGTGCGGTATGCCATGGGCGATCCGCTGCATTCCAAGCCCGCCGCTGTCGT
>JBFHXJ010000127.1:0-8468 GCA_041598995.1 Woeseiaceae bacterium | reverse complement strand
GTCGGTGGTCGTCGACCTGACGATGAGACCGGTCCAGATCTGCATCATGCCGGTCGCCGTCATGGACGCATTGAAGCCGGGATTTCGCACGAGGTAGACACGAAAGTCGTCGCAGTAATCGCCGGCAACCTTGCAGACGATGCCGTTCACATAGTTGACGAGCTCCGCGTCGCGAATGAGAAGCGCCGATTTGTTGAGGCTTCGCTCCATTTCCTCGAATTCCATCCAGAGACCCTTCTCGTCCGCCGCCTCCTCTGGCTTGTAACCGGGCGGAATCAGATGATCGATGTGTCCCTCGACCGCGAGCGTATCGGCCGGTGCGAGCGCCGCAGCCAGGCAAAGGAACCATGTCGGAATGCGAGTCACTTGCTTTGGTCCGGATTCCTGTTCGTCGGCATGTTCTTGAAAAGTGTATTGACCGCCGCGGCCGCGCTTTCCTGGTTACGCAACTCGCCCGAACCGCTGGTGACGACGTTGAACCAGACGATGTCGCCCGTTCGAAGATCCACGAGCGACGCGAAGCCGACCTCGCCCCCGGTGCTGACGCCGGTGCGCGCCGCGGCCGCGAGGATCGCGAACGCAATCCTGCCGCCGCTGGCCTGGTAATCGCGGTAATAGACGAACAGCCCGTAGTCCGCATCGTGCTGATCGGCGAGCTCGCTGATACCCGGGCCCAACGACCAGTCGAACACCTGGCCGTTGCCTTTGCTCGGCAGCGTGTACATGCCGAACTGGTGATTGAGAATCGTCATGCCGACAGTGGAATGCAGTTTTTCGTACTCGATGTGCGTTTCGCCGAGATTGTCGCGATCGATGACCGTCAGGTCCGTGCCGATCGAGCGAGTGTAATCAGACAGCGCGATCGTGAAATTGGCCTCTGCCGCCTCGGTCCATTCGGCATGCGGTTCGGGCACGCCGCCGGCCGTCAGCAGGTAATAGCGGATATCCGGCGGCATCAGGATGACGCGCGGGTTCTCCTTGACGGACTCCAGTCGATCGATCTGCTGGACGTTCATCGTCGTTGCACATGCCGCTAGCATGGCGAGACACGACAACAGCGCGACACACCTCGCCCTGCCAACACTGTGCGTGGGCGATTTCGAAGACATCGGTATACCTCCTTGGCGAACCACGGAACGCCGCGATGCGCGCATTAACCAGGTCGCCGTTCGTCTTAGACAGCCGCCGAGTCTGAAATCATGGATCAATGTAAACCAGGCGCAACGCCTGTCAAGACATTCGCTTCGTCGCGGGCATATTGTGAAAAAGGCGGCAAGCGCCGCTTGCCGCCTTTCATTGACGATCCTGTCGTCCCGATTAGCGGAGTTGCACGAAGCGACGATTCTCGGCCAGGTAGGCCCGGGAGGAATCACAGTCGATCAGGTGAGCCAACAGCCTGTTGCGGGTCACGAAGCCGCGTCCGTTGCCGTACCGCTCGTAGTCTGCGCCGAGTTCTTCCAGGCTGTTATGAGATTGCATCCACTTGAAGTCGAATTCCTCGCCGCCCCCGCCGTACGCGGCATACCAGTGCCAGATTCCCGTGGTGGAGCCCTGGCCGGTCAGGTGTTGCGCCCAGTCGCCCATCGCTGCGCCCAGCGCCGCAAACGTGGCACCTTCTTTGAAAGTGCAATCGGAAAAGGTCAGGATGGAATTCCGCGGCGTCGCGTTGTCGGGCGGCGCCTTGAAATTGATGGAAGCGAAATTGAAATGGCCGTTGCAGGTCATGACTTCATCGAAATCGTCCTGTAGCCCGTGATCGCCATTGACCCACAGACTCTGCCCCCGCCCCAGCGCGACGGCGTCTTTGGCAGCGCCGAGCCAGATGACGTCAAACTCCTGATCGGGTCCGAAATAATACGGTGTCAGGGTCCATGCGGAGTAGTAATCAACGGCATTCCTGTCAGCCCAGGCATTCCATCGGCCGATGACTCTGTCCAGGTCCTCCGGACCCTGCCGTCCGTTGTAGGTACAGGTAAACATTTCGACCGGGATGATCAGCATCCCGTCGTCCTGCGCAGAGACGATGCCAGATCCGGCCAGGAACACGACGCAGCTCATCAGCGTCGAGATCAGTGTCTTTTTCATATTTTTCCCCATGTGCTTATCGCGTTATTTGTCTACTCCCATGGTAAACCGGAGTTCACCACCGGAGTATTCAGTATAGTCGAGTGGAGCGAGCGCGACGATGATCAGGCAACATTGACCCGTCTCATCATGTGATTCAGCGCATCGAGCAAGCGATCAACCTCTGCGGCCGTGTTGTAATGCACCAGACCCGTGCGCACGGCGCCGCCCGAGTCGTACAGGCCGAGTGCTTTGGCGACTTCGACGGCGTAATAATGGCCGCTCCAGACGAAGATGTTCTGTGCGGCGAGCGTTTTCGCGATGGCATCCGGGCTGAACCCATCGATCGTGAAAGAAACCGTAGGCACACGCCGGTCCAGGGCTTCTTCGGCAGTGATGCCGTGGATACGCATGCCCGGCAATTCACGCAATCCGCCGATCAGGCGCTTCGTGATGGATTTTTCGTAGTCGAATAAACAATCGAGTGCTGCATGCACGAATTTGCGTCGCCCTTCGAAGTGAGCGTAACGGTCGCAAAAGTCATCAGCCATCGTTTCGCCGATCCAGGCGAAGTAATCGACTGCGGCGATCGTGCCAGCCATGCCTTCGTGGTTCTGCGTGCCGGTCTCGAAGCAGTCCGGTATGGCATCCGATGCCGGCCGCACCTTGTAGGGCTCCAGCATCTCCAGCAGTTCGCGCCGTCCCCACAAGGCGCCTGCATGCGGCCCGAAAAACTTGTAAGCGGAGCAAACCAGAAAATCACAGCCGAGTGCCTGTACGTCAGTGGCGACGTGCGGCACCGATTGCACCGCGTCGATGTAGGTCCAGGCGCCGGCTGCGCGCGCTTTGGCGCTTATCGTCTTGATGTCGTTGATCGTGCCCGTGAGGTTACTCGCCCCGGCGACGCAGACGAGTTTCGTCCTCTCCGTCAGTATCCTGTCCAGCTCAGCGAGATCGAATTCGAATGTTTCCCTGTCGAAGGGAAACCAGCGAACCCGCAAGTCGAGATCGCGAGCCACGAGAAGCCATGGCGCCACGTTGGCATCGTGGTCCATGCGTGACAGTACGATCTCGTCGCCCGGCTTCAAGCAACGCCCGATCGATCTCGACACATGCAGTGTCAGCGTGGTCATGTTCTGGCCGAACACGACTTCATCGCGAGATGCCGCATTCAACAGATCGGCGATCGCCTGGTGAGCGTCGTCGATGAGCGCGTCTACCATGGTCGAAGTACGAAAGAATCCCTGCACATTCGCATTGCTGTTGACGAGGCAGTCGCGCATGGCGTCGACAACCCTTTGCGACACCTGTGTGCCGCCAGGATTATCGAAATAAAGGCGTGGCGATTCGTCGTCCGCGAGCGACAGCGCAGGAAATTGCGCGCGGACCGTCTCGACATCGAAAGTCACTTTCTCTTGCCCGCGTATTCCTGAATTTGTCCGCCCCACTGCTCGCGATGCGCATCCTCGGCACGCTGCCTGATCTTGGCGTGCCGATTGCTGAGAAGAAGACTGCCGGGATCACAGACTTCGGCCTTGATCAGGCCGAGGTCGCTCGCCGCATCGAACAGGCTCGGATACCACCGCTCCCAGTTCGGCAATAACTCCTCGACTTGCGCGCGCAGACTCATCGCAGCAATGTAACTCGCTGCGTTGCGCGAAACAACGACGACTGCCCTTGTTATGGATTGCGAAATCGTATAGGGGTAAGTTGCGCGCATGGACGTCGTCGTACTGACGCTCGTGCTGCTCGCGGCGCTGACGCATGCCGGATGGAATGCCTGGCTGAAAAAGACAAGCCCCGATTTCATTGGCCTCGGCGCAATCTCGATCGGCTGGTTCATACTCGGTGCCATCGCCCTGCCGTTCGTCGGTTTTCCGGAGCAAGCGCACTGGCCGTACCTGCTCGTGACCACGATCGTGCACACGGCTTACGCGGCGCTTCTGGTCAGCGCCTACCGGCACGGAGAACTGAGCCTGGTCTTTCCGATCGCGCGCGGTTCAGGGCCGTTGATCGTGGCGCTCGTGTCCCCCTGGCTGCTCCAGGAACGACTCGCCGGGCCCGACGCGTTCGCGGTCGCACTCATCATCGCCGGCATATTGATCATCGGTCTCGGCGGCGTCGCCCGGACCACGCGCGATCGTCACGCGATGATCATGAGTCTCGCTACCGGTGTCGCCATCGCAAGCTACACGCTCATCGACGCCACCGGCGCACGTGTGGGCTCATCGCCGCATGTCTACACGGCATGGCTTTTCATACTGGCCACAGTCGCGCAACTGGCCGTAACCGGCCTGGTTCACCGCAACAGAACTGCGGTGCTCCTGAAACCGCACCTCGGCCGCGGCATCGCTGTCGGCATTTTGTCGGCCGCCGCCTATATGATCGTCCTGTGGGCAATGACCCGGGCGCCCGTCGCCCTGGTCGCGGCGATCAGGGAGACCAGCATTCTGTTCGCGGCATTGATCGGCTGGGGCCTCCTCGGCGAGCGGATCAGCCGCTTCAGGTGGGCGGGCGTCGTCATCACCATGACGGGGCTGGTCGTCGAACGGCTGTGAGCGGAAGCCTGGTACCTATTCTTCGAGCATTCGCCCGATCATCAGCAGTGCCGCAAGCAATATTCCGCCGAGCAGTATCGTCGGCGCCTGGAATGATCCCTCGAGAGGCAGTATGCCGGTCAGGCTTTCGGGAACGACTGCAATGACCTTCGGCACGAATGCCAGGAGTTGCATGACCGGTTTCGCGGCGATGATTGCTCCGATGCCGATGGCCGCCGGTAACGACAGCCGCTGCACCCACATCCGTCGGCGGACGCGCGACACTATCCGGGCGGAAAAACCGTCATCCGGCACAGGCTCGGACCTGAACAGCGCTTCGAGCTTCAGGTCCTCACTGTCCTTTAGTCTGTCAGCCATATGAATGATCTTCGATATCAAAACTGTCCCTGATTTTTTCCTTGCCGCGAAAGATGATCGATTTGACGGTGCCAATCGGCAGATTCGCGGCATCGCCGATCTCCCTGTGCGACAGCCCGCAGGCATACGAAAGTATCATCACCGCTCGTTCTTCCTCGGTCAAGACGGCAAGTAACTTGTCGAGGTCCGAGACATCCGTCGCCTGTTGCGACTGCCCGCTCCCTCGCGTATTCGTATCGTGTTTGAATTCCGCGAGAATTTCCCCGTAACGAGACGATTGTCGCTTCGCTTGCAAGAACGTCGTGTAGGCGACCTTGAGTAACCACCCGATGAACGTGCCCTGCCCGCGATAGGTGTGCAGCTTGTCCCACGCGTGCAGGAACGCGTCCTGCGCAAGGTCGTCGGCGAGTACGAAGTCACGCGTAAGCTTGCGCAGGAAATTCCGCACCTGGGACTGATGCCGCCTGACGAGCTCGCCGAAAGCCTCTGCATCGTTCCGCGCCAGCACCTGTGCGACAAGTTCATGATCGTCAACTCCCTGGTGCATCAGCTTCTTCACTGATCGTGATTAGTCTTTCCGCGCGCCAAATCGCCACATGATGAGGTATGCCACGCCAATCAGACCCGGGAACGCGGCGCTTCCCACAATCGATCCCATCGCATCAGGTTCGTTAATGGCGACTCCCAATATGACCAATGCGATGCCGAGTGCCAGCCAGATCAGCCCCCGCCGGAGGTCTCTGTCTCTGGTGGGCTCCGGCTCGGCCAGCTGCTTGATGAATTCCGGGCTCAGCTCGCTGCCTTTTTCGAGCGCCAGCCGGAAGGTCTCCTGGGTCGCCATACTCGTCCTGTACTTGAAGTAAAACCACAGGCAGAAAATGACCGTGACCGCAATAAAAAGCACGATCGGTATCCACAATTCTTCCATCAGTAACTCCCGTATGTGTCTCCACAGCTTAGCTGTTTTTCAGGTATCAGATGCTCCTCGACGGGCTCTTGGATGCGCCCCCGCAGAATTTTCTTGCACACTCAAAAACGCCCTGTATTTAAACACTTATATGGAAACCTGGGGTGCCTGACAGGCGATATGTAAATTTCCTGTAAACCCTGGCGATCTGGCGCAGGTTCTCTGAACCCCCGCGAAGGCGGCGGCCGTTTACAGGGCATGATGCACATAAACTGCCCGAAAGATCCGCGCCTCTACCAGATCGCCGTCCTCGGCGGGCTCGTCAGCTATGGCGTGCTCGTGCTCGACTTCGGCATCCACTGGATGAATGCGCTGGCAATCCTCGCAACGGCGCTGGCAGTGCAGTTCGCAGGCGGCCGTCTCGCCGGGCTGCCGTCCTTCGATCCGAAGAGCCCGATGATCACGGCACTGTCCTTGACGCTCCTTTTGCGCACCGAGGATGTGTTGCTCGCGGCTCTGGCTGCGGCCATCGCCATCGGCAGCAAGTTTCTGCTGCGGGTGAACGGCAAACACGTGTTCAACCCGGCCAATATCGCGATCGTCACGATGATGTTCTGCTTCGACCGCGTCTGGATCTCGACCGGGCAGTGGGGCAGCGCCGCCATCGGCGCGTTCGCGCTGGCCTGCCTCGGATTTATCGTGCTGACCCGGGCGAAGCGCGCGGAAACCACGATCGCATTCCTGATCGCTTATGCCACGCTGCTTTTCGGCCGTGCACTGTGGCTCGGCGACCCGTTGCCGATTCCTTTGCATCACCTGCAAAACGGCGCGCTGCTCATTTTCGCGTTCTTCATGATCTCCGACCCGAAGACCACACCGAACACGGCGGGCGGTCGTATCGCTTACGCGACGGTCGTCGCAGCCATCGCATTCTGTATTCAGTTCGTGCTGTACCAGCCGAACGGGCCGGTGATCGCGTTGATCATGTCGGCACCCCTGGTGCCGCTCATCGATTTCCTGAAACGCGGCAGAAACTACGAGTGGCGTACGCCGCGGATCGAGAAACCCACGATTGCAAACCTGCATCAAGACAAAATCAAAGGAGTAGTGTGATGCGTATTCTTGTAACGACGGTTGCGGCAATTTTTACGATGGCCGTGACGACCACGGCGCAGGCGTTCTGCGGCTTCTACGTGTCTCGCGCCGACACGAGCCTGTATAACGAGGCATCGCAAGTCGTGCTCGTGCGCGACGGTGATCGCACGGTCATCACCATGGCCAACGATTTCCAGGGCGCGGTCAAGGACTTCGCCGTGATCGTCCCGGTGCCGACGTTCATCGAGCGCGAGCAGATCAATGTCGGCGAACGATCGCTGATCGATCACCTGGACGCCTACACGGCACCGCGCCTCGTCGAGTACCACGATCCGGACCCTTGCGCTCGCTATGAGTTATTGTCCAAGATGGCCGGGAACAGAGTGCCGCAAAGCGCGGTCTCGAGTGACATGGCGCGGGAAGCGGAACAGCTCGGCGTCACGATCGAGGCGACCTACACGGTCGGCGAGTACGACATCCTGATTCTCTCTGCCGAAGAGAGCAACGGCCTGATCACCTGGCTCAAGCAGAACGGTTACCGGATTCCCGACGGCGCCGGGCCGGTCGTGCGCAGCTATCTCAAGCAGGACATGCGTTTCTTCGTCGCCAGGGTCAATCTCGAGGAACAGGCAAAGCTCGGCTTCGCCAACCTGCGGCCGCTGCAGGTCGCCTACGAGAGCAATCGGTTCATGCTGCCGATTCGCCTCGGTACGGTGAATGCGAAGGGTCATCAGGAGCTGTACGTCTACACCTTGACGCGCACCGGCAGAGTCGAGACGACCAATTACCGGACCGTGAAGCTGCCTAGCGATACCGAGGTTCCGGAATTCGTAGAGGACGAGTTCGCGGATTTCTACCGTGCGATGTTCACGCGGCAGACCGAAAAGGAGAACGGCAAGGCCGTATTCCTGGAATATGCCTGGGACATGGCGTGGTGCGATCCCTGCGCGGCCGATCCCCTGAGCGCCGATGAGCTGCGCCAGCTCGGCGTCTTCTGGGTCGGCGACCAGGGCGCCCGGTCCGGTGGCAGCAAGATCTCGCCGCGACCGCAGAACGTGTTCGTGACGCGCCTGCACGTCCGCTACGACAAGGACCGGTTCCCCGAGGATCTGATGTTCCACGAGACCGGAGACCGGCAGAACTTCCAGGGACGCTACGTGATCCGGCGGCCATGGCGCGGCCAGACCACTTGCAATACCGCGGAGTACGAGGCATCGGTTCGTGAACGCCAGGAGCGTGAAGCCCGGACCCTCGCCCGGCTGACCGGCTGGAACCTCGACGACATCAGGGAAAAGATCCCATTCATGGGACGGCCCGAGGAGAAACCGAAAGAGCTGCCGTGGTGGAAAAAACTGTGGCAGTGATCCGTGTGCCACCCGGGGTCAGAGCCCGGCTCTGACCCCGCGTTCCGCGCTAGACGCCGGTCCTGACGCCGCGTTGAATGTGCCAGAGGTCGAGCAATTTCGTTTCTCTCTCCGCGCTCAACC
>JBFHXJ010000126.1:0-8503 GCA_041598995.1 Woeseiaceae bacterium | reverse complement strand
GGCCGAGTTCACGCAGCTGGACATCGAGATGAGTTTCGTCGACGAGGAGGCCGTGACCGGCATCATGGAAGAACTCATCCGTGCCGTGTTCAAGGAAGTGCTCGAGGTCGATCTGCCGTCGCCGTTTCCGCGCATGACGTATGCAGAAGCCATGCGACGCTTCGGCACCGACAAACCGGACCTCAGGATTCCGCTCGAACTTCAGGAGGTTTCCGACCTCGTGCAGGCGGTCGAATTCAAGGTATTCGCAGGTCCGGCACAGGATGCAGCGGGACGGGTCGCGGCGCTGCGGCTGCCGGCTGGCGGGGAACTGAGCAGGAAGGAAATCGACCAATACACGGCCTATGTCGGTCGTTACGGGGCGAAAGGGCTCGCGTACATCAAGGTAAACGATGTCGCCAAGGGACGCGACGGGCTGCAGTCGCCGATCCTGAAGTTCCTCCCCGATGACGCCATCAGCGGCATCGTGGAGCGCAGCGGTGCCGAAAACGGCGACCTCATATTTTTCGGTGCGGACAAGGCAGCCATCGTCAATGATGCTCTCGGGGCACTGCGCCTCAAGCTCGGCGAAGATCGCGGGCTCGTGGCCGAAGGCTGGCGTCCGATGTGGACGATTGATTTTCCGATGTTCGAAATAGATGCACAGTCGAAACGCTGGGCGCCGCTGCATCATCCGTTTACGGCGCCGGCCTCCGACGATCCGGATGCGTTGCGGCAATCGCCAGGCACCGTCCTGTCGCGTGCCTATGACATGGTGCTGAACGGATCGGAAATCGGCGGCGGTTCGATCCGTATCCATCGTCAGGAAATGCAGTCGGCGGTGTTCGACATTCTCGGCATCAGCGAAGACGAAGCCGAGCGAAAATTCGGGTTCCTCTTGCGCGCGCTGCAATACGGCTGTCCACCGCACGGCGGAATCGCGTTCGGCCTGGATCGCATTGTGGCGCTGATGGCAGGGACCGACAGCATTCGCGATGTCATCGCGTTCCCGAAAACACAGACCGCGAGTTGCCCGCTGACCGGTGCACCTGCCGACGTACCCGAAGAACAACTCAAGGAAACGGGAATCCGCCTTCGTGCGAGGCGCAAGGAGTAGTCCGGTCGCGTCTTTGCGGAGGCCCCAGTCCGTGCTGGTCGTCGTCTACACGGATGATGCGCACGTGCTGCTGTTGCGGCGGCGCTCGCCGTTCGAATTCTGGCAATCGGTGACCGGCTCCGTCGAACCCGGCGAACAGTTCACCGAGGCCGCGCGTCGTGAACTGATGGAGGAGACGGGCCTCAACGATGAAGGCGAGCTCACGGATGCCGGGATCAGCCGTCGTTTCACGATCGATCCGAGATGGCGCGATCGCTTTCCGGCCGGCGTGACGGAAAACACCGAACACGAATGGCGGTATCGCCTGCCGGAAGTGCGCGAGATCCGCATCAACGCGGATGAACACTCGGCCTATGACTGGACCAAGGTCGACACGGCGATCGAGCTCGTCTGGTCGTGGACCAACCGGGAGGCGCTCGAGGCGCTACGGAAAGAACTCCTGTGAATTCCGCGCACAGGGTGGTATGCCTGCACGGCATCTGGATGCCGGTCGTCGGGATGATGTACATCAAGCACCGACTGGAGCGTCACTACGGTTACGAGGTCGACCTCTTCAGTTATGCGCCGGTCAGCGAGACGCTGAATGATGTCGCGTCGGAACTCTGCGATTTCATCGGCATTGACGGCGACGGTTCGGTGCACCTGGTCGGGCACAGTCTCGGCGGCGTCGTGGCGCTGCGCATGCTCGCCATGGAACTGCCGGTCGATGTCCACCGGGTCGTCTGCCTTGGTTCGCCGCTCTGCGGCTCACGCGCCGCTTACCGCATGAACCGGCTCGACTGGGGCAATCTCATTCTGGGGCAGGTCGTTTCCGAAGGCGTCGTGGAAGACGCGGCACAGCGTTGGGCGGCAGGCGTCACGCAAACACACGAGATCGGGATCATCGCCGGCAACGTACCCGTTGGCTTCGGTCGCTTCGTCGCCGGATTCGAGGAAGCAAATGACGGCACCGTTGCAGTGGCCGAAACACGCATGCCGGGCGCGAAGGATCATCTGGTGCTGCCGGTCAGCCATGTGGGTATGCTGTTGTCGAATGACGTCATCGACCAGACCGCCGCATTCCTGAAGCGGGGCGAGTTCCTGCGAGAATTGTAGCCGGGCGCGGCGCCTTGACTTATCCTTTGCGACTTTGTGCGCCGAGCCGGTCCCCGCGAACGTTGAGAGGACATGAGAATGACCGATAAGGCAGGAACGGAAGCCAGGATATCGCCACCTTACATGTTGTTGCTGATTGTGACGATACCTGTATTTGCCTGGCTTTATTATCTGGTCGGCACGCGCTTCTTCGATTCGCCGCTATCACTGGAAGAATACATTGTATTCACGTCGGTCGTCGCTATTATCGTGACGGGCTGTTATCAGCTTTTCTTCTGGGTACAGCGCAACAACTATTACTTCAAGACTCGCTGCTTCGTGTCACCGTGGGACAAGTACATTCCTTTCTGGCCCTCATGGGTCTGGATCTATTCGTTCCTCTACTACGTGGCCATCGGGTTCGTCGTTGCATCGATTCAGTCGATTGCGCAGGGCGTATACCTCGCATTCGGTGCCATCCTGCTGCTGTTGTCGCAGGTCCTTTGCTTTTTTTTTCTGCCGTCGACCGTGCCCCCGGAGTACCGGCAGTATGAGGTCAACAACTTCTCGACGCGTTATCTGAAATTCGTCCAGGGAAAGGACAACGGCCGCAACTGCATGCCGAGTATGCACTGTTCGGTGGCGATGTATGTGAGCCTCGTTCTCTATCCGGCGATCGGTAACTGGAGCTGGGCCTTCGTCGGACTGATTGCCATATCGTGCCTTTTCGTCAAGCAGCACCAAATGGCGGACATCCTGCCGGGGATTGCATTGGGATGGGCCGTGTGGTCGGTCGCACCGACATTCTGACGTTCATTAAGAGGCTGTGGGAGCGGCTTTTTGTACAGGGATGTACTTATGTCGGCGTGCACATGGATGTGCAAACGCCGACGAAGCCGCGAACGACCGCGCCTACCCGTCACTCCTGATTTGTTTCAACTTGTACAAAACCTCGAGTGCCTGCCGCGGCGCCATCGAGTCGGGATCGATGTCGTCGATGGCATCCCCCAGTTCGTCGTCTTGCGTTTCATTGGCCGCGGAAAACGGCAGCTGTGCCTGCGGGTGTTCGAGGCGTTGCTGCGTCTCGAGTGTCGCGAGGTAGCTCTTGGCACGATTGATAACGGGTCGCGGCACGCCAGCGAGCGCGGCAACCTGTAATCCGTAGCTACGGTTTGCAGGGCCGGGTTTGACGGCGTGCAGGAACACCAGCCGGCCCTTGTGCTCGGTAGCGTCGAGGTGCACATTGACACAGTCCGGTATCTCTTCCGCCAGCGCCGTCAGCTCGAAGTAATGCGTCGCAAACATCGTGAAGGCGCGTAGTTTTTCCCCCATGTAATGCGCGGCAGCCCAGGCGAGCGACAATCCGTCAAAAGTGCTCGTGCCGCGGCCGATCTCGTCCATGAGCACGAGGCTCTGTTCGGTTGCATTGTTCAGAATGGTCGCGGTCTCGGTCATCTCGACCATGAACGTCGAGCGCCCGCCGGCCAGGTCGTCGGAAGCGCCGATACGCGTGAATATGCGATCGATCGGGCCGAGTCGCAGGCTTTCGGCCGGGACATAACTGCCGATGTGCGCCAGGACCACGATTAGCGCGGCCTGCCGCATATACGTCGACTTGCCGCCCATGTTCGGGCCGGTGATCACCATGAGCCGTTGTGTGTCATTGAGCGAAAGATCGTTCGCGACGAAGGGTGTCTCGAGCACCTGCTCGACCACGATATGCCGGCCGCCGCGAATGTCGAGACTGGGTTCGTCCACGATCTCGGGTTGACAGAGGTTCAGCGTGTCTGCGCGCTCGGCGAGGCAAACCAGAACATCGAGTTCCGCGAGGCCGGTCGCGGTCTCCCTGAGCGCGGCAAGCACGTCGGTGAGCGCATCCAGGATGCCGTCGTACAGGACCTTTTCGCGGCTCAGGGCGCGTTCCCTGGAGCTCAATACCTTGTCTTCGAATTCCTTCAGCTCCGGCGTGATGTAGCGTTCGGCAGCCTTCAGTGTCTGGCGCCGCAGGTAGTCTGCAGGCGCCTTGTCGGCCTGACCCTTGCTGATCTCGATGTAATAACCATGCACGCGGTTATAGCCGAGTTTCAATGTCGCGATTCCGGTCCGTTGTCGCTCGCGATTCTCGAGATCGACGAGGTACTGGTCCGCGTTGCGCGAGATGGCGCGCAGCTCATCGAGCTCATCGTCGTAACCGTCGGCGATGACGCCGCCCTGACTGATGAGCATCGGCGGGTCGTCGTCGAGTGCTTTCTCGAGCAGGTCTTTCTCGCGTGAGTGTGTCTTTATCTGCTCTTTCAACGACTCGAGAAGCGGTGCATCGACTTCGGTCAGCTCGCGCCGGACCTGAGGGATGCGGGACAGGGCAAACGCGAGCTGACGCAGATCCCGTGGCCTGGCGGAGCGCAGCGCGACTCGCGACAGGATTCTCTCGACGTCCCCGATGCCGTGCAGCAATTCCTGCAACGCTTCGATATGAGAGCCCAGCGTCAATGTCTGCAGCGCCTGGTATCTCGCGCGGAGTACCGTGACGTCGCGGATCGGTCTCTGTATCCAGCGCCTCAATAAACGGCTGCCCATCGAGCTCTTACAACGATCCATCACCCCGGCCAGCGTGTGCTGTTTTTGCCCGGACAGACTCTCCTCGAGTTCGAGATTGCGCCGAGTCGGCCCGTCCATCATGAGCGCGTCGCCCGGTATCTCGACTGTAATTGACGTCAGGTGCGGCAATGCCGCCTTCTGTGTGTCGCTGACGTATTGCAGCAGTGCGCCGGCCGCTGCAATGCCGCGCGGAAACGGGTCACAGCCGAAACCGCTCAAGTCCCGGGTCTTGAACTGCGATACGAGGAGTCGCCTGGCGCTGTCGAGTTCAAAATGCCACGCCGGCCTCCGGCAGACTCGCGGACCATCGGTTAGCCCCTCGGCGAGCGGCTCTTCCTCATCGAAGATGAGCTCGGCGGGGCGCAGGCGTTCCAGTTCCGCCTCGAGCGCGTCGTTGCCATCCAGTTCGGTCATGCGGAAGCGGCCACCGGCTAGGTCCAGCCACGCCAGGCCGATACGCTGCTCGTCGACATGCACGGACGCGACGAGGTTGTCGCGGGACTCGCTCAGCAGTGCCTCGTCGGTCAGCGTTCCCGGGGTGATGATGCGCGTTACCTCACGTTCGACGGGGCCTTTACTCGTCGCCGGGTCACCGATCTGTTCACAGATCGCAACGGATTCGCCTTTGCGCACCAGCTTGGCGAGGTACGATTCCGCCGCGTGGTACGGCACGCCGGCCATCGGAATCGCGTTGCCGCCACTCTTGCCGCGGGCGGTCAGCGTGATATCGAGCAGCGCGGCGGCCCGCCGCGCGTCATCGAAAAACAACTCGTAGAAGTCGCCCATACGGTAAAACAGCAACATATCCGGATAGTCGCGCTTGATTCGCAGGTATTGCTGCATCACCGGCGTGTGTACGGGCGAGACCTTGGCGCTCATCGTCGGCTTGGTTTTGTGTTTGACAGGGGCGTGCTCATGCTAGCCTCTGCTCCGGACGAAGTCGATCTCCGACGACGATGACGGCGCAATGAAGATCATGCACGTTGAAACCGGCCGGCACTTTTACGGCGGCGCGCAGCAGGTGATCTGGCTGATTGGCGGTCTCAACGCGCGCGGCGTCGAGAATGTTCTGGTCTGTCCCCCGGTATCCGCGATCGACACCATGGCGCGGCGCGCCGGCATCACGGTGCGTAATGTCGACTGCGCGGGCGATCTCGATGTCGCTTTCGCCTGGCGACTGGCGCGCCTCGCACGGCGCGAAAAGCCGGATGTCGGCCACTGCCACAGCCGGCGCGGTGCAGATTTGCTCGGTGGCCACGCACTGGCGGTGGCGGGCATACCGGCCGTGCTGTCGCGCCGGGTCGATCAGGTCGAATCCGGATGGCTGGGCAGATGGCGCTACCGTCCGTTTCGCAAGATAATCGCGATCTCGGAGAACATCAGAACCGTATTATTACAATCTGGCATCGATCCGGAGCGCGTCACGGTCATCCGCAGCGCAGTCGATGTCAATTCCGTCAGCGCGCAACCTGACTGGGCGGCGTTTCGCCGCGAGTTCGGTGTCGGCGAAGGCGATTTCGTCATCGCCGTCATCGCACAGCTCATACCGCGCAAGGGGCACAAGTATCTGTTCGATGTCTTGCCCAACCTGCGTGACAGGTATCCGAACATCCGCGTAATACTATTCGGTACCGGTCCCGGAGAAGCGCAGCTACGCGGACTGGCGAGTAAGCTCAAACTGAGTGAAACCGTGCAATTTGCGGGTTTCAGGGAAGATCTCGACGAATACCTTGGCTGCATCGATCTGCTCGTGCATCCCGCCGTCAAGGAGGGCCTGGGTGTTGCGATGCTGAAGGCGGCTGCTGCGGGCATTCCGGTGTTGGCCTTCGACACAGCGGGTTCGAGGGAGGCAGTGCTGCACGGCAAGACCGGCGTCCTCGTGCCACTCAACAACATCGATATGCTGCAAAAGGCAATTGCACTGTTGATCGATGAAAGCGACATGCGTGCTGATCTCGGCGAAACGGGACGCCGGCGCATGAAAGATGAATTCCCGGTAGATACAATGGTGGACAAGCATATCGGGCTTTACGAATCGGTGATCAATGGCTGATACGGAATCCATCGCCGCCTTGTCCGAAGCACTGGTCAGCGAACTCATCGAGGCTGGCCGCAGTGTCTCGGTGGCCGAATCCTGCACCGGCGGCTGGATTGCCAAGGCGCTGACGGACAACAGCGGATGCTCGCAATGTTTCGGCTACGGCGTCGTCAGTTATTCGAACGGCGCCAAGGAATCGATGCTCGGCGTCAAACCGGCGACCCTCATTCGGCACGGCGCGGTGAGCGCCGAAGTCGTCAAGGAGATGGCCATCGGCGTCTTGAACCTGAGTGGCGCCGACTACGCCGTCGCGGTCAGCGGCATCGCCGGGCCGGATGGCGGTACCGAGGAGAAACCGGTCGGCACCGTGTGGCTGGGCTGGGCCGTCCGCAACACAAAGAAACCGACCGTAGAGACCGAGTACCACCTGCTGAAAGGAGATCGCGAAGCTATTCGCAGACGTTCGGTCATCCTGGCGATGCAGGGTATTCGCGAGCGATTGAAAGAACATGGCTGATCGAACGCTCTTTTATGCCCTGTGGCCGTCGGAACGCCAGCGCGAACTGATGCGCGACATCATCAACCCGGCGCTGAGCGAAATCGAGGGCGCCGCTGTCGATCGCAGAAACTGGCACATCACCCTCGTCTACATCGGCGCTTTCGACGAGGACAACATCCCCAGCTTGCAGGCGTCCATCAAGGAGATTCCGCGTTTCGATTTCAGGTTGCGTTTCGACCGCATCACATTCTGGCAGCGCCCCAAGATCGCCAGCCTGAATCCGCGCAACACGCCGGACGAGCTCGTGGCGCTCGTCAGGGCGTTGGAGGATAAGCTCGAGCCATTCGGCTTCGTGCCGAACGAAAGGGTCTACCGGCCGCACATCACGCTGGCGAGACGGGCGCGAACGTTCCCCGACGTGCCGCTGGCGCGGCCCCTCGATCTGGACTGGTCGAGCTTCGAACTCGTCGAGTCCGTGGCGACGACGCGAGGCGTCCAGTACCACCCGTTGAAACAATAGCTTCGGCGCGATTCTTGAGAATCTGGCCAGATTCCCCCCGGCAACGCCTCTGCCGCGCCCCGCTTTTTGTGAAATAATGCCGGCTTCTTCCGGTACCTCAATGGCAACGAAAAAATGGACGAAAATCGCAAGAAAGCCCTTGCGGCGGCGCTTGGTCAGATAGAAAAACAGTTCGGCAAGGGCTCCGTCATGCGCCTCGGTGACGGCACGGGCATCAAGGATATCGATGCCATATCGACCGGTTCGATCGGCCTCGATGTGGCATTGGGAATCGGCGGCTTGCCGAAGGGGCGGGTCGTCGAAATCTACGGCCCCGAGGCCTCGGGCAAGACCACCATCGCATTACAGGTCGTTGCGGAAGCCCAGCGGGCCGGCGGCACGGCGGCATTCGTCGATGCCGAGCACGCGCTCGATCCCGCGTACGCAGAAAAACTGGGCGTCAACGTGGACGAGTTACTGGTATCACAGCCGGATACCGGCGAACAGGCGCTCGAGATCACCGATATGCTGGTGCGCTCCGGTGCGGTCGACGTCATTGTCGTCGATTCGGTCGCCGCGCTGACGCCCAAGGCCGAGATCGAAGGCGAGATGGGCGATTCCCACATGGGATTGCAGGCACGGTTGATGTCACAGGCGCTCAGAAAACTGGCCGGCAACATCAAACGATCCAACGCGATG
>JBFHXJ010000125.1:0-8755 GCA_041598995.1 Woeseiaceae bacterium | reverse complement strand
TTACCCGACCAAGGTCATGTTTTCGTCCGTGCGTCACCCCGACCACGTGCGGCAGGCTTTGCTTGCCGGCGTGCACGTCTGTACCGTGCCCTGGGGGGTCATGCAGAAACTCTGTCTGAATGCGCTGACGTCCGTCGGTACCGCCCAATTCGTCGAGCACACGCAGCTCATGACGGTCAAGGTTCGCAAGGTCTTAAGGGAACAGAACCCGATCTGCCAGCCGAAAGACACGGTCAAGGCAGCGATGATCAAGATGACGGAGTCGAAACTCGGCGCCGTGACCATCACCGACGGCAAGGGCAAGGTCGTCGGCGTGTTCACGGACGGCGACCTGCGGCGCAAAATCCAGGAGATGGGAGCCGACGTCATCGACATGACGCTCGACAAGGCCGGCTATTCCAAGAACCCCGTGTCCATATCTGCAGACGCGTTGCTGTACAGTGCCGTTCAGAAATTCGAGGAATCGAAGGTTGACACGATTATTGCGCTCGACGGCGACAAGCCCGTCGGCATCCTCGACATCCAGGACGTCGTGTAGTTGGCGCTGACGGATATCGTCGAGAAGTTCGGCGCGGCGGGCGGCAGCTTCGTCACTCCCGTCGGGGAAATGAGCAAGAAACTGGCCCAATGCCGGGGCATCGTCTTCGACTGGGATGGCGTATTCAACGACGGCCGCAAGGGAATGGCGATTCCCAGCGGATTTACCGAAGCCGATTCGATGGGTGTGAATATGTTGCGCTACGGCCTGTGGCGCAAGTTCGGCACGCTTCCATACACGGCAATCATCAGCGGCGTGGACAATGAGACCGCCGTCGCGTTTGCAAAACGCGAGCATCTGAGCGCCGTATACACGGGAGTCCGCAAGAAGCAGGACGTCATCTCCCATCTGTGCAAGGGGAACGGCCTCGATGCCGGCGATATTGCCTGCGTGTACGACGACATCAATGACCTCGCGATGGCCGAGGTTTGCGGACTGCGTTTCCTGGTGCGCCGCGATGCCAGCCCATTATTCACGGAGCTGACGATCCATCGAAGCTCGTGCGACTATGTCACAGGGGCAGGATCGGGCGGTCACGCCGTCCGGGAGGTCTGCGAGCTGCTGCTGGGCATCATGGGTTCCTATGCCGAGGTTGTCGAATCCCGGGTTCTCAGCGATGCAGAATACGAGCAATATTTCAAATCCAGGCAGGCGATCAGTACCAGCTGTTATTTTGTGCGGGACGGCGTCATTGGCAAGGCATGATGCGTTTCGTTGAACGAAGGTGAGAGACTATGAAGTATCCCAACCCGGATTCTAAATCTGCAGAACTATTCGAGAAGGCACAGCGTGTTCTGACCGAGGGAGGATCACGCAGCACGATCCGTATCGCACCATATTCGATATACGTACGCGAAGCGCAGGGCAAATACGTCACCGATGTCGACGGCAACAGGCTTTTTGACCTGAACAACAACTACACGTCCATGATCCATGGACACGCACATCCGAAGATCGTGGAAGCCGCGATGCAGCAGATGAAACGCGGGACAGGGTACTCGTTCGGCAGCGAGGCCGAGTTCGCGCTGGCGGAACTGCTGTGTGGTCGCGTAGCGAATTTCGACAAGATACGCTTCATGAACTCGGGCACCGAGGCCGTCATGAAGGCGATCAAGGCGGCGCGCGCCTATACGGGGAGGCCGAAGATCGCGAAATGCGAAAACTCCTATCACGGTTCCTACGATTTCGCGGAAGTCAGCCTCGGCGTCGACCCGACGGACCTGTCGAAGGGCGATCCGGCACCGCAGGCGTATTCGGTAGGTACGCCTCGAGGCGTGCTGGAAAACGTCGTCGTCATACCCTTCAACGAGCCGGAAATCGCACGCCGCATACTCGACGAGCATGCGAGCGAGCTCGCCGCGGTCCTTTATGACCCGATCGGCCAGGGCCTCGCGCGCGTCGCGGCCACGGACGAATTCCTGACGATGATCGCGGATTTTTGTGAGCAAAACGACGTCGTGCAAATTGCGGACGAGGTGATCGCATTTCGCGCCGGCTTCTCGGGCTTGCAGGGCGAACGCGGGCTAAAACCCCAGCTGACCACGCTCGGCAAGATCATCGGCGGCGGCTTTCCGGTCGGAGCGGTTGCCGGCAGCGCCGAGGTGATGTCGGTGTTCGAGGCCGGGGAGACAAAAGCGAAACTGCCGCATGGCGGTACCTACAACGCCAACCCCGTCACGATGGCGGCCGGACGCAAGGCCATGGAGATGCTGACGAAGGACGAGTTTGCGCGCATCAATCGGCTGGGCGAGGAATTTCGCCAGGGTGTGCGCGAGGTGTTCGAGGTTACCGACACGGACGGCGAGGTCCAGGGGCAGTACTCGATCTTCGCGATGACGGTCAAGGATCCCGCACTCGGCGATACCGCCGCCCGCGGTCACGTCTACCGCAGTGCCGGCCTGCACCGTTATATGGTAGAGAACGGTTACTGGATGACGCCCGGCATGATCGGCGTCGTGTCGACCGCGATGGACTCGGCCGACGTCGCGCCGTTCTGCGAAACGCTCCTCGCCGGCATCAAGGCGCTGCGCGAGCAAAAGGCCAGCGCGGCCTGATATGTCGTCTTAGCCGCCCGCGGCTTGCGGCTTGTAAATCGCCGCAAATACCGCGCCGACGATGATGAAGGAAACGAATATCCCGACAAGCCACATCGTCGCCACGTTTTCCGGGACTGGATAGATGACGTGCTGTTCGATGACCATCGGGCTCGCCATCAGGAATGCGATCAGCACGCCGTAACGCACCCCTTCCATAACGCCCTTGCCCTCGTAACCTCGAGTGAAAATGTAGCAGAACATGAAAATCATGACGGCGCTGCTCACCAACATCTTCCATATCATGTCGTTCATTTCGTTTTCAGGCCGGAATACGCCAATCATTCCCGCGTGAGCGTCAGCCAGCATCGCTTCAGAAATGAAGAAGCCCAGCGCCAGCCATAACACGTAAACGACCACGAATCCGATCCAAAACGTCTTGTTATTCATTGTTCTCGCCTCTCTGCGTGGACGATCCGGTTACGCTAGACCGGAAAGCACGCCAGATCAAGCGTTGTAAGAAATCGCTGCTCGTCCCTGTCCAGAGCGCTGCTACACAGGCACGTCCCCGTCCACAAAGCCACTCCAGCGACGGACAATTCGGTTAACCTAGGGGCAAGGACGGTAATGAAGACCAGTAGACGACGTTTTCTCGCGGGACTGAGCGCCCTGGCCCCACTGGGCTCGATTCCGATCACGGCGTCCGCCGCAAAGGCGCCCGCGACACCCGATTACTTCGCCGATCTGGGCGTGCAGCCGTTCATCAACGCAATCGGCCCCTATTCATCGCTCGGCGGCGCCCGGATGTGGCCCGAAGTCATCGAGGCGATGGACTACGCGATCCGGAACAAGGCGCGCATGCCGGATCTCCACGAGGCGGTGGGCAGGCGCATCGCGGAGCTGACCGGTGCCGAGGCTGCAATGGTGACGTCCGGTGCGACCGGCGCCATCATCCTCGGCACGGTGGCCTGCATGACCATGGGTGACGAGCAAAAGATGGAGCGCCTGCCGGATACCTCGGGCATGCCGAACGAGGTCATCATTCTAAAGAGTCAGCGCTATCTCTACGATCGTTCGATCAGGGCGCCGGGGGCCAAACTCGTGGAAGTCGGTTCCGCGCGGGAGATTCGCGACGCGATCAACCCGTCGACGGCAATGCTTTTCTACCTGCAAAACCGTCCGGACGACGAGACGATTACCGCAGCGGAATACGTTGCCCTAGCCAAGGACCATGGCGTACCGGTCATGTGCGATGCCGCGACGACGGTACCGCCGATCGCAAGACTCATTGCCACCGTAAGAACCGGTTTCGATCTCGTCTGTTATTCGGGCGGCAAGGGGTTGCGCGGGCCGTACAGCGCAGGCCTGCTGCTCGGCCGCCCGGACCTCATCGAGATCGCATGGCGCAACGGCTCCCCCAATCATCGTGCCTACGGCAGGAGCATGAAAGTAGCGCCGGAGGAGTACCTCGGGATGATGGTCGCCCTCGAAAAATGCATGACCTTCGACGAGGATGCCGAGTACCAGCGCCAGCTTGCAATCGTCGATGCCATGGGCCGAGAGCTCGCCGTCATTCCCGGGGTGACGACCGAGACGCGGACGCCGGCCGCCGAAGCGAGAGAGCCCTACGTCGAGGTGCGCTGGGATGCGGAGCGCTACCCGGTCACGCCGGCCGAGATGAAGCAGGCGCTGCGCGACGGCCGGCCGTCGATCGAGATTCGCGCGCTGTTTCTGTCTGACGGGCAGATTCACCTGACGGCGGCAATGCTGAAGGAAGGGGAGGCTGACATCGTGACCTCGCGCGTCAGGGACATCCTGTTGGCGAGCGCCTGACATGACCTGCCGGCGCACCATTCTCCAGGGCCTGGCCAGCTTGCTGCCGCTCGGGGCGCTGAGCGCGACCACGGGTTGTGCGAAGAAAACTCCGGTCACTGAAACGCTACAAGGCAGGGATTACTTTGAGGAGCTCGGCGTCAAGCCGTTCATCAATGCCGCCGGCGCCTATTCGGCACTGGGCGGTGCGAGGATGCGTCCACAGGTTGTCGATGCGATGCGTTATGCCGCGACGCGCAAGGTAAGGATCCGGGAATTGCACGACGCGGTCGGCAGGCGTATCGCCGGGCTCGTCGGTAGCGAGGCGGCAATGGTGACTTCCGGGGCGACGGCCGCCATGGTGCTCGGCACTGCGGCCTGCATGACATTAGGTGATGAGGACAAGATGCGCCGGTTGCCGGATACGACCGGGATGAAGAACGAGATCATCATCCAGAAGAAACACCGCTACACCTATGACCGCGCGCTGACCGTCGCCGGCGGGCGCTTCGTCGAGGTCGAGTCGGAAGACGATGTGCGCCACGCCGTGGGCGACAGGACGGCGATGATGTTCTTCCTCAAGCCGACGCAGCAAGGCGACGACATACCGGCGCGGGAATACGTCGCACTCGCGAAGGAACTGCGCATCCCGAGTTTTTGCGATGCGGCGACGACCACGCCGCCGGGCTCGAACGTCGTCGACGGCGTGGCCGAGGGCTTTGACATGATCTGCTACTCCGGCGGCAAGGGGCTACGCGGACCATACAGTGCCGGCTTGCTGCTCGGCAGGGCCGACCTCATCAGCTACGCGCGGCGGCATGGCGCGCCGAACGACCTCTCCATCGGGCGCGGCATGAAAGTATCCGCCGAGGAGTATCTCGGCATGCTGGTCGCGCTGGAAACGAGCCTCGGCATCAGCGAGGAAGAGGATTTCGCATACAAGCGCGAGCGTTTCGACAACATCATCGCGCAAATAGACAATCTGCCCGGCGTGACGACCAGGGTGTTCGTGTCTGAAAGCGAGACCAACGAGCTCTATCTCGATATCGACTGGGACACGGACGTCATCAAGCTCGACAGGCAGCAGTTCATCGAGGAGCTACGCGAAGAGACGCCGTCGGTCGAGATGCGCCTGCTGCTGTTTTCCGGCGGCAGGATTCACCTGTCCGCAACCGTGATGGACGACGACCAGGACGTCATCGCCGGCCGAATCATCAGACGAGTTCTGCTGCGGCACTCCTGAGCCCAAGGCTTTGACATATTCCCGGTTCAGTTTCTTATTCAGCCTGCGTTAAGCGGCAGACCTCTACCTTCGAGCAACGCTGCCGTCCAGGCAGCGCCACCTGAATTCGAAAGGAATGTCTCTCATGAAAAATCTAACTTGGGCAACTTCAGTGATTCTCTCCCTATTCGCAACTGCCGCAGCCGCGGAGGGCTTGTCGCTCGGCGCATCTTACGGCTTCGCGAACATCAAGGATTCGGAGCAGGGTTTCTCGCTCGATGCGAGCGATACCGGTTACAAGCTCTTCGGCCGCTACATGTTCTCAAACGGCTTCGGTATCGAAGGCGGTTACATTGACTTCGGCAATCCCGATGACGATTTTCTCGGCCAGACCGCGCAGATCGAGGCGGAAGCGTGGAATCTCTATGGCGTCGGCACGCTCGGCCTGTCCGACAACTTCGACCTGTTCGCCAAGGCAGGCTTCATCTCCTGGGAGGCCGATTCGTTTCTCAATGGCGTGCCGGTCGGGTTTGATGACGGTGAGGACCTGGCGCTGGGCATCGGCGCGAAATTCGGTTCGGAATCCGGCCTCGGGTTGCGCGCGGAATTCGAATGGTTCGACGTGGACGAGGCAGACGCCGTCTGGATGGCATCGCTGGGCCTCGAATTCAGATTCTGAAACCATGAATAAATGCGAATGCCCCGCTCGCGGGCGGGGCATTTCTTAAAGCGCGCAATCGGCGGGCATCGCGTCGGACACGCTCCACTTCGGGTTGCTCGCATCGGAAAAGCTGTCCACATCGAATCGGCCGCCAGCCGAACGCAGCCAGTCGGCGATGACCTCGCGCGCGAGCGGCGCGTTGCCGACGACCGGGAATCCCGTTTCGGGAATGATCGGTGTGAAGATGTCGTCGCCACCCATCGCGAGGAAATCGGTCGTCGTCACGAGGAGCATCTCGTCGTCGCCGATCTCCACGCCGTCCTCGCGCATAAGCGTCAGCTCGAGGCTGCCGTCTTCGCAGGCCGCGAGCACCCGGATGCCGGCTATCCCCGCGCGCCGGTCGGGCCTGAATACCTGGCGTCCGAGCACTTCGCGCAGTTCGGCGCCACTCAACTCGATCTGTACTGCAAGGTTGTCGAACGGGAACATTTCGTAGACGGCACCATAGGTGAGCTCACCTTGTGGCAGATCGGCTCGTATCCCGCCGACGACGTTGTGAATCACGAGGTCGCCGCCGACCGCGGCATGCATGATGTCGGTAAACAGATGGCCGATGGCTGAATCGGAACGGCCTTCCCTCGTAATCGGGGTCTCGAGGTACACGCCCAGCTTCTCCGACTTCAGAATACTGGCGCGTTGCGCCGCCTGTTCCGCGATTTCGGCCACCCTCGGATTCGGCGCTACGACGCTGCCACTGTATTGTGCGAGCTGCGCCGATCCGGTCACTTCATCGGCGGATACGCATTGTCCGTTGGTGTTGTCGACGTAACCGCATATGGCTTGCGGCGGGAAGATCTTGCGTGAGATCAGGCTGCGATCGCGGCGGTCGAACAGGTGATCGACGCGCCCGAAAGCGCGCATACTCGAAAAGCTCGATGTAATCGCGATGCCATTGACTTCGTGGGCGATGCCCTGGTGTACATGGCCGGCCACGATCTGGTCGACGAGGCCGGGCGGCAGATCGAGCGCGAGGCGCATGATTTCGCCGCCCAGGTCGCAGGACGACAGGTCCTTCGGCTCGTCGAAACTTTCGCAGCGCGAGCCGGCATGTGCGGCGATGATGACGAGATCCGCACCCGCATCTCGCAGCTTGCGCGCCTCACGCATCGCCGCGGGCGACAGCGGCGCGACGCTCAGGCCGCGAACGTTGGCGGCGATCGTCGCAGTGAGGGCATTCTCCGAAATCAGCCCGAGAATGCCGACCTTGATGCCGGCGCGTTCGATGAGCACGGACGTATGCACGTTGGGCCAGTCCACGGGCAGCCCGGTCCGCTCGTCGATCAGGTTGGCTGCCAGCAACGGAAATCTCGCCTCGCTGGCCCTGATTTTCAGGGCGCCGCGCGCATCGTCGTTCGCATCAGCCGGTGTCGCGCGTTCGCCGGCCGGGCCGAAGTCGAATTCATGATTACCGATTGCCGCGGCGTCGTAGCGCATCGCGTTATACGCGGCGACCACGGACGCCCCCTCCGACAGGTTCGATTCGAGCGTCCCCTGCCACATGTCGCCCGCGTCGATCAGCAATACGGCCCCGCCATCCGCCGCCCGGGTCTTGCGCAGGTTATCGACGTAGCCGGCAAATAGGGTCAGACCGCGATTGCCGTCAATCGAGACCAGGCTGCCGTGCACGTCATTACTGCCGATGACGGAGATCGTGATGGGCTGGTCCGCATCGAATCGCGGACCGCAGCCCGCTGCCAGCGACAGGAGTGCGATTGCTGCCGCAAGCCGGCTGCGCAAAACTTCAAGCATTCGCTAGATTGCTCCCGGTCCCTTGATAAATCGGCCCGTACGTTCGTCGGTTACTGCGCCTTCGGCAACCACGGTCACGCCGTTGACGAACACGTAATCGAATCCCTCGCTGTACTGGTGCGGGTTCTCGAACGTGGCATTGTCCTTGACGGTCGCCGGATTGAAGACGACCAGGTCGGCGACGAAACCGGGACGCACGATTCCGCGGTCGAGAAACGAGAATGTGCGCGCGGGTAACGATGTCATGCGGCGAATCGCATCCTCGAGCGTCAGAATTTTTCTTTCCCGGACGAAATCGACGAGCACACGCGCATTGGTGCCATAGGATCTCGGGTGCGGCTGGCCGCGACCGTAAGACATGATCGTGCCGTCGCTCGCGACTGCCGCGTTCGGGTAGCGGAATATCGTGTCGACGTCTGCCATGCTCATGTAGTGATAGATCATGGAAGCGCCCTGGTCATTGCCCGCCTTGCCGCCCTCGACCATCATGTCGAGGATCGTCTCGATCTCGGCGTCCGTGCCCGCAGCCCGCTCGACGATCCGATTGATCTCGCTGATGTTGCGACCAACATACGCAGGTTCCGGTTCGTACTGCGCCACGGTTGCGAACGAATAATCGGGATAACCGCCGGCGTCGAGCATGGCCTTCATGTCGCCGACGATCCGGGCATGCGTGTCAT
>JBFHXJ010000124.1:0-9063 GCA_041598995.1 Woeseiaceae bacterium | reverse complement strand
TATCGTTTGGCCCTGCCTGCTCGATCCTGATGTCCGATGGCAGCTCGAGCCGGATCTTCTCCGGCCGTCCGGGCGTGTCCATGCCGCCACGTACCCAGATGATGTCAGAGGCCTTGACACCGTAATGATCCTCGAGGAGGCCCCGTACCCAGACATTCGCGCTCAATTGATACTCTGCGATGCCGACTCGCCTGCCTTTCAGATCCTGTGGCTTTCCGATACCGCGGTCGGTGCGGATGTAGATCGAGGTGTGGCGAAATGCCCGCGACAGGAAAACCGGAATCGCAATGTAGTGCGCGTTTCCTTTGGCGACGCTCACGCAATAGCTGGATATCGAGAGCTCGCTGACATCGAATTCCTGATGCCGAAACGCGCGAAAGAACATCTCTTCCGGTGACAGCAGCATGCATACGGGATCGACACCGTCAATCTTGACTTTGCCGTCGACAATAGGCCGCGTCCGGTCGTAGTCACCCATGGCAACGGACAGCTTGAGCCTGCTCATTCGCACTATCTCCTTCAGGACCCGCCAAAGCCTGCCAGCATCCTGGAAATCGCACCGCGGTGCAGCTCGATATCGAATCCCAGTTCGAAGACCAGGTATATCGAAACGGTCATGCCCACGGCCAGCGCCAGCGACAAAGCCGGCCGCTCTCTTGAGACGAGCCTCAGTAAAGTAAACATCACGAGCGCAATAGCCGCATAGTGTCCGACGGCGACGATCAACGCCATAAATACGATCATCCAGCCGATGAATCCTGTTGTGCGATTGACCGTTCGATCTCTGCCTTTGGCGACGGCAGAAAGAACCGCTCCCGCGTCGACTTTTCGAACTGTGCGCAGCGAGCGAAAAAACTGCACGCCGATCAACACGAGCAGAGGCACCATGATGACGATCGGCGTCCTCGCAGATACGAATTCGTAACCAAGGGCGGCGACAAAGGCGGCCATTACGATTAAACCGACCACGGCTATGAAGCAGAATTCCAGTGTCGTCCGTCCGGAATCCCGTGCGTGGTCAACGGGTTCAACTGCGTCCGCCGATTGATGATTATCATGCATCGGACTTGACCTTGCGCTTGTCGCGAACGATTGCCCGCACGTTATACGCGACGAATGCGAGTGTGATGATCGCCAGCGTCAACGGTATCGGGTCCAGCAGGAAATAGGGCCCGGCTAACTGCAGCGCGAGATACAGATTCTTCTCGACGGCGAAACCGAGCACGAAGCCGATGAGCATCGCGGCCCGCGAGTAACCGAGTTCCTTCATCAGGTAACCGAGCACGCCGAACACGATCGCCACGCCGATGTCGAAGCCGGAACGATGCACAGCAAATGCGCCCGTGAAGACCACGACGAGGAGCACCGGAACCAGAATGGACGCCCGCAGGCCGGTGGCCCGCGACAACGGATTGACCAGGAACAGGCCGATGATGGTCCCGATCAGATTACCGATCACGATCGTGAACAGCATCAGGAACACGATATCGACGTTGTACGTGATCATATTGGGCCCGGTCTCCAGGCCGAGGATGAAGAACCCGGCCAGCAGGATTCCCATGGATGAGCTGCCAGGAATGCCGAAGGCAATGGTCGAGGCCAGTGCGCCGCCTTCGACCGCATCGTTGGCGGCTTCCGAGCCGATCACGCCCTCGATATTGCCTTTGCCGAACGTCTCCGGGGTCTTAGACGTTTGCTTGGCGTGGCCGTAGGCGACGAACGCCGCCGGGGCGCTACCAAGGCCTGGGATCAGGCCCATGGTGGCACCTATCGCGCTGCAGCGCAGCACGAGCCACCAGTGGCTGAACGCGGCCCCGATCCCCTGAAAAATCTGTTTCTGCGTTTCCCGCGCAGAGTGCGTGCGCGCGACTGCTCCTCCGGAGTAAGCGCCGCGCGTCCACAGGTGAATGATTTCCGCGACCGCAAACAATCCGAGAATGACCGGCACCAGCGCCAGTCCATCACGCAACTCGAGCAGCCCGAAGGTGAACCGTTCCTGATTGGTGACGTTGTCTACGCCGACCATCGCGAGCAGGAGGCCGGACAGGCCCGCGATCAGGCTCTTCGTCAGATCGCCTCTCCCCAGCACGGCGACGAACGTCAATGCGAGAATTGCCAGGACGAAGATTTCGGGAGGGCCGAAAAACAGGACGACCTCCTGCAGTATCGGGATCAGCAATGCCAGTGCGATCGCGCCGAAGAGCGCACCCAGAAAACACGACGCCATGGCCGCACCGGTCGCCATTCCGGCCAGCCCCTTGTCGCGCATAGGGGGGCCATCGAGCAGGGTTGCCGCATTCTGGCCGGTCCCCGGCGTGCTGAACAGGATTGCGGTAAGGCCGCCGCCCTGCGCCACGGTCGAATGGGCACCGAGCAGAAAGGCGATCCCTGCCTCCGGTCCCATCGTATAGAGAAAAGGAATCACCATGGCCATTGCGAAGTGGCCGCTAAGCCCCGGGACCACACCGATCAACAGGCCGAAAGACGCACCGACCAGCAGATAGGGAAACACCGCCAGGCTGACCGCCTGCAAGAATCCACTGACCAGCGCTTCGATCATGCTTACGTCCGGCGTTACAGCTCGCCGGTGATCGCCCTGACGAAAAGTTGCTTCAAGTCTTCCTGCAGATTGGTCGCCTTCAAGACAATGTCGCGCATTTCCTCACCCGATGCGTATTTGACCGCGCGGCCGGCCCGACGGACGTCAGCCAGGTATTCGGGATCGTGCATTGCGCTCTGGAAAGCCGCTCTCAAGACTTGAATTTTGTCGGCGGGCGTCCCGGGCGGAGCCGCCACCGGCCTGCCCACGGCATTCAATGATTCCCACGCAGACAGGATCGCCCGCGTGCGGGCCGGGTCCTTCGACCTGTCCGCCATTTCGAATACGGTCGGCACGTCGGACAGTTCCGTATCCCGCTCGGTGCCGCTTTGCAGAATGACGACGTTGCGGCCGTCGTCGACTGCATCGACAGCACTGCCCCAGGAACCCCACGCACCGGTAATATTTCCTCGCAGCATCGCCTGCCGGATGACGGACGAACTGTCGAAACCGTGAATGATATCGACGGCAAGACCGAATGCTTCATTGATAATGACCGCATCAACATAAGTGCTGCCACCCAGACCCGTAGCCCCGATCTTGACGCCTTCCGGCGATCTCAGAATCTGCTCAAAGGATGCGATGCCGCTCTTCTCCGATACGACCAATACGTGCGTATCGGCAACGATACGTCCGAGAAACTCAAACTCGGCAATTTTGTAAATCGCCCCTTTGACGTCGGCCAGCTCATTGGTCACCAGTGCGCTGCCATTGATCAGGCCGACCGTCAGTCCGTCCCGTGGCGATTCGAACAGTTCATTCGCGCCCCGCATGCCACCCGCCCCGGGCAGATTGACGATGTCAAACCTGGCGCCGGTGTATTTCTCGAGATAGGGCGACAGCAGGCGCGCATATTCATCGTAGCCACCGCCCGGGCTGTAAGGAACGATCCACCTGACTTTCTTGCCCGCGTAGAAGTCTGCGGGACCGGCATGTGATTCGTCCCCGGCACGCTGACAGGAAGCCAGCCCGATTGCGACCAGCAGACAGGTGAGAAGCCTGAAGGTCCTGCTGCTGTTCACACCTTACGAGTTCGCTGATCGGCCAGCGAGAAGTCCGGATACCAGGACAATTCCGCGCCAGCGCCGAGCGTGCGCATATGTACGTCCAGCATGAAAGGCCGGCCTTCCTTGAGCGTGCGCAGGCCTTGCCGGATGGCCGGACCCAATTGTTCACTGTTTCTGACAACCGCCCCGGGAATGTTGTAGGCCGACGCCAGTTTCGTGAAGTCGACGTCCGGGTCGCCCAGGTAGGAGATGTAGTCCCTGTTGGCCTGGCCTGCCCTCCCGCCTCGGTTCATGATCTGCCAGCGCGTTTCTTCGTAACTGTGATTGTTGGTAATCACCGTCATGACCGGGATGTCGTAACGTGACATCGTCCACAGCGAATCGGTTTGCCCGAACAGGAAGCCGCCATCCCCTTGCAGGGAAACGACCTGACGGTCCGGCAGTGCGAGCTTCACACCGGCCGACGCGCCGACGCCCCACCCGAGGGCGCGCCCCTCCGTTCTGCCGATCTTCATCTTGCCATCGTCCGCGAACGGGAAATAACTGAGCGTCTTGTGTTCCGTGCCCAGTTCCTCGACGACGACCGCATCCCGGTCCATTTGCCGGTTCAGCTCATACATCAGGCGCTGCCACGGCACTGGCTCGCCGCCGCTGTTTCGCCCGGCCAGCTCCCGTGCGCCGCGCACCTGTGCGGTATGCGCCGCGCAGCTGGCGCGGCGCTCGGCGGTCCGCGAGCGGATCTGATCAGGCGTCGCGAGATCCTTGATCGCCTCGATCAGGGAGACCGCGACCTCGTGCAGGTTACCGACCAGCGCGCTGGCGAGCGGCGTATCGCGCCCGATCGAATGCGGATCGACGCTCGCATGAATAACCGGCATGCCATCGGTGAAATTTTTTCTTCGCAACGGAAAACGCGCGCCGAAATTCAGGAAACAGTCTATCGGGTGTGGGTACATCTGCAGGTAGCTCTGCACCGCGGGCAGCTCGCCGATGTACAGCGGATGGAAATTCGGAAAATCCGCAAAAAAGCTGCGGTGTTGTGTCACCGGGATCGCAAGCAGCTCGGCCAGCTCGACGAGCGCAGCGCGAGCGCCTGACTGGCTGACTTCCGGTCCGACGTACAGAAGCGGCGACGATGCCTCGAGCAGGATTTTAGCCGCGCGTTCCACCTCACTCTGGACGGGCCGCAATTCCATCGGAATATTCAGCGCAGCGCGGGAATAAATTTTTGCCCTGAGGTTGTCTTGGTACAGGTGCTCGCGCGAGATCCTCACGTGCACCGGCCCGCCCGGAATCACGCCTGCGACTTTGTATGCTTTGCGCACCCATTCGGCGATTCTGTCTGGCTCCTCGACTTTCCAGCGCCACTTGGTGTAGGGCTCGACCGCGGCGAGCCAGTCGTCGAGGTCTTCGTGGCTGTCCGTCCCCTGGCGGTCCGGGTCCGCGTGATCGCTGAAAAGCACCAGCGGCGTTCTGTCCTTCATCGAGTTGTACATGTTGGACGATGCATGCGGCAGCCCGACCCGGCTGAACATGCCGAAAGCGGTCTTGCCCGAGGCCTTGGCATAGCCATCGGCAATCGCGACGAGCTGTCCCTCGTGGGTCGTCTGGATCAACTGAAGCTCCGGGTGGTCGACCAGCGCGTCGCAGACAGGACCAAGGCCGGAGCCGTTCGTCACGAACAGGAATTCGGCGTCGGTTTCCAGCAGCTGCTGCAGCAACAAGTCGGCACCCGTTCCGGTCACCGTGCGTGTTGAATCCGGGGGCACATTGGCTGCGCTCAAGAGTGGCGCGACCGATTGCAACGCAGACTCGGCCGCCGTGGCACTAAAGCTCGCCGCCAGCATGCCACCGACGAAGCCACGTCTCGATATCCTCGCGTGCAACAAGTTTCCGATTAAATCGCGCATTTGCTAACTACCTTTTGTTCGTCGCGAAGTTGTCGATCAGGTAACGCCGTACGTTGTCAACGTCGTTTTCGTGGACCGGAGCTCCGCGCGCGATCATGTCATACAGCGTGAACTCCCATTGCTCGGCGTTTAGATTATTATCGGTGATGCGGGTCAGCACATGGCACTGGCTGCAAGCGATGATGACCGTATCCCGCGCTTCGCCCGGTGGAAACGGGCCCTGCGCCTGTCCTGCAAGCGCTGTAAGCAGCATGACAGCCGTAATCACCGCGATTCGTAGCGTTTCGCCGAATTTCGCCTTCACTTTCCCTTCCTGACGGTGCTTGTGCTGTGCTTTTGATGCACCTGAGCAAGGTTGTGTTTTGTGCGGGTATCATAGCAGCTATCCGGCCCGCAACCGCACAGTCATGAAGCCCGACGATACCGACCCAAAACAGGTGCACCACCCTCATTACCACCCGGATCCGGATCACACGCCGGACGGCCACTATATCGGCCCGGACTACGAAGGACCGATCGAGGATCATCCCTTATGGCAGCGGGAAAACGTAACCCTTTGGAGTGTGTGCATAGACATTGGTTCGGCCGGCACCCAGATCCTTTTCTCGCGCATGCACCTGCAGCGCCAGGCCGTCGACTTGTCCACACGTTACCTCGTGGTCGACCGGGAGACCCTGTTCGAGTCGCCGATCAGCCTGACGCCGTACCGCGACGAATTGCATATCGACGAACGTGCCCTCGGCGCACTGATCGACGATGCCTATCAGGCGGCCGGCGTGCACCCGAAGGATATCGACACCGGCGTGGTCATACTGACCGGCGAGGCACTCCGGCGGGAGAATGCGGAGCGCATCACCCGGGTCCTCTCCGAAACCTGCGGTGAGCTGGTTTGCGCGGCGGCCGGCCATCACATGGAAGCAATGCTTGCAGCGCACGGGTCCGGCGCCGTGCAAGCTTCGTACGACCGGGACGAGCGCACGTTGAACGTGGACATAGGCGGTGGCACGAGCAAGCTCAGCGTCATCGAAAAAGGCAAAGTCCTTTCGACCGCGGCCATTCACGTCGGCGCCCGCCTGATCGCAGTCGACGATGACATGCGGATCGAACGCCTGGAGCCTGCCGGGCAGGCACATGCGGCACGGGTCGGCCTGGCATGGCGTGTGGGTGACGTGGCGAGCGACGCAAATCTCGATGCGATCGCGGAGTCCATGGCCGACATTCTTGTCACGGCCCTTACCGATCCCGAACCGCCGCCGGACATCATGGCGCTCTACCTGACGGATCCGATCTCGCACCTGGATAATGTCGACAGCATCGTGTTCTCCGGCGGCGTCGCCGAGTTTGTCTACGATCGCGAGCAACGCGATTTCGGCGACCTCGGCCTGCGCCTCGGTAAAGCGCTGCGCCGCAAGTCGGATGCCGGCGAACTGCCATGGGAATTGTTGCAGGACAGCCAGGGGATCCGCTCGACCGCCCTCGGCGGCTCGGAGTTTACTGCCCAGGTCAGCGGCAACACCGGCTATATCAGCGATGCCGGCTCGCTTCTGCCGCGGCGCAATATACAGGTCGTTCGGCCCGACTTTCCGTTCACCGACGAATTCGACGTCGATCAGCTGGCCGGCGCGATTGCCGGGCATATGGAATTGTTCGACTTCGACACCACCGACGCGGACATGGTGCTGGCGATTCACTGGGAGGGAAGTCCGGAACGACGGCGCATCGTCGGACTTGCGGAGGGTATTCGCCGCGCACTCGCCAGTCGCATCAGTCGCGGTAAACCGCTCTACATCATTCTCGACGCCGATATCGCGATGAACCTCGGCTTCATCCTGCGCGAGGAACTTGCCATCGACAATGAAATTCTGGTCATTGACGGCCTGGCCTTGTGGGATTTTGATTTCGTGGATCTCGGTCGCATCAGAATGCCGTCCGGAACGGTGCCCGTGACAATCAAGTCCCTGGTCTTCAGAGACATGTCGCCAGTCGAAGCGGGCAAATCTCAGGCGCAAAATTGAGACAAGACATGACGATACCGAAACTGAAAACCGTGACGCGCACACAGGGCAACAACGCTGCGCTCAAGGACGGTACCGTCACCCCGGCGGGCTTTACGTTCGAATTCGAGGAGGTTCCGGTGCTGCCGCGGGCGTTTCGCCGCATGGTGCGAGATCTCGAGTTCGATGTCTGTGAAATGGCGCTGACTACTTACCTCTGCGCCCGCGAGCACGGCGTGCGTTTTACGGCACTGCCGATTTTCCTGGTGCGGGCATTCCACCACGGGGCAATCCTGCATCACGCGAGATCACCGATCCGTGACCCGAAGGAGCTCGAAGGCAAACGCGTTGGCGTCAATCGTGGTTACACGGTAACGACGGGGGTCTGGGCACGCAGCATCCTGGCCGAGGAGTACGGCGTCGATCTCCGCAAAGTCACCTGGGTGCTGTCTGGCGACGAGCACGTCGAGGCCTACGTTGCGCCGCCGAACGTGGTATCGATCGAACCCGGCAAGACGATAGACGAACTGCTCGCCAGTGGCGACCTCACCGCGGCAATCAACATCAAGACCGACGATCCCGACATCCAGCCTGTGATCGCGAACGCAGACGAGGCCGGGTTCGCAGCGTTCGAGAACCGCGGACACTACCCGATTAATCATCTCGTCGTCATTCGGGACGAAACCATCGATGCATATCCCGAAGTGGTCACCGCGGTATTCGATGCCTTTGTCGAATCAAAGATCCTGTATCTCGAACGTCTTCGTGCAGAGGCACTCGACGACCTGACCTCCGTGGACAAACTGCACCTGCGGATCATGGAGAAAATCGGCGACCCGCTTCCCTACGGGATCGCGCCGAACCGTGCGGTGCTGGAAAACCTGATCGGGCATGCGACCGCGCAGGGCATTCTGAAAGAACCACCGGCGATCGAATCGGTATTTCACTCCTCTACGCTGGAGCGCATCGCCTGAGACGCGCGGACTGCTGCTCAGGCAGTCAGGCAATCAATGCTGGTCGAGAAACGCGATGAGACGCGCCGGGACGTTCGACTCGGTCTGCTCGTCAGGCAGCACCTCCCAGTATTCAGATGCGGGCAGACATTCCTCGAGATAACGCGCGGCCGAGGTTGCGTGCGCCTGGTCCTTGCCGGGTATGATCAGCGTTGGAATGTTCAGCTGCATCAACTCCTCCGGCTCCGCGCCCGGTGCCGTGTCCCTGTCGATCAGCGTCCGTGACATGCTCTCGACGATGTTCCTGTAACCGTCGACATTCAACGCTGCATATTGCTCGGCAAAGGCCGGATCGCTGCGAATGACCGGAGCCCACGGCCCGATGCGTGGATCCTTGCCGAACCCGACATCGGTTTCTTTCGCGAGCTTGACGACGCCTGCAAGACCCTCTTTCTCGACCATTTCTAGGTGCGTGGCGAATCGGCCGTGTCCCCGGATACGAAAATGCGCACCGCCGACCGGCCAGTAAAGAATCATGCTCGACACCAGATCGGGGTATTTCACGGCCATCCCCGTCACCGGACAACAACCCATACAGCC